>CAYTRR010000010.1:0-176116 GCA_964440275.1 uncultured Spirochaetales bacterium | reverse complement strand
AAGCTCCTATAGGAAATTTGCGGAATCTATTCAGACCACAGATAAATTTATTAAATTTCAACATAGCAAAATCAAGCTTGGAAATTCTTCCGGAAACTTGCTAGGTATTGCTAAAGGTGCAGGAATGATACATCCGGGTATGGCTACAATGCTATGCTTTTTTGTAACAGATTTGAAGTTTAACAAGAGTACATTTAAAAGCTTAATTGATGAAGCCATTGCTACATCATTTAATTGCATTAGTGTTGATGGAGATATGTCCACAAATGATACCGCGATAGCCCTCTCGAATGGAATGGCCGGAAATAAATCAATAAACAATAAAAGTCAATATCTCAATAAAGTAAAGAGGGAAATTCAAAATATATTTTACGAACTAGCAAAATTAATTGTTAAAGACGGTGAAGGTGCAACTAAAGTGTGTGAAATTGTCGTGAAAGGAGCGAAATCCAAAGTTAGTGCCGACACAATTGCAAGAAAAGTTGCAAACTCTTTGTTGTTTAAGACCGCACTATATGGTTCGGATCCAAACTGGGGAAGAATAATTGCATCAGTAGGTGCAACAGAAATAAACTACATAAAGCAAGATAAAATAGATATCTACGTTGAAAAGATTAAAATCGTGAGAGATGGTCAGTCTAATCAGAACATAACTTTGGCAAAAAAACTAATGAAAAAAAAGGAAGTAAAAATCACTATTGATCTAAATATCGGAGGACATTCTGCCTTCATGCTAACCAACGATATCGGTCACGATTACATAAATTTAAATTCTCTTTATACCACATAAAGTCGAAAAATAAGGGTGGAAGACGGGATTTGAACCCGCGACCCTCGGAACCACAAACCGATGCTCTACCCCTGAGCTACATCCACCATAGAAATCTCGCGCCAAGAGGGATTCGAACCCCCGACCTACGGATTAGAAGTCCGTTGCTCTATCCAGCTGAGCTACTGGCGCATCTTTAATCATTTTATCTTCCATTATTTATAGATGAAATTCAATTAATATTTGATATAATAATTGGTTCATAGGTCGTGGGAAAAAGACCCTCATAGGACATGAGTCAAAAGCCTCCATGTGTCATGGGTTAAAAGGCACGCATAGAACATGCGTTAAAAGTTCGAATATCTTTTTAGAGGAGGTATTTGGATATGCTAAAGGCTAGTCTAACAAATAACTGGAGGCAAACTAGTAAAAATGCTCCAGTTCAAAGAACAAGCACTAAAGCAAATTTTTCTGTAAAAGAGCAACTTTCTATTATGCGTCATGCGTATGCTTTGAGATCTTATCAAAAAAGCATTAAAGAAAAATCTGCAAACAGATTATTTGCGAATATTCAACTAAAACTAAATTAGACCAACAGTATAATTTTTGGGTTAATTTTTGTAGAAAGGAAGAATATTAAATCGGGGTGAGAGGGCTCGAACCTCCGACCCCCTGTTCCCAAAACAGGTGCGCTACCAGCTGCGCTACACCCCGATTAAGAAATCCATTATACAATGAAAATTTTAAACAAGAAAGCTATCTTGAATAGAATCCCTTATTTAGATTAAATATTTTCCTATATTCTCCTTCTACTAAAATGAGCTCTTTGTGAGTTCCTTTCTCTTTAATTTTACCATTTTCTAATATAATAATTTGACTAAATTCCTTTATCAAATTTAACCTGTGTGCAATCAATAAAGATGTCTTCTCCTTAATATTATCCAAAGAATCTTTAACATATTTTTCTAGATCTAAGTCAAGATTTGATGTTGCTTCATCTAGTATTATTATGTGAAATGGCTTTTTTATAATTTTTTTAATATTGTCAATTTGTTTTTCACCCCTAGATTGAAGAACTTTTATGTTATTAAGGGAGCCTTCCTCTGGAACATTGTTAAGCAAAGGTGTATCTTGCATGATAACGGAAAGGTTTGCTCTTACTGTTCTAAGATCAAAAGTGCTCAGATGATTTCCATCAATATAAATTCCACCTTCCTGTGGCGTATAAAATCCTAAAAGCAGATTAACTATTGTTGTTTTTCCAGAGCCTGTTGGTCCTAACAATATTAAAGACTCACCGTTTTTAATTTCCAGATTGAATTTTTTTAAAACCCAAGATTCGTTATCATAACCAAAAGAAACATCTTTAAATAAAATGCTATTAAAATTACCATTAAACTCTTTCAATCCATGTTGTTCAGGTTTTGTGGTAATAATTGAGAAGAGGTTGTCGCTAGCAGCAAGTGCCGATTGTAGAAGGTTGTATTTGTCAGCAAGTTCAAGTATTGGTCTGAATAACATTCTTATATAAAAAATGATTGCCAATAATCCTCCTATAGATAAATCATTTTCTATAATCAGTCTTCCTCCAAACCAAACTACCAATGAAAGCGAGAAAGCGTACATAAATTCAATCATTGGTCTAAAAATAGCAAAGGTATACATCTGTTCCATATTGACTTCGAAATTTTTGTTACTTTGTTCTTCAAATCTTTCAAAGTTTCTTTTTTCTTTTCCATAAACTTTTAATAATGATAATCCTCTGACCGTTTCGCTTATGAATACGTTAAGTTGTGCAATCGTCTTTCTTAATTTGATATAAACTCTTCTAAGTCTTTTTTTGTATAAAAGTGCAAAGATAATTATAAATATATTTATTCCGACCATGATAAAAGCAAGATTAGAATTAAATTGAAAAATAACTAACAATATGCCAAAAAACACTAAAACTTCCTTCAAGAATTGCACAAGAACATTAGTGTAGAATTCAGTTAGAGCATTTATATCATTAGTTACTCTAGTCGTAATTCTTCCTACATTTTCTTTATCGAAATAATCTTGAGGCAAAGAGACTATGTGGCTAAATACAGTTTTTCTTATTTTATGCATAATTTTTTGACCAGTGATATTTAAGACATAACTAAAAATGCAGCTAAAAATAAGAACTCCGCAAACAAGAAGTAGAACTGTGAATGAGATATCTAGAATATTTTGCTTGGTGAATTCATTTGATATTAAACCATCTACAATTTCTTTAATCTTATAAGGAATAGTAATTTCGAATGATGCAACTGCTATCATCGAAACAAACGCGACTAATAACCATCCCCTAAAAGGCTTACAAAATGAAAGGAGCCAACCGATCATGCTATCGCGTTTAAACATTATCTTCACTCTCATTTGGCAAAATTTTCTGAATTTTCATCAAGTCTTTAAAAAGACCGCTTTCCTTTTCTAACAAAACAGAATTGCCGAACTGTACAATGTTCCCTGAATCAAAAACTGCAATTTTATCAAAAGAAAATATTGTAGAAATTCTTGATGAAATAACAATAAGAATTTTATCTTTAAACTCTCTTTTTAGATTGTCTAAAATTAATAGTTCTGTTTCTACGTCTAATGATGATAGATTGTCATCCAGTATTAGAACGCTAGGGTCTTGATATAAAGCCCTAGCTAAAGACAACCTTTGTCTTTGTCCTCCTGAGAGGCTCAATCCACGCTCTCCAACTATCGTGTTTAATCTTTTTGGCATATTCAGTAAGTCTTTGCTGAAACCTGCGGACTTTAAGCAGTTTATAACTTTTTCTTCTTGTGGGTTTTTATCAAAAAAACTCACATTTTCCTTTATTGTTCCAGTAAAAATTATAGGCTCTTGTTCTATATATGAAATCTGAGATCGAATTGAGTGCTTGTTGATATCATCTATTTCTGTATCATTAAGAAAAATATTATCAGCCTTAATTAATTTCATGATCAATTTACATATTGTAGATTTTCCAGATCCAGTTTTACCAGTTATTCCAATACTTTCAGCTTGATTAATATCTAAAGATAAATCTTGAATAAAATTTTCGTTTGTATAAGAAAAATTTATTTTTTTGAATTTAATCGTTTTTATTTTTTCAATTGATTTCAAAGCACTTTCGTCTTGTTCAGAGTTTTCAAGAATAACTTGGTTTACCCTGGTTAATGAAGCATTCCCTCTTTTTAAGAAATCTACTGCCATACCCATTGCGATAACTGGCCAACTTAACATAGTTAAATAAACCATTAGGGATGAAAAATCGCCTAAGGATATTTCGTTATCATATACCATGTTACTCCCTAAAAAAATCAGAACTAAAATTGATATCCCTGTGAAAAATGTAATTAATGGCTGATATCCAGCCCAAATTTTAATTAGATTTAGATTTTCTACTTCATAAGATTTGCTTACTTTAGAAAATCTGGATATTTGATTGTCTTCATCGTTTATAGACTTGATAGCTCGTATAGAAAAAATGATTTTTCTTGCTTCCTCAGTCAATCTTGAGAATGAATTTTGAACTTCTAAAAAAAGTTTTTGTATGTAGTCTCCGTATCGTAAAATCAAAAAACCCATTAATACAAATGGAATAGCGGCATAAAGTGTAAATTCTGGGGAAATTATGAACATTGAAATAAAAATAAATGCAAGAAGGACAATTCCATCGTAGACCAGAACAATACCAAAACCACATGCCATTTTAATATTTTCTATATCGTTTACTCCCCTGGTCATCAGATCTCCTCCATCGCTATCATTAAAAAAAGCCATGGGAAGATTTTGTAGTTTTTCGAAATATTTTTCTCTCATCTTTTTTTCTATTCTTCTAGCGGTTCCCATTAAGAAGTACCTCCAAACAAATCTAAAAATGGCCATAACTAGACCACATAAAAGGAGGTAGGCTGTAGCTTTATTAATAGAAGAAGTAAGAATTTCTGAAGAATTAGGTTCGGATAATTTAGTAACAATATCTCCTATTATAATTGGAACTAGCAGCATTATTCCATCAACTACAGTTAGGCCAATCACTCCAAAAAATATATTCTTTTTATGCTCTGGCAATAAAGAAAGTAGGGAATTGTTTGTATTCATAGCAGACAAATAATATACATCATATGTATAATTTTAATATGACAAGAAGGGTCTTGAAATCTATGACGTTTAGCTTAGTTAAAAGGAAAATTTTGAGATTTACAATCTGCATTTTATTGCTGTTAGGTTTAGTAACATCTTTTAATTCATGCTCTTCTAATAAGGAGTTTAGACGGAGTTTTATAGTATGGGGTACGAATTTAGATTTTATCGTTATTTCTGATTTGGAATCAGTAAAAGTTCAAGAAATAATTATGGAAACACAAAAAATTGCGTTAGAAAAAAGTATTGTTTTTAATAATTATGATAAAGAATCTGAGATTTCTAGATTTAATTTTTCAAATGCGAATACTATAACAAAAATGTCAGATGATTTTTCAAAACTCTTTGAAATCTCGATTAAATACAACCAGATTACAGATGGATATTTTGATATAAGCTTAGGTAGTCTAACTAGTAAACTTAACTATAAATCAGATACCTCCTCAAGAATTTCAAAAAAAGAAATCAATAGAATTATTAGTAAGTGTATTGGGTTGAAAAATTTAAATTACGATCCTCAACAGCAGACTATTTCAAAGAAAGTTGATTGTATACAAATAGATTTTGGTGGAATTGCTGAGGGATATGTGCTATCACTGATGATTGATAAATTAGTAAAAAGTGGAATTGAGGATGCTCTTATAAACTTTGGAGGAAACATAACAA
Source organism: uncultured Spirochaetales bacterium (assembly GCA_964440275.1). Classification (GTDB taxonomy): domain Bacteria; phylum Desulfobacterota_D; class UBA1144; order UBA1144; family UBA1144; genus JAYYZJ01. The sequence continues at coordinate 170,519 of CAYTRR010000010.1, read as the reverse complement.
CAATTTCTAAGAAACATGATTGGACTATTGATCTAAAAAAACCATACAAAGATAGCGAGGATGCTTATATTCGAAGTGATTTAAATAATTTATCAATTTCGACTTCAGGTACCTATTCTAAGACTTTTTTAGTTAAGAATAAAAAAAAATCTCATATTTTTGATCCAATAAATAAGGAATTTAAAGATTCAAAGAATTTATCAATAAGCGTAATATCTGACAACCCTATTCATTCTGATGCTATATCTACAAGTTTGATTTCTATGCCTATTGAAACCGCCATAGAAAAAATCAAAAATTTTAAAAACTCTACATTTCTTATTATTGAAGCATTAGATAATTCAACTATTAAAGAGATTCATAACAATTTGAACACTAAGTAATTTTAAAATTTCTAATTGACTTAATTGGAAAACAGCTTAATATAATAGACGGATATTATGGATCTTATGAGTCCATAATATCCAAGTAATTCAAACGGAGGTAGAAAAATAATGAAAATTCCAAAGATTTTTTTATTAGCTTTCATTGTTTTGTTGGCATCTAATATGTCATCATTCTCTAAAGAAACAGCTTCTACAGGCGATATGCTTTCAGGAGCTTCTACTAGCGAGAAGATTGACATTTTAGCTGACGAAATTGAGAAATTAAAAAACCAAGAATTGTTTGGTGGTGAATTAGGTTCTCAAAGAGGATTTGGAGCTGCAGCTTCAAAGGTTTACAACACATCCAAAGGTTTAGCTATCGGTGGATATGGTGAAATAGTAAACAAAGCCTATATAGAGGGCGACAAATATGATCAATCTGATGCATATAGAGGAATTCTTTATGTTGGTTACAAATTTGATGATGAGTGGACTTTAAACACTGAAGTTGAGTTTGAACACGCAGACGAATCATATCTTGAATTTGCCTACATCGATTACGCACCAAAAGCAACGAAAGGTAAATTAGGTGCAAGAGCTGGTCTTTTATTGCTCCCATTAGGAATAATAAACGAAAAGCACGAACCTACTCTATTTCATGGAGTTTATAGACCATGGGTAGAAAACAAAATTATACCTACAACATCAAGAGAAAACGGAGTCGGTATTTTCGGACAACTTGGTGAGAAGTTATCGTATAAATTGTATTATGTAACTTCTTTAAAATATCCAGGAACCACTAAGCAAGGTGGTGGAATGAGAGATTTTAGAGGTAAAGGAAGTCAAACAGTTTCAAATGAAATGGCTACTATAGGTAGACTTGAATATCAATTGACACCAAACATGATGATTGGTGGATCATGGTATGAAGGTAAAGTTAACCCAAGTTCAGGTGTAACTGGTTTTGAAGTTAACGATCCACACACTTCCGTTCAAATGCTTAGTGTATTTACTAAGGGTGAAATAAACGAGATTGAGTACACATTCCTTTATGCAGAAAATAATCTTAGTCATGTACAAAGGTTAAACAACACTTTGTCATCAGCTAAACACCTTAAATTTGGTAAGAAACAAGTTGGTTACTATGGTGAAGTAGCTCATGATTTAGGTAAGTATATTGGAACTACTTGGTATGTAGCTCCATTCTATAGATATGAGTACTTAAATTTTCATGATGAAGTTGAGGCTTCAGCAGAAAGAAACATTGATTACAGAACGGTTTACCATACAGCAGGTCTTTCTGTGAAACCGATATACAACATTGTTTTAAAAGCTGATTATACAAGATATCTTGATGGCGCAAGAAACGGAGACTATAGAGCTCTTAACTTGGGTATAGGATATATATTCTAAATTAAACTGAAAAATCCAAGGCTTTGTCCTTCTCATAGACGCAGCCGTAAACAGAGCCTTGGATTTTTGTTACTATATATTGTGAATAAATGTCATGTATAAATTAATTCTCTTATTATTCTTCTTCTTTTTAATCCCCAACTCTAATGCAACTGTCCGTATGACTATACCTGAAGCACTTAAATTATATTTTCCTAATGAAGAAATCAAAAAAGGTAAAATATTTCTGAATACAAAAAGACTTGCTTCACTAGAAAAGGCTTCCAACTCTAAATTCGACGATAAGATTTATACTTATTATGAAGCATACAATGGAAGAAAAAGAGTCAATACAGTCTTTGTGGATACACATATTTTAAGGACAAGAACTGAAACAATATTTGTAGTCTTTGACAATAAAGGAAAAATTCAAAGTGTTGAAGTAATAGCTTTTTACGAACCAGAGGAATATATAATGACAAAGAAATGGCTTGAGCAATTTAGAGGCAAAAATTTAAGACAAGAACTAAAACCAAAAAAGGACATTATAATGGTTTCTGGAGCAACGATATCTTCTTATGAGACATCAAAGGCCATAAGAAGGACTGTGAGTCTTTATAATTTGCTTTACAAATAAGTTATTATTAAATTATGAGATTTTTTGTTACAAAAGATATAAATAAAAACTCCGCATTAAAACTTATCATTTTATTTTCACTTATATTTTTTATTGGATTAATAATTACTAATTTTCTATTTATGTGGCAAATAGGATTTACCCCTACATCTGTCACCGATTATTACTTAGGTAATCCTGATATATACCGTACCCCAAAAAGCTATGGCTCCTTAATTTTTGAGTCCCATTTCCATCTTTTTGCTATGGGCATAATATTGTTGACCTTGAATCACTTGATGCTTTTTAGTAATTTAGACATTAGATACAAAATATTTATTATTGTTTTTTCTTTTAGTGCTTGTCTCCTAGACATATCATCTAGTTGGCTTGTCCGATATGTCTCAAGTAGTTTTGCAATTCTAAAAGTTGTATCTATGATTGTTGAACAAATATTCCTTGTTTTATTAATAATAATAATTACAAAATCCATATTCATGCAGGACGAAAAGGAGGTAACGTACAAATGAAGAACATTTTTTTCACCTTTTTTATTTTAGTGATATTTAATCTTCCGAGTCACGCTGACTTTAAACCACTAGAGGAAGAAGTTGTTTTGTTGAGAACACAACTTTCATCATCTAGTTCAATAAATAAAGCTGATCTGGAAAAATCTTTAAATTTACTACTATCAAAAGCAAAGTTGATAGAAAACGATATTGCTAAGAGTGATTTAACTGGCGATTTGACTATTCTCTTAAACGTATACGTCAAAGAAAACGAACAAGACAATGTCGATAGTGATAAAGTTGACTACTGGTTGCAACATATCATTGATGATTTGGCTATGTTTAGAAAAATTGGTATAGATAAGTAAATAGCTCTTGAACTCTTAATTTTTCTGGTTATTATATATTCTGGATATTCCATATCCATAAAGGTTACTATTTATGAGCACCGCATTTATTGCATCTTTTACAATTATTTTTAGAGAATCCTTAGAAGCAGTTCTTATAGTTGCTGCAATTTATGCTTACTTAACTCAGATTGGTGAAAGCCAAGCCAAAAAAGTTATAAACTATGCTTGGATCTCAGCATTGTTTGTTGGAGGATTGACTTTTCTTGCAGCAAATTATCTTTTTAATTTAACAGCAGAGCACGCAGAAATTGTAGAAGGAGTAACCAGTATAATTGCGTCAGTAGTTCTATTCTATGTTGGAGTTTGGTTCATTTCAAAAGCTGAAGCAAAAAAATGGAAGGAATATATTGAATCAAAAGTCCAGTGTGCTATTTCAAATAAAGACTTGATGGCTTTATTTATGGTTGTTTTTTTTGCAGTATATAGAGAAGTATTTGAGACAATTCTTTTTTACCAAGCTTTGTTAATTCAATTTGATAGAGAAGCTATTTCTTATGGATTGATAGTCGGTCTTGTAGTTGTATCAATTATTTCATACTTGATATTAAAAATGGCATTTGTAGTAAACTTAAGACACTATTTTATAGGGACTAGCATAATGTTATTTATCCTATCCTTAAGTTTCCTTGGTTACGGAATTACTGAGCTACAAGAAGTTGGGATGGTTTCAACCACTCTGGTTTTATCAATCCCTAAAATACAAATTTTAGGAATATACCCTACAGTGGAAACAACCCTTCCTCAGGTAATTTTACTTCTAGGCTTAATATATTCTGTTCATTTGTCTTTTTTCAAAAAAACTACCTAACTTAATTTGTTGACAAAAATTATAATTCCAGTTTACTAAATAAAATGAATTTAGGTGTTGCTCTACCAATTTTAGAAAATATCAATGTAGATGACCAACTTAAACTTGCTATATTAGCAGAAGAATTAGGTTATAAGTCTGTTTGGGCAAGTGATCACGTAATTATTCCTAAAGAATGGGAGGGAAGATTTGCTGATATTTTTCCTGACCCCTTTATTATGCTTACAGCAATCTCTGAAAATACAAAGACAATTAAAATTGGAACAAGTGCTGCAATACTTCCTTATAGAAATCCGATCATCATTGCTAAAATGCTTTCGACTTTAGATCATGTATCAAATGGAAGGGTCACTTGCACCGTGGCAATTGGGTGGATGGAAGAAGAATTTAAAATTTTAAATGTACCTTTTGAACAAAGATTGCCTAGAACTTTAGAATATATAAAGTTAATTAAAGAGCTATGGAATAATCATCCATCAAGTTTTAAAGGAGAGTATTATTCCTTTGAAAATGTATCATTCTACCCAAAACCAAAACAAAAGAAGTTGCCAATTTGGATGGGTGGAACATCAGACGAAGTAATTAAAAGAGCTGTAGAATTTGCTGATGGATGGCAGCCCATATGGTTTACACCTGACCAATTAAAAGAAAAAATGAATTTTGTAAATGAATATGCTGCTACTAAAAATATAAATGTAGATAGCTTTGATATATCCCTTAGAAATCGTATTTTGATTTCAGATAAAAAAGAAGATAATCCTAACAATTTTATAATTGGTCAAAAGAATGAGGTATTCGATCATATCTTGGCTTATAAAGATTTAGGTATATCTGAAGTTGTATTGGATTTTTTATCTCCTGAAATAGATGAGACAATGAAAACTATGGAAATTCTGAGTAAAGAACTTATTCCTAATCTTTAATATTGTTAAGACGTTCAATTAAGCCAGACCAATATTTAAACCAGTAAGAATCTTGCTCCTGTCCTTTAAGCTCTTTTTGTGCATATTCAATTGCTTCTTCCTTGGTCCCCATAAATTTAATAAGTTGTTCTACCGCTGCATCAAGTTCTTCGTCTTCAATAGGAATGCTGTCGAGTGTGGATTGGACAAATTTACCCATCTCTAAAAGAGAATCGTGTAAATCAATTTTTTTCTGATCAACATTTTCTCCTAATTCCATTGATTCTTTTCCTAGAATTTCTTTAGCTCTAGTAACTCTAGTTAGATATTCATCAACGGACTGTAGACCACGAATTGCATTATTAAGTTCTTTAATTAGATAGGTTAAAGACCTTGAATCTGAGTAACTTTCTTGTATCTGTTTGCTTTTTGATAAATCTGACATATGAACCCCCTAGTTATAAATCGTAGTACCTATAAACAATTATACCTGGCTTATCTTTTATATATTCTATAAAATCTACATCAACCACCTTCCCTTCTATGCTCGATGCATGTCTAAAATAATATTTGTCATCTTTTGATACAAAAAGAATGCCTACATGTGATACATCAAGCCCTTCTTCCTCTGAATATATCCCGATATAGTCTCCGGGTATCAACCACATCAGATAGCCTGGTGTAATAAATTTTGATTTTATATATGATATCTTTACTTTCCTTGTTGGTATACCATCAAGAAACAATGAACCATCTTTTTTTAAATTAAGTGTTTTTCTTACGGTTGTAATCTTTTCTTCTCTAATGTCTTTAGTAACATCTTTTATACCGTTAACATTTAGACTCCAATCATAAAAAAAATGGTTTCTAGTTTTAAAACTTACAGATCCTTTTTTATATCTAGTAAGTTTGAGGTTATCAACGAAATCATAATAGTCTCTAGAGAGATTTAGAGCATGGACATAGTCTATATAAGTAAAACAATCCATTCCCTCTAAATTGATAACAAATTTTTCTTTAATATCCATGTTTCCAATCAAAGTATTGTTTTTATATGGAACACCTAAGAAGACATAAGAACAATTAAAAGCTCCGAAATGAGAGTCGTTTTGGCCCCATCCTTGTTTTTCATAGCATCGTTCTACTAGTTGTTTGTTGATTGAGTCCGAATAACGTTTTTCATATTCATCTGAATTAGAGTTGTAAACAAAAGGGAAGAGTAAGAGAACACCTATTAAAATATATATGTTAAAGTATTTTAGCATTATGATAGCAATTCTGAGGGAAGATTTAAAAAAAGCAATAACATCCAAAGACAAGATGGCCACAAATGCTATAAGAAGTGTAATTGCGGCAATTGGGAATGAAGGAAAAGACGCTGAAAATAGTGAAGAAAAAGTACTTAAAACAATAAAGAAAGAAATTAAAAAGAGAAAAGATGCGATAGATCTATATAAAGAAAATAATAGAGATGATTTAAAGGATATTGAAGAAGGAGAACTTAAAATTCTAGCAAAATATCTTCCGGAACAAATGTCAGACGAAGAAGTAAAAAAAGAAGTTCTGAAGATTTATGAGAGTTTAGAGTCTGAAGAAAATCTAAATATGGGCGCTCTAATGAAAGAATCTATGAAACAATTATCTGGTAAAGCTGACAATGGAACCATAAGCAAAATAGCTAAAGAAATAATTTCAAACAAGTGAGAATCAAAGTAAATGGAATGGCAACTAAAAGATCTTTATAGCAATATAAATTCAAAAGAAATACAAAAGGATTTTCAAAGACTTGAAAGAGCAGCAAAGAAATTTAATCTAAAATATAGCAAAAAGATTACTAACAATGCTAGGCCTAAACTTATTCTGGAGGCAATAAAAGAATTAGAAAAAATATATGAAGGACTAGGGAAGATCTCTTCTTATGCATCATTACTATTTGCAGTAGACACTAACGATCCTAAAATATCTAAATTTTATCAATACTCAAGCGAAAAGATTTCTTTTATTAGAAAAGATTTAATATTCTTTTTTTTGAATTGGAATAAAATTAAGAATTCTGATGCGAAAAGAATTTACTCTTCTCCTATATTGGCACCCTACTCTCATTTGTTAAAATCCGAGAGGAAATACAAAGATTTCATGCGCACAGAGCCAGAAGAAAGAATTCTCGATCAGAAATCTCTTACTTCTTCTAGAGCCTTCAACAGACTCTTTGATCAGACAATAAATGATATTCGTTTCAACATAAAAATTAATAAAAAAAATAAAATCATGACAGAGACAGAAGTTCTTGCTTTATTGTACAGCTCAAAAAGATCTACAAGGATTGATGCTGCAAAATCTCTAACAGAAGGCTTAAAGTCAGAAAGAAAACTTTTAACTTTTATATTTAATCAAATAATTAGTGATTACAAAATTACTAATGATATTAGGGGCTACGACAAGCCAATAAAGCCACGTAACCTATCCAATGAAATATCAAATGAAACAGTAGATGCTCTAATTGGCACCTGCAATAAGTATAATTCTATCCCACAAAGGTACTTCAGATTAAAGAGTAAAATATTAAAAATTAAAGATTTTAAAGATTATGATAGATATGCGCCACTAAGCCAGTCTACCAAGAAATACACTTATAATCAGGCAAAGCAAATTGTTCTAGAATCATTTCAAGAATTTTCACCGAAAATGGCTGAGACAGCTTCTCTTTTCTTTGATAAAAATTGGATCGATTATTCTCTAAGAAATGGAAAAAGAGGCGGGGCCTTTAGTCATTCTTGTGTACCATCAGTTCACCCTTACATAATGATGAACTTTACCGGAAAAATCAGAGACGTAATGACACTCGCTCATGAACTTGGCCATGGGATTCATCAATATCTTTCAAGGAAGAATGGATACTTTCAACAAAACACACCTTTAACTACAGCAGAAACTGCTAGTGTTTTTGCAGAAATGTTAGTTTTCAATAAGCTTCTATCAAAAGAAAAAGGCACTAAAGAAAGAATGTATTTGATTTGCTCAAAATTAGAAGATATCTTTGCTACAGTTTTTAGACAAATAGTTATGACGAATTTCGAACTTGAAATTCATGATAAGAGAAAATTGCAAGGGGAATTATCTTCTGAAGAATTTGATATGATTTGGACTAAGAGTAATAAAAAAATGTTTGGGAAATCAATAAGCATTTCTGAGTTTTACAAATGCTGGTGGATGTATATACCCCATTTCATACATTCTCCATTCTATTGTTACTCTTACGCTTTTGGCGAGTTATTAGTACATGGATTATTTGCTCAATACAAAAAAGAGGGTTCTAAGTTCATAAATAAATATATAACTCTTTTGTCTTCTGGAAGTACAGGCTCTCCCGAAACCCTTGTAAAAAAAGTAGGCATAGATATAACAAAGGAAGATTTTTGGGAAAGCAGTATGTATTTGATGAAAGACTTATTAAAAGAAGCTGAAAGCTTGTTTAAAAAAAATACCTGAGAACATGATACAGATAGCAAACGGAGAAAAAAGAGGGTTCAGGCTAAAAGTACCAACAAATAGATTAGTAAGACCAAAAACAAGTATGGTTAGAAAGATGATTTTCGATATACTCCCTTCTGTAGTTGGGATGAGTGTTTTAGATACATTTGCAGGAAGTGGTTCTCTGGGAATTGAGGCTCTAAGCATGGGAGCTAAACATTCTACTTTTATTGATAAAAACCCTGTATCGATTAAGTGTATAAAAGACAATTTAACTAAATGTGAATATCAAGCTCAATCTACGGTAATAAAGAAAGATTCTGCTTCAGGATTAAGAGAAATGATTAAACAAAGTAAAGAGTTTGATCTTGTTTTTATTGATCCTCCATACTCTTATTTTGATGAAAAAACAGTTAATGGTATTATTAGAACTGCCCTAAAATTAACTGCAAGTGGAGGGATAATCGTTTGCGAACATCCCAAGAGAGAAGAAATTAAAGTTGATGTCAAATCGGCTAGAGTTAAGGAGTATAAGGACAAATTTATAACATTTTGTTGGTCTAAATAAAATGAAAAAAACTGTAATTTATCCTGGTAGTTTTGATCCATTTACATATGGGCATATGAATATCATTAAACGTGCCTCTAATTTGTTTGATGAAGTGGTCATCGGTGTAGCAGTAAATTCGAGCAAAAACTCTATTCTAAGTATTGATCAAAGAGTTGATATAATAAAAAGAGTTTTCAGTAGAAACAAAAAAATCAAGGTAGATAAATTTGAAGGATTGCTTGTTCACTTCGCTAAAAAAAAGAAAATCAATACAATACTGAGAGGTATGAGAACTGTTCAAGATTTTGAATATGAATTACAGATGGCGACCTCTAATAATAAACTTGACCCTAAAATTGAAACAATTTTTATGGTAGCAGATGCAAATTATTCTCATATTAGTTCTTCTTTGATTAAGGACATAATAAAACTGGGTGGAGATGCTAGTGCATTTGTACCTAAAATTGTTGAGAAAGAATTAAAGAAAGAGTTAAAAAAGAGATAGTAGTAGAATGAAATTATCAAAACTTGCTAAAACGTTAAAACCTTCAGCTACTCTTGCTATTACAGCAAAAGCGAAAGAACTAAAGTCTCAAGGGATAGATGTAATCGGCTTTGGTGCTGGAGAACCTGACTTTGATACTCCTTCAAATATAAAAGAACAAGCCAAAAGTGCTATAGATGCTGGATTTACTAAATATACAGCCGCTGGTGGCATAGTTGAGCTTAAAGATGCAATTATAGGCAGAATCAAGAGTGACTATGATTTGGAGTATGAAAGAAGTGAAATACTAGTCGGATCGGGCGCAAAACATGTTTTATATAATCTTTTTCAAGTTCTTATTGATTCTGGTGACGAAGTATTAATTCCTTCTCCGTACTGGGTTTCTTATCCGGAACAAGTTCGAATCGCTGGCGGAAAACCCGTTATTGTTCCAGGACTACAAGAAAATAAATTTAAAATTACCAAAAATGAAATACAAGCTTTGATTACTAATAAGACAAAAGCTATTGTATTAAATTATCCATCTAATCCTACAGGAACAACTTACAACAAAGATGAGCTTGAAAGTTTTGCTGAGATTGCAATTAAGAATGATTTGATAGTTATTTCTGATGAGATATATGACAAAATAATTTACAAAGACGAAAAGCATATTTCTTTTCCACAATTAGGAGAAGATGTTAAAGAAAGAACAATTTTGGTCAATGGGGTTTCTAAATCCTATTCTATGACTGGTTGGAGAATAGGTTATGCTGCTGGAAACTCTAGTGTGATTTCTGCAATGAACAATCTATCTGGTCAGTCAACATCTAACCCTACTTCTATATCGCAAAAGGCTGCAATCGAAGCTTTTTCTGGGCCACAAGAACCAATTAAAGAAATGCTCAAAGAGTTCAAAGATAGAAGAGACTTTATAACCTCAGCATTAAATGAAATCAATGGAGTTGATTGTGTTTTACCTGAAGGAGCTTTTTATGTTTTTCCAGATATTTCGAATTTTTTTGGCAAAGAACACAATGGGAAGACAATAACTAATTCGATGGAAATATCTGCTTACTTGCTTGATGTAGCAAAAGTTGCTGTAGTACCTGGTGTAGAATTTGGTTCAGATAATCATGTAAGAATTTCATATGCCACTTCTATGTCTGACATACAAGAAGGAATGAAGAGAATTAAGGAAAGTCTCTCGAAATTGTAATTGGAGCCGAAGGGGATCGAACCCTCGACCTCTTGAATGCCATCCAAGCGCTCTCCCAGCTGAGCTACGGCCCCTTTCTTTAATAAAGAAATATAATTTGTTAGAATATATTCATCTCAGTTTTTTTTCAATTGGATAATTATGAAAAAGGTAAATATAGGAATAATTGGCTTAGGAACAATAGGTTCAGGTGTCTACAAAATACTGAAACAAAGAAGAAATCGTATAAGACAGTTATACAAAATTGATATACAAGTTTTGAAATGTTGTGACATATCAGACTCAACAAAAAGAAAACTTAAAATTCCTTCCTCTAATTTTACAAAAGATTTCAAAAGTATTATTCAAGACGAAAGAATTGATACCGTCATAGAACTTATAGGTGGGACTTCTGTAGCATATTTGATATCAAAAGAAGTATTAAAAAGTGGCAAAAATTTAATTACTGCTAACAAAGCACTGCTTGCGAAATACGGTGATACTTTAGAAAGTCTTGCAGGGAAACATAAAAAGAATATTGGTTATGAGGCTAGTGTTGGAGGAGGTATTCCTTTAATTAACACAATTGAAAATTCACTTCTTATAAACGAGATAAATTCTTTTCAAGGAATTATGAATGGTACATGTAATTATATTTTGTCGCTTATGGCAAATGGAACAGAATTTAAAGATGCTCTTAAATCTGCACAAGATGAAGGTTTTGCAGAAGCTGATCCAAAATTGGATATAAACGGTCAGGACACCGCTCATAAAGTTGCTGTCTTATGCAAAACATGTTTTGGATTAAATATTAATCTGAAAGATGTTTTTACTGCTGGTATAGAAAAGATAACTTCGTATGATTTAGAGTGTGCAAGCAACCTAGGATACAAGATTAAATTATTAGGAATCGGAAGAATTACAAATAATTATATAGATGCTCGAGTTCATCCTACTCTGATTGAGAACAATAATCCTCTAGCAAATGTGGACAATGAATTTAACGCGATACTAATAAACTCTAAAAACTTAGGACCGGTAATGAATTATGGATATGGAGCTGGGATGCTTCCCACTGCTTCTGCTGTCGTTTCAGACATAATAAAAATATCAAATAGTAATTTAGAATTATTTATTAATAAAAAAAATACTGCGAAAATACATTCTATGCAGAGGTTGGAGAGAAAATTTTACCTTCGAATAGACTTAGAAGATAAAAGCGGAAATCTAGGGAAAATAACTAGCATGCTTGGGAAAAGTAAGATAAGTATAGAAAAAATTATTCAAGATAATGTTCGAGTTTCTAGAAAGAAAGTTCCGGTAATTATTTTTATCAAGAAAACTAAATTCCAGAATATCAATAGGGCTTTAGAGAAAATAAGAAAGCTCAAATTTGTTTCTGGTCGTCCTCTGCTTATACCAGTAGAGGATATTTCTTGAGAAAACTTGATATAGATTTTAGAGATCTCATTTTAGACAATATCAGGGAAGGTATAATAATTTTAGATTCTGATTTTAATTTTGTGTTAGTAAATCAAGAAGCTGAAAATATCATTGGTATATCAAGCAACCGTCTTATAAACAGAAATGATTTAAATTTTCTTGATGAAAAGATTGTTGATTTAGTAAAAAAGACTAAAGAAGACTGTGAGACAAGATACATAAACGAAATTGTTTTTAGTAACATTTTTGACAAAAAAAATATTATCTCTGTTTATGTTAGACCTATTCTAGCTTATGAATCAACTAATCCTGAACTTGAATATATTTTAATCCAATTTACAAACCTAGAAGGGATGTACATCTTAAACAAAAAAACAAAGTACGACGAAGAAGAAAGGATTATGAGTCAACTCTTTTATGGTTTGGCTCACGAAATCAAGAATCCTCTTGCTGGTATTAAAGGAGCCGCACAGCTTATTAAGAAAGAGAAAGATTTAACTGCTACTGCTCAAGAATGCTCTGAGATTATAGAAAAGGAAGCAGTAAGATTATCCGAACTTGTTAATATTTTTAGACATTTACAACCACATAGCGAGGAGACATACAGTAAAGTAGATATAAATAAGCTTCTTAATGAAGTAATAGAAATTTGTTCAAAAGAATACGGAACCAAGAAAGTCTCTCTTTCTATGTCTTTAGAGTATGAAGATGCAGACATTCTTTGTGATAAAGAGCTACTTAGAATAGTAATACTAAATTTACTTAAGAATGCTTATGACTCGATAGACGTCAACGGAAAAATAAGCATTAATACAAATAGAATTAGTGATTTTAAATTAGATAAAAAGAACTTTTTCCTTATAAGTATAGATGATTCAGGTCAAGGAATTGAAGAAGATAAATTAGATAAAATTTTTCAACCTTTTTACACTACAAAGGAAAATGGACAAGGTATTGGACTTTTCTTGAGTCAAAAAATAATCAACAAATTCGGGGGTTTTATTGAAGCATCATCTCAAAAAAATGGTGCGACTTTTAAAGTCTATTTGCCTATTAATTAATCATGAAAAATATTAATTAGGTATAATTTTTGCAAGTAAAAGATTATGAGCAGCTCAGTATTAATAGTAGATGATGAAGAAAGCATAAGAAAAATACTATCCTTACATCTTGATGATTTGGGATACCACGTAAATACTTCAACAAAATTATCTGAAACTTATACCGCACTAAAAAAGGGTGAGTTTGAGTTAATTCTTTTAGATATCAATCTTCCTGATGGGAATTCATTAGAGTATCTGAAAAAAATCAAGGATTTAGGAAAGAACGCTTCGATCATCGTAATTACCGCGCAAGACACAATGAATAATGCTATAGAAGCAATGAAGAATGGTGCGTATGACTATTTGTCTAAACCTTTTAATTTTGATTCAGATTTTGCTTCAACTATGGATAGAGCAATCAAAAACTCTATAAATACAAAGAAGATTCTCTCTCTAGAAAAGGATTTAAATAATAAGGATTATGAAAAATTAGAAATAATAGGAAAATCACCAATAATAAAAAAAATCTTTAAAGATATTGGACGTATATCAAAATCAGAGCATACAATACTAATAACTGGGGAATCGGGGACAGGGAAAGAGCTTGTAGCAAAAGCAATACATCTTAGTAGTTCTAAATCAAAAGGAAACTATGTGCAAATAAATATAACTGCTATTCCAAATGATTTACTTGAAAGTGAATTGTTTGGATATGAAAAAGGAGCATTTACAGGAGCAGACAGTAAAAAGATTGGGAGATTTGAAGAAGCAGATGGTGGAACAATTCTATTAGATGAAATTGGTGATATGTCTTATGCTTTACAAAGCAAGTTGTTAAGAGTTTTGGAAGAAAGAAAATTTTATCGATTAGGGTCTCAAAAGCCAGTCAGTTTTAAGTGTAGAATTATCGCGTCAACGAACAAGGACTTAGAAAAGGAAGTTAATGATAAGAATTTTAGAGAAGATTTATTCTTTAGATTAAATTCAATCAATATTGATATACCTCCTTTGCGTGAAAGAAAGTCTGACATTCCTTTAATGATTGATTTTTTTCTAGGAAAATATGCCGAAGAGGAAAGTTCAACCAAGTCTATAGACGAGAATTTCTTAGAGATCTTCTTGCAATATGATTGGCCTGGAAATATTAGAGAACTTGAAAATTCAATTAAGAAATTAGTTTTAATGGTTCCTGATAATGAGCTTACAATTGACTCAATCAAAGAACATTTGCCCAAAATTTTTCAAAAATCTGAAACAACTAATACTAATGTTGACTATAGAAACTTAATAGACAATCTGTTTAACGACAAGAACCTACCTGAAACAGGACTATACGATTTTATTATAAATCAAATAGAGAAACCACTAATAGAGTCTTTATTAATAAAAAACAGTGGCAGTCTCTCTATGACAGCTAAACAGTTATCTATAGATGAGTCACTATTGAATGAGAAAATAAGTTTATTAAACATTGATGAAATTCTTATAAAGAAATAGCAAGTTTTTGAATTGCTTTTTTAGCACAATTGTTTTGAGCTATTTTTTTACTTTTACCAATAGCGGTAGAATGTTTTTTGTTATTTATAAAAACTGAAACATGAAATTTCTTGTTATGTGATGGACCTTCTTCTTTGATAGTTTTATAAATTGGTAAAGTGTTAAATTCTTTTTGAGAAAGTATTTGGAGAATTGATTTGTAATCTTCTTCAATAAGTTTTGATAAATCTTCGCTCAAAAGAAATCGTTTCAAAAATTTCTCGGCTTCTTTTATCCCTGAGTCTATATAGATTGCTCCAACTAAAGATTCTAATAAGGCAGCAAGATTGGATTCTTTGTACCTACCGCGAGATTTCAACTCCCCTTTTCCCAAAAGTATAAATTTATTAAGAGATAATTTTTTTGCAATTTTGTAAAGAGACCTTGTACTAACTATTTGATTTTTTAATTTTGATAAGCCTCCCTCGTCATATTCTGGGAAAGACTTAAAAAGGTGCTTGGCCACAACAAAGCCTATAATTGAATCTCCTAAAAATTCTAGTCTTTCATTGTCTGCTTTTCCTTTTTCGTAACCATAGGACTTGTGGGTTACAGATTTTATTAGTAATTGGTTGTCTTTAAATTTATATTTTATTTTATTTTCTAAATCCATTAGCCTAATCTATCATAAAACTCTTAACATTTCCTTCTAAAATTGAGAGATTTAAGTCTATTGCAAATAAAATGTTATTGCTGTAAAGTTAAGAGGTAGTAAATCTACCCCGGATTAGTAAAGAACATGTCAAACCCGTTTGAGCTATTAAGAGAAGAGATGGACCACCTAGTTGTTGGTCATACTGATGTTAAGACTGCTCTTTTATTAGGAATAATTTCACGTGAACATATCTATATACAAGGACCTCCTGGAACAGCAAAAACGATGCTTTCAGAGATAATCTCTAAGTCTGCCGAGCTTGATTTCTTTTTCTATCAAATGCATAGAGACACAAGGCTGTCTGAGTTAGTTGGCGACCTAGTTATATCAAGAGAAGATACTAAAGATGGAGAATTGATTAGGCAAGATATAATCAAAGGAGGCATCCTAACTTCAGAAATATGTTTACTTGATGACATATCCAGGGCTCCAGGTGAGTCTTTGAATGTTCTTTTAAGAATATTAAATGAGAGAAAGTATGGGGAAGAGTCAATTCCTCTTTTAACTGCAATTGCTACAAGCAACCCTACAGCTGATGAGTACTATAACGAACCCCTTGATCCTGCAAACCTTGATAGATTTGTCATCCAAATTAATTCAAATGGGCTTTCCTATGAAAAGCAATGGGAAGATGTTAAAAAAATCGTAAACTTGTATTCTGCAAAAAATGGTTCTTATGATTATGTTACAAAAGTCGGAAAAAAGATTTTAAATGATACTTATAAAAAATTTGAAAAAGTAGTAGTACCTGTGGATGTACAAGATGGTCTTATAAATTTTGTTAGCTGGCTCATTGAAGATCAAAAACTTAATGAACAGAATTCTGTAATATCTGACAGGACATTTCTGGTCAAGTCAATTAAAATCATTAAAGCAAATGCTATTCTTGATGGAAGAGATCAAGCAGATTTGTCAGACCTTAAAGCATTAAAATTTCTTCTAGCCTTTCGTATACCCGAAGAGCTTTTACAATTAGCAGAACAGAAATTAGAGTCCATAGAGAAGCAAAAAAAAAAGACCAAGAAATAGAGAATAAGCAAAATCGCCCCGGCCAAGATTTCGAAAAAGGATCAGAAAATAAAGAAGTTGGGTCAAACCAAGATAAAGATTCTGATATAACAGAAGAACAAAATAATGAGGCTCAAGATGCTTTTATGGAAGCCTTAGAAGAACTAGAATCTAATCTAACCAGTCAAGATAACTCGAAACCCATGGAGCCTGAAGAAAAGATACCTACAAATCCCAGCAACCAAAGTGAAGATGACGGTGAAGGCGATATTGAGAATGCTCCCTTATCCGAGAAAATTTATGCTACAAAGTCTAAACGGTCTGGTGATGGCGATAGCACAAAGACAGGAACCTTAGACAACTCAGAGGTTGCTCAAAATGTTCAGATTGTTATGAAATGCTTGGAAGGTAACATACAAAGAAGTTTAGCCAAAAAAGGTACGCATCCGGGTGGTCTTCCTAGAAGATACAAAAGGATGAACTCTTTTTATGAAATTGAAGATGTTGATCCAATGGATGCAACGATTTGGACTAAGAATCTTTCCCCCCAACTACCAAGAGTACACCAAAGAGAGAGGGAGATGATGGGAGGAGAAATTGCTATTCTTCGGGACATCAGCACTTCAATGATGGGAGTATATAGTGAATGGTCTTCTTCGGTTGTTAAAGCTGTCTTGGAACTTGCCAGAACTAAAAGAATGAGGGTTGGATATATAGAATTTAACCACAAATCTTTTAAAACAATAGTAGAAGAAAAGTTTTTCACTAAGGAATACGACACGATTTTACAATCAGCCAATAAAACAGAATGTTCTGGAAATACTAACTATGAGGAAGCGCTTAAAGATGCTATATCAGACTTCAAAGGCAGAGGATTAAGAAACAAACATATACTTTTCATTACTGATGGTATTCCAACATCTGGGGATACTGACGTAAGAAAAGAAAGAATCAGAGCAAAAAAACTTGGTATATGTATACATTCAATTTTTATTGGATCAAAAAACTTCCCTCAAATTCTAAACACAATATCTAAAGAAACCTGGGGGTCTCAATTCGTCGCTTACGAGAACCAACACGGGAAGATTGTTATTGAAAGAAAAGAATCTAGTATTAAATTCCATGTTCCAAAAGGTGTGGTTAAAGAAGGAGGAACGAATTACAACAAAAATTTGGACCCTTTAAATTTCATCTAAATCTTTGACTATAACCATATTGTCTCTATTAATAACTTCGTCAGAATATTTATATCCTAGAATTTTTTCTATATCCTTTGACTTCATTCCTTTTATTTGATTGATTTCTTTAGAATCATAAGAAATTAAACCTTTAGCTATTTCTTTGTTTGTCTTAACATTTACACAACTAACTTGTGCGCCTTTAATGAACTTCCCTTCTACTTTTAATATCCCTGATGGTAATAGGCTTTTTCCTTTTTTTGTTATTGCTTCTGAAGCACCCTGATCCAACAATAGTCTTCCTGATGATTTCGGACCAATGCTTATCCATTTCTTTCTATTTTTAATTTTGTTAGAACTCGGCATAATGACTGTGCCAACATCTTCATAGTTAAAGATTCTTACTAATTCATCTTTGTTTTTACCGTTTGCGATTATTGTTGGCATTCCAAATTTAGATACTTCCAAAGAAGCTTCTATCTTAGATTTCATTCCACCAAATGATATATCTTCTGTGGAATCGCTAATCACTGTAGAATCAAAATTTTCTTCTTTAATAACTTGAATAAGTTTAGCTTCTTTATTTTTCTTCGGATTTGAACTATATAATCCATTCGTATCAGTAAGGAGAATTAAACAGTCAGCATCCATCATAGAAGCAACCTTAGATGCTAGAATATCATTATCTCCAAACATTATTTCGTCTACGGATACAGTATCGTTTTCGTTAATAACAGGCACTATTTTCATATTTATTAATTCTAAAATCGTCGCCCGTGCATTGAGAAATCTTTTTCTATCAGAAAAAATATCATTTGTTAACAATAATTGTGATACATCAATCTTTTCTTTTTGAAATGCTTTAATGTAATAACTCATTAATTTTAATTGGCCTATTGATGCTATTGCTTGTTTCTTTACAATATTTATTTTTTTTATATTAAGCGAGAAAAGCTCGTTGCCGGCAAGTATGGCTCCTGATGAAACTATTAAACAGTCTATGTTCTTCGAACGAAGATGCTTTACCGATGAAGCAAGATATTTAATTCTTGAATAACTAATTTGTCCAGATTCATCAGCTAAAGCTTTCGAGCCTATCTTGATTACAACTCTTTTTGTCTTATTTAGTATTTCCTCTCTATCTTCCATTATTCAAATATAGAAGTATAATTAGTCAAAGTCTATAGTGCGGGAATAGCTCAGTTGGCTAGAGCATCTGCTTGCCAAGCAGAAGGTCGCGGGTTCGAGTCCCGTTTCCCGCTTAAATAAACTAATTTTTTTCTATAATTTTCTTAAAATTTTCGCAGAAATCTGATCCAAAATATTTTTTTACTAAATTATTATTAATTGTTTTATATTCAACGATACCTCTTGTCCTTGTTGAAGAATCTGAAATTATCTCAACCTCAACTTTGGCAATATGTTCTTTGTATTCAACAACTTTACCAATAACTTTCAGGTCTTTTTCAATTTCAATCTTTGCTAAATACTCAACAGAAAGTGATTTAGTAAAACCAAGCAACCTTGTATTGTTGAACATCGACCAAAATCCTATCTCGTCTATAATAGTTGCCTGTATTCCTCCATGAATTACGGATGGAAATCCAGAATAAAGATTAGAGAGATTGAATATCGCATAGGTAATATCTTTTTCGTATCTTATATCTAAATTAAGACCTATAGGGTTAGTGTCAGAACATACAAAACAATTGTAATTATCGATTGATTTAAAAAGATTCCTTAGATCCCCAAAGAGTTTATTCAATTTACTTTTCCTGTATCTTTGCAACAGCAACAACCTTAATAGTGTCATTTACTTTCATTAGCCTAACACCTTGAGTTGCTCTTCCAATTATCGATATGTCTGATGCCTTTAATCTAGTAGCTTTACCTATTGATGACAACAATATTATGTCTGAATCATCATCCGTTTGAAAAGCGTTTACTATTTCGCCAGTTTTTTCAGTAATTTTTAAAGTAGTTACACCCTTGCCACCTCTAGAAGTAAGCCTGTATTTTTCTATTTCAGTTCTTTTGCCGAAACCATTTTCGGTTACTGTTAGAATATGAGAGTTCTTGTTTTTTATAACTTCTGAGCTAACAACATAGTCATCTTTGTTCAATTTTATACCTTTGACTCCCATACTATTCCTGCCTACTGCTCTTACCCCTTCTTCATTAAAACGAAGTGCTTGACCCATTTTTGTTGAAATTATAATTTGATCTTTTCCAGAAGTGGTCTGAACAGAAATTAATTCGTCATCATTTTTGAGATTAATTGCGATTATTCCATTCGTTCTAGGACGAGAATATTCCTCTAATTTAGTTTTTTTAACAACACCTCTTTTTGTGCTCATGATTAGATACTTATCTTGTTCGAAAGTAGATATAGAAACACAAGCTTTGACAGTTTCTTGATTAGAAAGATTTAAAACATTGTTTAATCCCCTTCCACGTGCTATTAAGCTAGCTTCAGGCAATTCATAGACTTTTCTCCAAAAACATTTGCCTTTATTAGTAAAAAATACAATATAATCATGGGTAGATGCAACAAATACAGTTTCAGCAAAATCATCATTTTTGCTTGTTGCTCCTGTTTTTCCTACTCCACCTCTTTTCTGGCTTCGATAAGATGTCAAAACAGTTCGTTTGATAAAACCTTCATGAGTGAGTGTAACAACCATATCTTCCTTTTTTATTAAGTCTTCAACTGTCTTTCCTCCTAAATTGTTATCATGTATTACTGTTTTTCTTTCATCACCATAATCACTAATCGTTTCCTTAATCTCTGAAATCATTATATTGTTGATTTCTTTATCATCTGCAAGAATCTTGTTTATTTCTTTGATTCTTTTTATTAGAAGTTTTCTTTCATCCAATATTCTTTCTTGTTCCATCCCTGTAAGTCTTTGAAGTCTTAATTCCAGGATAGCTGTGGACTGAACTTCAGATATCTTAAGCTGTTTTATCAGGGCTTCCTTAGCATCACTTGGTTCTTTTGACTTTCTAATAATTTTTATTGTCTTATCAAGATTGTCCAAGGCAACTTTAAATCCATCCAAGAGGTGCAGCCTTTTTTCTGACTTATTTAATTCGTACAGGAATCTTTTTGTTATTATCTCAAATCTATGATTGATAAAACATTGGTTAATCTCTTTAAGGTTTAAAAGTTTTGGCTTTCCCTTGTCTATGGCTAAAAGAATAATCCCAAAGCTGGTACTCATGGGTGTTAACGCAAATATGTTGTTTAATAAAACATTAGGGTCTTCCCCTCTTTTAGGGTCAATAACAACTCTAATACCATCTCTGTTAGATTCGTCTCTTATATCTGATATACCTTTTAATTTTTCTTCTCTTACTAAATCAGCGATTTTTTCAATTAACTTGCTCTTGTTTACTTGATAAGGAATTTCGGTAATTACAATCTTGTTAGATTCTGGTTCAATATTTGCAACACCTCTAAGTTTAATTATCCCTTTTCCTGTTTTATAAGCTTGTTGAATTACGTCTTTAGAGCCATGCACTATTCCTCCTGTTGGGAAATCAGGTCCTGGCATTATTTGTAACAATTGATCTATAGTTATTTCTGGCTTTTTAATCTGTTCAATTATTGCTGATGAAAGCTCTTTGAAATTGTGAGGTGGTATATTTGTAGACATTCCTACAGCAATACCAGATGCACCGTTTAGTAAAAGTGTGGGGATTTTTGACGGTAAAACTTTTGGTTCCTTAGTTGATCCATCATAATTTTCCGCAAAATCTACTGTTTCCTTTTCTAAGTCTTCGAGGATCTGTGAAGAGAGTCGTGAAAGGTTAACCTCCGGGTATCGCATTGCGGCAGCTGGGTCACCATCTATGGAACCAAAATTTCCTTGACCTTCAACAAGAGGGTATCTTAAGGAAAAGTCCTGTGCCATTCTTACCAAAGCCTCGTAAAGAGCTGTATCACCATGAGGATGGAATTTACCCATGACATCCCCTACTACTCTCGCTGATTTTTTATATGATTTATTGAAATCTAGGCCTAAGTCTTTCATTCCGTACAGGAGTCTTCGATGGACTGGTTTTAGTCCGTCTCTCACATCTGGCAATGCTCTACCTATTATAACGCTAAGTGAATAACTTAAATAAGAGTCTTTTAACTCATCGAAAATTTCAGTAGGTTGTATGTTTTCTTCTATATTATCTTCTGACGAAATGGTTATACTCCGGTGTTAAACATAAAGAGTAAGTTAATTATACATTTTAATTAGTGAAAATGAAGTTTAAATATCTACAAAAACATCTTTTTTAATCAAAATTTCTAAGATACTTTTTGGACTTTTATTTTTATAAAGAACTCCGTAAATTGCCTCTAAAATAGGAAGACGAATTCCTACTTCTTTAATTAGTTTGTAAACTGCCTTGCTAGTAAAATAACCTTCTGCAATTGTAGGTGTAGAGTCCATAATCTTTTTTAGATTTTTCCCTTTTCCTAGCATAAAGCCAAGATTTCTATTTCTGCTCTTAGCGCCATACGTAGTTAACACTAAATCTCCAATACCAGCCAAGCCTAGAAAAGTAGTCTTTCGCGCTCCCATCAATTCAGCCAATACACGAATTTCAAATAATCCACGAGTGATAAATGCCGCCTTACTACTTTCGCTATATCCCATTCCATCAAAAATACCAGCACCTATTGCTATTACATTCTTTATTGATCCACCCAGTTCAAGACCTATTACATCTTTGCTAGGGTAGGTTCTGAAATATTTATTATCGAACATTAACCTTGCTTTGGATAAAACTTTATCATTAGAAGAAGCCATAGAAACCGCTGTTGGCAATTTATTTGCAACATCCTTCGCAAAACTTGGTCCTGACATGGTAACGTACCTATTTTTAATGTAAGGAATGACGTCTCCAAAGATTCTATAAATATTTTTAGTCGAATTCTGTTCAATACCTTTTGATGTATTAATTATTATTATATCTTTTCCAATATTGGTCTTAATTGTCTCTAAAAAACTACGGATATGTTGAGTGGGAAATGAAAAAATAAGACAATTAGTGTTAAACAATTCGTGATCATCTAAAGAATTAATTGGATTAATTCTTCCAGGTAGTTTAATTCCGGGTAAAAATAACTTGTTTTCTCTCGAATTCTTAATTGAATCAACTACTTGTTCTTCTCTTGCCCAGAGATTAACTTTCCAGTTATTCTCAGCTAATACTTTCGCAATAGCAGTACCCCAGCTTCCGGCACCAAAAACAGTCACAGCTTGTTTTGACTTCATAGTAAAGTATATTATATTTTAATTTTAAGGAATAGATAGGAAACATGATGCGAAAAGATTATTTTGGTTCAGCTCTTGTATGTTTAATTCTCTTTAGTCTTTTTGGGTTAGGTATATCTAAAGCTTCACATGCAGATTTTGGTATTTACATTAAAGTTCTTGCAGCAATTTTGGTACTAGCAATTTTTGTTGGTTTAACAACCCATCTCTCAAAAAAGTAATAAAAGCTATTTAGGTTGAACATTTGAATTGATCCAGTCAATCATTTCGGAAGTTGTGGTTCCAGGTCCGAATATTTCTTTGACTCCACATTTTTTAAGACTTTTAATATCTTCATCTGGTATTATTCCTCCACCAAAAATTACTAAATCATCAAGCCCTTTCTTTTTTAAATCTTTAATGATTTCAGGAAATAAAAAATTGTGTGCGCCCGACAACAAACTTATTCCTATAGCATCAACATCTTCTTGTAGCGCAGCTTCTGAAATCATCTCTGGTGTTTGGTGAAGACCAGTATATACAACTTCAAATCCGGCATCTCTCAATGCTCTTGTTATAATCTTTGCTCCTCTATCGTGTCCATCAAGACCGGCTTTTGCTATTAGTATTCTAATTTTTTTATTTTTTGACATTCTGAATCTACAAAAAGTTTTAATCGTGTTTTAAAACAAACTCCTTATTGAATGTATCATCTGAATTTGATCTTATAGAAAATTTAAACTTTACAATCTCATTTGCCGATAGATGATTACCTTCTGTGCTATTTATATCATACGTAATAGCTTCAACTATATTATCCTGATTATCCTTAGCGACATAATGTAAAGTCACATTTTTTACTTTCTCTGAAGATTTATTCACTATCCTACCCACATACTCTATGGCTCCCTCTTCGTTTATGGTTTCAAGAATTGGTCCATAGAAACTTATGCTTGATTTAGCCTTGAAACTATCGCAAGACACAAGCACGGAAAAACTAAATATACATATCAGAAAGAATTTCATTTTTTATCGTCTAAATTGATTATATTTGCCTTATTTTCATCATCTGAATATTTTTCGTCTTTATGGTCATGAATGATATCTTCTAGCAATTTATGCATTATTTTAATGGCACCTAAGGAGCTTCTTTTCAAATAACCTTTTTCGAGGACATCGTCTCGTTTTTTTCTAACCCAAAGGTAAAAGAGAAAAGCCTGGTTATTCAAAATTAAGTATAAAAACAAATAAAAGATTCCGTTGTTCGCTAATACATCTGTAAGAATTGGAATCGTGCTAGTCTCAATTCTAACTATACCAAACGGCGTTTTGTCACTAGAAATAAAGAAAGGTTTCATAGCAACATATTTATTATTAAAGAAATATTTTATTTTTCTGTTGACTTCAGCTGTATCATCTTTCGTAAAATCTGAATTTATCCCGGCATTGACTAAGCCTTTTTCGATATCAGATCTAAAATATATTGTTAAAACTTCAGGTGGGTTGATACCAAAAGCATTTGTTAGCTTCTGTACACCTATTCTGTTATCAAGATATTCAAAAAAGTCATTAGAGGAATAATTGAACTGATTATCCTTAAAATAATTTGTAGCTTGTTCTGCAATTATAGAGGCAAATCCCTTGGTCTGGACTTTATTGACTTCTCTTCTTTGATTAAAATTAAAAAGGAAAAGCAGAAAGATTAAAGAGAGTATAAGCAATTGAATCAAAGCAATCACTGAAAATCGTTTTAAAAAATACATCATGCAGTTTTAGAGAGCTTTTCTATTGAAGCAAGAACTCTTTTGTCTGAAATTCTTTTATCTGATTTTAGAAGCATATAGATCATTCCAACAAAATCTTTTCTAACATCATCAGATAGGTTTCTAAATAAATCTAAAAGTAATTTTTCTGAAGACGTAATAGGTTCATTAAGATTATTAGTTATGTTTTCTTTTTTAAGAAATCTTAACAGTTTTTGTTCTTTAGCCGCATTCCAAACCAATTCTGTCTCAACATTAAGAGCATCAGCAATTGCTTCACATTTTTCTTTTGATGGTGCATCAACTTTAGCGGTTTCAAGTTGGTGAATATAAACAGTTGAAACATTAATAGAAGTAGCAAGTTGTTCTTGAGTTATTTTTCTCTTCTTCCTAAACTTTTTAAGAAAAGAAGCGAAAACTTTATCTGAATTCAACATAGGTATAGAATACTGTTTTTTTATATTCTTTTCAATTAACGACTTAGAATGCCCGGAGGCGGAATCGAACCACCGACACGAGGATTTTCAGTCCTCTGCTCTACCGACTGAGCTATCCGGGCTAGTAAAATAAACTTAAAGTGTATATAAAATAATTTGTTAATCAAGAAAAACTAGAGCCCTCAAAAGAGCTCTAGTTTATGTTTACCGTATTAAAAAGAAACTATATATTGTAAGGATACTGTATCTTGAGTTTTGTGTTGTGCAGTTTCTGTTGTTGAGGTTAGAGCCATTACTGTTCTTCCAAATACTTGGTGATTTGCATAATCTCTTCTAAACTCAGCTCTCAATATACCGTGCTCACCTATTAGAATTTGTGGAGTTATAGTTAAACTTTTAAGGGTGGCATTGTCATTGCCTTCGTTCCATGTTCCCTTACTTGTTACATCTCCAAATCCCAATCTTGAACCATCTTCATCTTGGAAGTATTCGCCTCTTAAAGCAATAGAAGTTGTATCTGAATGATCGTAAACCAGATAACCTGCATAACCATACCATGTAGCAGTATGCTTGCTGTTGTCAGTTCTTGTAGGACCTGCATCTTGTTCTTGAGCATAAACTCCATTTAAAGTAATTGATAATTGTGATCCAAGAGGCATACCAAATACAGCAGTATAAGTTTGCCTAATTGCTGAATCATTTGCAGTTTCCGGTCCGTAATTCATAGCAAGAAAAAGCGAAGCGTCGCCGATTGCTTTTCCTACAGCAGCTTCAATTGTTTTACCTTGGTTTTCACCTTCATCATAAATAACATCAGAACCATTACCAATGCCAAGATAAACTTCGTCTACAATAGTCATCTCGGTTGGTGCATATGATGCTCTTACCCCAGTATTTTGGAAATTTATCGAATAGCCAAAAAGGAAACTTCGAGTAATGTTAGCATTGTCAGCTGGATTGATAACTTCATTGCCTAACATTGTATCAAAATGACCAACCATAAGCGTTGCAGCTCCAACTGGCAACATTCCATAAGCCTGATGAAGGAAAAAGTCCGTACCTGATCCATCAACATCTTGAGCAATGCTTCCAAACAAAGCATCAATTACAAAATAATCGTTCGATACTCCTAGTTGGGCTGATGGTGTCATAGTATAATCATCATCGCTAAATGTATGGAAGTTGTTATTCTCATCCTCGTTATCGCCTAAATTATAGGTTGTAGCTGTATGTACATATCCTGAAAATGTAAGCGGTATTTGAGATGTGGCATCTTCTTTTGCGAATGAATTTATAGTTGAAAACATAAAAACAAAAGCAAAAAGCGTTAAAATTAACCTTTTCATATTTTCCTCCTCTAAAAAAAATAGAATTATAGTTTTATGGGTGCAATTAATGTACCAATTAGACGGAAATTCGAATAATTTAAGAAAAAGCTTAGGAGCCCTATTCTAGTTCTTTTCCTTTAGTTTCAGGAAGAGTAAGTAGGACACATAAGGCAAAAAGAGCAAATACAGAAGCTGCCATTAATGCTCTACCATTACCAATAATTTCACCATTAAACAAGAAACCAACAGAGGTGATTGCGATAAAAGCGAAAAGTGGTGGTGCAATTGCTGATGCTCCACGACCTACATTATAGCTAAAACCTTGTGCAGTTCCTCTGGCTCTAGTTGGGAAAATTTCTGAAAAAATTGCACCAAAACCAGAATAGAAACCTGTATTAAAGAATCCAAGCAAAGGTGCGAGAATTAAAATTAAAGCATCGAGAGAAATAAATCCCAAAAATTCCTGTACTTTGACTACATTCCCAAACACTGGAACCAATACTGCTACTATTATTAGGTATGATGCAAATGTAAATTTTCGTCCAAACTTGTCGCTAATCATTCCAAAAGATATGCATCCAAGTATAGCTCCTACGTTAAGTGGTATAGTGAAGCCAAAACCCTTTACTAAACCTAAGCCTGCTCCTCCTTCTTCAATAGGGCTTGCAAGATAATTTGGTACAAAATAACTAAGTCCCCAATATGAAATCATGCAAAAACTAGTAAGAAGAGTGGCTTTCAATAGCAACGGTCTTAAGTCACCTTTAAATATTTGCAAAAAAGTAAATTCCTGTGAAGTTTTTTCTCTTTCTTGAGAACTCTTTTTCCATATTTCAGGCTCTTCACAAACTCTCCTAACATAAAAAACCAAGATAGCTGGAAGCACTCCTAGGAAAAATAAGAATCTCCAACTTTCTACAGGGAAATCTTTCTCAACAAAAGGCAACATATTTAAATTAAATGTAGTAATAGGAAGAACAAAAGTCGCTAGAATCGCTGCAAGGATAAAACCAAATCCCCAACCGCTTTGAACCATTCCAACTACTTTTCCTCTATGTTGTTTAGGCCAACTTTCAGCAACTAATATTTCGCCAGAAGCCCATTCTCCTCCCATTCCTAACCCTAGCAAGAATCTACATAAAACAAACAACTCAATTGTTGGAGCAAAAGCTGAAAACATTGTAAATAAGGAATAAATAAGAATGGAATACATTAGAGCTTTTACTCTGCCAACATAATCTGAAATAATACCAAAAACAATTCCTCCTAACGCAGATGAAGCTAATGTAATACTAAATAAGAAAGCTGCTTGAGGGCCTGACAAATTAAAGGTTTCAGCAATAAATTTAAATGCAAAGACATAAAGCAATAGATCCATTGCATCTAAAGTCCATCCAAGAAAAGCCGCAATAAAAGTCTTCCACTGCTTTGAATTGATTTCTCGAGTCCAAGACAACATCAAAACATGTTACAAAATTAAGATTTATTAGTCAAACAGGTTTTTAAGGTATTGCATAAAATGCAAAGATTGTTAAAATTTCAAAATGGAAAAAATCTCCGTTTTTATAGAAACGCAAGGCTGTCAAATGAACGAATACGATTCTGACAGGATACTTAATTCTTTATCTGCGAAACTTGTTGAGAATCCAATGGATGCTGATGTAGTAATAGTCAATACATGCGCAATCAGAGAGAAAGCGGACCATAAAGCTGTTAGTGCATTGGGAAGATATAAGAATCTTAAGAAGTCTAATCCAGATCTAATCATTGGAATGGCGGGCTGTGTCGCACAACTATATGGAGACAAACTAATTAAAGATATTCCTTACCTGGATTTTGTAGTTGGACCGAGAGGTATTCCTAAACTGGAAGGTTTGATTCAGCAAATAAGAAACACCAACAAAAAAAAAATAATTGAAACTTCAATGGATATCGAAGATGTTTTTGAAATATCCCCTTACCATCAAGAGGGAAAAGTTACTGGCTTCGTATCTATACAACAAGGATGCAATAAAAGATGCGCTTACTGCATTGTTCCTACAGTCAGAGGTAAAGAAATAAATAGACCTTTAGATAGAATTTTGGAAGAATCTAAACTTTTAATTAATCAAGGTGCGAAAGAGCTTACTTATATAGGTCAAACAGTCAATTCTTGGAAACACAATGGAGATAAATTCTACAATCTTCTTGATTCTCTTCAAGATCTAGAAGGTCTAGAGAGAATTAGATTTACAACTTCGTTTCCTAGAGACATAACTCCAAAGATGATTAATTCAATGAAGAGGAATTCTAAAATCTGTAGACAATTACATCTTCCTGTTCAATCTGGCTCCAATAAAGTTCTCAAATCAATGAATAGAACATATAGCATAGAGTGGTACAAAGAATGTATTCTAAAATTAAAAGAAGCTATGCCAGATTTAAGTTTGTCTACTGATATAATAGTTGGTTTCTCAGACGAAGATGAAAATGATTTCGAAAAAACAATGCAACTTATCGAAGATGTAAGATTTGATACAGTTTATTCATTTAAATATTCAATAAGACCTGGGACTCCTGGGGAAAGAATTAAAACACATGTTTCTGATGAAATTGCTAAAGATAGGCTCCAGAGATTGCAATTACGTCAAAGAGAAATAACACTTGAGAACAACAAAAAAGACATAAGTAAGACCTTCCCTATTCTGATTGAAGGTAATAGTAAAAACAACCCTAGTGACTTATTTGGCAGGACTACCCAAAATAAAGTAGTAAACATTAAAAATTTACAAAGTGAGTTTATTGGTCAAATAGTTAACGTGCAGATTCAAGAAGCGCATCAAAACTCGCTTGTTGGCAACCTCACCTAGTCTAAGCCTTTATAATCGATAGAATTAAATCTAGTTTGATGTTATCATCATTTTTTTATGTATTTTCAGGATTTAATATTAAAATTACAAGAATTCTGGGCCAAAAATGGCTGCGTTATTTTGCAACCATATGATTTAGAAAAAGGTGCAGGAACTTTCCATCCTGGAACTTTTTTAAGATGTTTAGGAAAAACTCCATGGTCTGCGGCTTATGTAGAGCCTTGCAGAAGACCTACGGATGGAAGATATGGTGAAAATCCTAATAGACTTCAACATTATTAACAATTTCAAGTTGTGATAAAACCATCAATTGACAACATACAAGATTTATATTTAGAAAGCTTAAATGACTTGGGTATTAATACTAAAAAACATGATATTAGATTTGTTGAAGACGATAGGGAATCTCCTACTCTTGGTGCTTGGGGTTTAGGATGGGAAGTGTGGTTAGACGGTATGGAAATAACGCAGTTTACATATTTTCAACAAGCTGGGGGTTTTGATTTAGATCCAATTACAGTTGAAATTACTTATGGTACTGAAAGGATTGCTATGTATTTGCAAAAAGTACAAAGTGTCTATGACTTAAATTGGTCAAAAGAAGTTAAATATTCCGATATACATTTCCGAACCGAATACGAATTTTCTAAATATAATTTTGAAATAGCTAACATAGACATGTTAAAAACATTTTTTGTTCAATCAAAAAAGGAATGTGAAACTCTTATAGATAACAATTTGCCACTCCCGGCTTATGATTATTGCCTTAAGTGTTCGCATTTATTTAATATGCTTGATGCAAGAGGAAGTATTAGTGTTACCGAAAGAGCAAGGTATATATTAGAAATTAGAGATCTTGCTAAAAAATCCGCTGCACTTTACTTAGAAATATATGAGCAAAAATAATCAGAGTTTCGATTTTCTATTAGAAATCTTTGTAGAAGAAATACCTGCAAGACTTGTGAACGAACTAGGTTTGCAAGTAGAAAAATCTTTTATTAACAATCTCTCGAAAAATACAATAGATTATTCTGATATAAAGACATTTTATACCCCTAGAAGAATAGTTGTCCTTATAAAAGGTTTACCAACCAAACAGAAAAATTATGAGGAATTTATATTAGGCCCTCCAAAAAAAATATCTATAGATAAAAACAAAAAATTACTTAAACCAGGTCTTTCATTTGTAGAGAAAAACAAAATAAAAGCGAATCAAATAAAAATAGTAGAAAAAGATGGGAATGAGTTTTTATCTGTTAATAAAAAAGTAAAGGGTTTAAACACTAAAGATTTTTTGAGAGACACAACAATTGCCTCAATTAAGTCAATCAAGAATAAGAAGTTTATGCGATGGGGTGAAGATAGTTTCCATTTTATTAGACCGATTAGAAATATTTTTGCACTTTTTGGGAAAAGCCAAATAAAAATTAGAATTGAAAATATTAATAATGAGAATCTTATTTTTGGACATAGATTTTATAGTAAATCAGGTAAAAAGATTACCTCAATTGCACAATATTTTAATTACATGAAGAAGAGTTTTGTGATGCTAGATTTTGAAGAGAGAAAACAAAAAATTCTGAATGAAATAAAAAGAATGGAAAAAAGATATAAGTTTTTTGTTGAGATTGACGAAGATTTATTAGATCACGTAACCAATCTTACTGAATATCCAAATACTTTACTTGGAAAGTTTCATAACAGTTTCTTAAAAATTCCTACAGAAGTAAATATGTCGGTCATGAAAAATCACCAAAAATATTTTCCTGTTTTTAAAAACAAACGTTTTACCAAGTTAGACTCGAATTTTATATTTGTTGCTGGCTCGCCTTTTCTTGATAAAAGGGTTGTGGTTTCTGGAAATGAGAAGGTAATTAGAGCTAGATTGAATGATGCACAATTCTTTTACCAAGAGGATAAAAAAGTAGGGCTAGAGAAATTATCAGAAAAACTTGAAAATATAACTTTTATTGATGGAATTGGCTCTTACAAAGATAAATCTAAGAGGATTCTAGCGACAACTGAGGAATTACTTAGAAAATTTAATATGGATTCTAAAGATCTGGGTGTCAACACTGAGACTTGTTGTAATCTACTAAAAGCTGACTTGTCTTCTCAGATGGTTTACGAATTCCCTGAGCTTCAGGGGATAATGGGTAAATATTATTATCAAGACTTTAATAAAGAAATTGCTAAAATTATTGAAGAGCATTACCTTCCTAGAGGAAGGAATGACATGCTTCCTAAAGAATTCTTGTCTCAGATTATAAGCATCTCTGATAAATTTGATACTATATCTTGTTGTTTTTATTTAAATCTAAAACCAACTGGCAGCTCAGACCCGTATGGACTTCGAAGGAATAGTATAGGTATAATTAGGATAGCCGAGAATCTTGATAGAAATATAGATTTGATTGAAATCTTAAATTATTCACTCGCCAAAGTAGAAGATAGTGGCGAAAATAAAATCAACGAGGAAAACAGACAAAAGTTATTAGAATTTTTCAATGAGAGGATAAGAAACTATTTTGTTGAGAATGGATTTGATGTAAACATTGTAAATTCTCTTGTTAACAATGGATTAAGAAATAAGGACATCAAATCAATTAATGATAGGGCTATGGTTTTAAAAAAATATTTAGGTAGAAACGAACTGCTTTCAGTTGTAGAAATATTTAAAAGACTCAAAAATATCACAAAAGATAATTCCGAAATAAGTATAAAAAAGAGTCTTCTTAAAAACAATTTTGAAATATATTTATACGATTCATTAGAAGGAATAGAAAAATCGCTTTCAATTGATTCGATTAATAAAAATCCTGAAGACTCTCTTAAAAGAGTTCTTGATACTGCACCATCTTTAACAAAATTTTTTGACAATGTACTAGTAATGGATAAAGATGAAAAATTAAGACAAAATAGACTCAATTTACTTACAAGAATGAAAAATATCATTTCGGGATTTGCTAACTTTTCGGAAATTTAAGGAGAACGTAATGGTTGCTAGAAAGAAAACCCTTAAAAAGTTTGTTTATTTCTTTGGGAATAAAAAGTCTGATGGTGATGGTTCAATGAAAGAAGTTCTTGGTGGAAAGGGTGCTGGCTTAGCAGAGATGACCCAGATAGGAATAAATGTTCCACCTGGATTTACCATTTCGACAAATGTGTGTTCAATCTTTTATGAGAACAAAAAGAGAACGCCTAAAGCTATTATTTTGGAGATAAAAGAACATCTTTCGAAGTTAGAAAAGTTGACGGGAAAAGGTTTCGGAAGTTCTAGAAATCCACTACTGGTATCAGTTAGATCTGGTGCAATGTTTTCTATGCCAGGAATGATGGATACGATTTTAAATTTAGGTTTAAATGATAAAACAGTAGTTGCTCTTAGCAAAAAAACAAACAACCCAAGATTTGCTTGGGATGCTTACAGAAGATTTATTCAAATGTTTTCCGATGTAGTGTTAAAAATTGATAGGAATCTTTTTGAAGACATGTTAGAAGAATTAAAAAAACAAAAGGGTGCTAAACATGATATTGATCTTGATGATACTACCTTAAAGGGTCTTGTTCAGAACTACAAGAAACTTGTAAAATCTAAAACGGGTAGCGAATTTCCACAAAGTCCATTAGATCAATTAATAAAAGCAATTGATGCGGTATTTTTATCATGGAATAACAAGAGAGCTATTTTTTATAGAAAGAAATACAATATACCCTCCGACATTGGTACTGGAGTAACGGTTCAATCAATGGTTTTTGGGAACATGGGGGAAGATTGTGGCACAGGAGTTGGCTTTACTCGAGATCCTCTGTCTGGCGAGAAAGAGCTTTTTGCTGAGTATTTGCTTAATGCACAGGGCGAAGATGTAGTAGCAGGTATTAGAACACCTAAGAATATCAAAACTATGCAAAGAGAAATGAGAAAAGTCCATCTTCAAATAGAAAATACTGCGAAAATTTTAGAGAGGCACTTCCACGATATGCAAGATTTTGAATTTACTATAGAGAATGAGAGGTTGTACCTTCTACAAACCAGATCCGGCAAAAGGTCAGGAATAGCCGCAGCAAAGATTGCATGTGATATGGTAAAAGAGAGGCTGATATCTAAAGAAGAAGCCGTTTTAAGAGTAGAGCCTGATCACCTTGAGCAGTTCCTGTTTCCGATTTTTAATCCGGATGATAAGAAAAAGTTTGATGTACTAACTAAAGGACTTGCTGCATCACCTGGCGCAGCTTCAGGAAAAGTTGCTCTTGATGCTCAGACTGCTGTTGATATGAGCAGGAAAGGTACCAGAGTTGTCTTAGTCACAAAAGAAACTAGTCCTGATGATATACATGGCATGGCAGCCTCACATGGTGTATTAACTGCAAGAGGAGGACGAACTAGCCATGCTGCTGTTGTAGGCAGACAAATGGGCAAGGTTTGTGTTGTTGGTGCAGAAGAAATAAAAGTAGATTTATCATCTAGATCAATAAAAGTAAATGCAAAAACTATAAGGGAAGGAGACTATATATCTATTGATGGATTTGACGGGAAAGTTTATTCAGGCGATATTCCTGTAGTTGCTTCTGAAGTAATTCAAGTTATGCAAGGAAATATGAAAGAAAGAGCTTCTGAGCGATATTCGATCTTTTCTACAATTTTAAAATGGTCAGATAAGTTTAGAAAATTAAAAATAAGAACAAATGCTGATGTACCTGAAGATGCAGAGGTTGCTATTAAATTTGGCGCCGAAGGGATTGGACTTTGTAGAACCGAACATATGTTTTTTGCAGAAGACAGGATTAAAATTATGCAAGAGATGATTCTTGCAACTTCATTGAAAGATAGAGTTATACATTTGGATAAACTTTTACAAATGCAAAAAAAAGATTTTATAGGTCTCTTTACAGCAATGGATGGCTTACCTTGCACAATTCGTTTACTTGATCCCCCTCTTCATGAATTCCTTCCAAAACGTGAAGATTTAATGTTAGAAATTAAGGAAATGGAAATTAATGGAGCGCCCTCAAAAGAACTAAAAGAAAAAAGAGATTTATTAGAACGTGTAGAAGAACTTCATGAATTTAATCCAATGCTTGGGCTCCGAGGATGTAGGCTTGGAATAACAATGCCTGAAATAACCAGAATGCAAGCAAGAGCAATTTTCGAAGCTGCTTTAGTAGTATCAAAAAAGAGAATTAGAGTTAACCCTGAAATTATGGTTCCTTTGGTAGGAATGGTGTCCGAAATAAAATTTCAGAAAGATATTATTTTGCAAGTGGCAAAAGAAGTTCTAGGTAAGAAAAAATTGAATTATATGGTAGGAACAATGATTGAAGTACCAAGAGCTACAGCTGTTGCTGATGAAATAGCAAAAGAAGCAGAATTCTTTTCCTTTGGAACAAACGATTTAACTCAGACAGTTTTTGCTTATTCGCGTGATGACTCTGGAAAATTCATTAATACATATATGGATACAAAAGTTGAACTTAGCGGAAAAACAGTTGAGATTCTCGAAAGAGATCCTTTTACAAGCATTGATATTGATGGCGTAGGAGAATTTATGAAATTAGGACTTGAAAGAGGTAAGTCAACCAGAAAGAATCTGAAAGTAGGGATTTGTGGTGAGCATGGTGGTGATCCAAATTCTATAGACTTCTGTCATAAAATTGGTCTGGACTACGTTAGCTGTTCACCTTTTAGAGTTCCTATTGCGAGGCTTGCTGCAGCAAGAATTGCTCTTAAAGATTAATTAGCCGTCGCTGTTGCTCTAACTTCTCTGACAACAGTAATCTTAACATTGCCAGGATATGCAACTTCCTCCTCTATTTTCTTCGCAATATCATGAGAAAGTACTGTAGCTTCATCGTCATTTATCTTATCGCTTTGGACCATAACCCTAACCTCTCTTCCAGCTTGAATTGCAAAACATTTATCAACCCCATTGAAAGATGATCCTATGTCTTCAAGTTCTTTAACTCTTTTAACATATGATTCGTAGGATTCTTTCCTTGCCCCAGGTCTTGCGGCAGAAATTGCATCTGAGGCCTGAACCAGAACTGTATAGAGACTTGATGAATTATCCGAGTGTGAAGATTCGACTGCCTCAATGACTTCTGGTGGTTCATTGTATTTTTTGACTAAATCCGCTCCTATATCTATATGATTACCTTCTATTTCGTGGTCAACCGCTTTTCCTATATCGTGAAGAAGGCCTGCTCTTTTAGCAATTTTTTGATCAAGACCAATTTCCGCAGCTAATACGCCACAAATTTGAGCAACTTCAAGAGAATGGTCTAAGATGTTTTGCGAATATGAAGTTCTGTATTTCATCTTGCCTACTAATTTAACAAGGTCGGGGTGCATATTGCTAATTCCTATCTCTAAAATAGCATCGTCGCCCAATTGATGGATTTCTTTTTGGAGTTGTTCTTCAATCTCTTCAACAATCTCTTCTATCCTCCCTGGATGTATTCGTCCATCATCTAGTAATTTCTTAATCGACCTAGAAGCAATTTCTCTTCTAATAGGATTATGAGAAGAAACAGTAACGATTCCGGGTGTGTCGTCAATAATTATATCAACGCCGGTTTTTAATTCTATAGTTCTTATATTTCTACCTTCTCTCCCTATAATTCTTCCTTTCATATCATCACTAGGTAACTCAACAACAGAAGAAGTTTTCTCAGATGTATAAGATGCAGCATATTTTTGAATTGCAAGAGCAATAATATTTTTAGCTTTAGTCTCTGATTCATCTTTTAAATTTTTTTCAATCTCTTTAATTTTTCTTGCTGAGAGAATTTTTGCTTCTTCTTCAACAGATCTAACTAACTCTTCTTTGGCCTCTTCTCGTGTGAGCCCAGTAAGTTTTTCTATTTTAACTTTTGCATCTTCGAGAATAGCGTTGAGCTCCTCTTCTTTGTTTCTATATTTGTTTTCTAGCTCTCGACAATTTTTTTCTTGTATTTCTAATTGCGCTGCTCTCTTTGTATTCTCTGTATCAAGCACTTTCAATTCTTTCTCACTACTTAAGAAAGCTTTTTCTCGTTCATCAAGTGAAAGTTTAAGTGTGTTCACTTCTTCATTAACTTTTTTGATTTGTACTGACCTATGTTGTTTTGCTTTTTTCTCTGCATCTTTAGATATTCTTATTGCTTTATTTTTTGCAGACGAAATAATACCTTCAGACTCATTTTTCTTAGTGTTGATGTCTTTTATAAGATTATTTCTAGTTAAAAACCAAAAAATTCCAAATCCTCCTAAGAAACATCCTATGTAAATTGCTATATTGATAATACTCATATTGTCCTCCTAATTAATTGTATAGACTCCTTTTTCTGTAAAAACTTTCTTGACCTTAATATCATGCGATTGATCAAATTGTGAATTAATGAATTGAAAATCAAAAATTACTGAGTAGATTTTTCTGGTGGGAATGCCTTTTAATTCTTTATCATAAAAACCTTGGCCATACCCTAACCTATAACCTAAAGAATTTATTGCCAAGGCAGGAACAATAAAAATATCTATATTTTTTGAGTTAATAAGTCTATCGCTTATTGGCTCTTGTATGCCTTGGTATCCAAGTGAAAAATCAGATAACGAGCTCGCTTGATAAAAACGCATTCTTTTATTAATTATTTTTGGATAAAAGATTGATTTGTTAAGCTTTCTTAATTCAAAATCTATATATTTAGTATCAACTTCTCTATGAATTGGGCTGTATAGAGCAACATTTTTTATAGTTGTTGATTTTAATAAATCTTGGCTTAGTAGAGTTCTGGTAATTTCTTTAGATTTCAAGACTAATTTAGAAAAATCTATACTTTTTCTTTGTTCTTTTATAATTTTTCTTAGCACAGACTTACTAACTAAGTCTTGATACGATTGATGATATTCTTTCATTTTCCTCATCCTTTTTCTTTCTCAAGGATAGGATCTCATAGACAGCGTTAACAAGAAGGAGATTAGATATTTCCAAAGAAGAAAATGTTTGTTCTTCTAGCCTGTGCTCGGAATACTTTTGATTTATGTATTCCTCAATTTCTTTTAAAATCTTATCTTCACACTCAGTCTTAAACTTTAATGTTTGTTCTAGATGACTCAAATGTAATTCTTTCACTAAATATCTAAATCTCTTACTACTTTATCTAATTCACTAAGAACAACGCTAATCTCATCTTTGTACGCATCATTCTTATTTTTTAAATCAAGACAATATTTATTTAATTCCTTAACTTCCTCTTCTAACTTTGAAATCTCTCCCTCTAATACTGTCCTATTCTCTATGGCATCCTTAACCTTTTTATCAAGGATATCAATGATATCCATGATATAATTTTATCCCATAGCAGGCAGTTTACAAGCTAAGTGTGTAAATATGATAGATCCAAAAATTAGGAAAAAACTCGAAAGTGCTCAAGATGAGCTGGAAAATATAGACTTAAAACTATCGTCCTTAGATTTAGACTCTAATTCAATAAAAGAGTTATCAAAAAAAAGAGCTCAAATATCAGAACTTGTTGAAGACTTTAAAAGAATCAAAGAACTAGAAGGTTTGGTGGTCGAAAATGAAAAATTAGCTGAGGATGAAGAATTAAGAGAGTTGGCAGAAGAAGAGTTAAAATTGCTTGAAAAAGAACTGGAAACTTTAGAAGAAAAAATTAAACACGAGTTTATCCCGAAAGATCCAATGGATTCCAAAGATGTAATAATGGAAATCCGAGCTGGGGCAGGAGGAGATGAAGCTGCGCTTTTTGCAAGTGATTTATTGAGAATGTACTTAAGATTTGCTGAAAGAAAAGATTGGGATACAGAAATTATTAATAAAAGCGAGATTGGTTTAGGGGGTATAAAAGAAGCAATAGTTACAATCTCCGGAAAAGATGTTTATTCTTTTATGAAATTTGAAAGTGGTGTACATAGAGTACAAAGAGTACCTTTGACTGAAACTAGTGGTAGAGTTCATACCTCAACTGCAACTGTCGCTATACTTCCTGAAGCAGATGAAGTAGAAATTGAAATTGTGGAGAAAGATTTGCGTATCGATACTTACAGAGCTTCGGGTGCCGGTGGTCAACATGTGAATAAAACTGATTCCGCGATAAGAATTACTCATGAGCCTTCTGGTATAGTTGTTCAAAATCAAGATGGAAAATCACAGCACCAAAACAAACAAAGAGCTATGAGAATCTTAAGAGCTAAGTTGTTTGAGGCTGAACAGGAGAAACAAAAAGAAACAATGTCAAAAACTAGAAAGTCCTTGGTTGGTGGTGGAGATAGAAGTGAAAAAATAAGAACATACAATTTCCCTCAAGGCAGGGTAAGTGATCATAGAATTAATCTGACATTGCACAAAATTGATTATATTCTTGATGGTGATCTAGATGAACTTAATGCGGCATTAAACAAAAATTACCAAGAAGAAGCTGGAGACTGATCAATGGGGTTTTTAATTGGAGTTCCAATTCTTTATATTGTTTCTTTTATTTTAAGTTTGTATTATGCAATATCTGGGAACACACGTTACTCTTCCAAAGCTAACTATTTTTTCATCTCAGCATTTGTGTTACAAACAGGATTAATATTATCAAAAGAGGTTAGCTACGCTTCAAGAGATATTGAAAATGTTTTATTTATGATTGCATTAATTATTTCCATTGGAAGCTATATATTAATAAGGCCTGGGATGAAAAATTTATATTCTCTTTATGTCTCCCCAGTGGCTTTTATAATCACAGTTCCTTTATTGTTTAATGTTAATAATACTGAAACAGTATCAGCTAATAATAATATTTTGCTTATTTCACACATCCTTCCCAACCTTCTTTCTCATACAATACTTTTTATAGCTACAATATTTAGCTCAATGTTCTTGTTTCAATTCACGAATATTAAAAATAAGAAGATTAAAAAGATCGACAGACTGCCCAGCATATCTCTAATAGAAAGAATTAACTTTCTTCTTGTTGCGGTATCTTTTCCTTTTATGACAATAGGTTTAGTTCTTGGTTTTATTTTATCAAAAAACCAGATTGGATCATACTGGTTTGGGACAGTTTCTATGATTTCAATTCTATCGTGGAGCATAGTTTTTATTTTAATTATATTAAAAACTATATATAAAATTAGTGGATACAGGGTTTCCTTGCTAACAATTACATCATTTATAACCATAATAATAGGCTATATAGTTATGAATACGTTAGAGTTACCTTCACACAACTTTTTATATTAATAAATTTTTTGTGAGAAGAATGTACTTATCTTCTCACAAAAACTTAAAGCATATTATGTCCGCCATTGATACTTAGATTAGTACCTGTAATCCAAGAGCCGGCAGGTGAACATAGATAGAGTACCGCTAATGCAATCTCATCTGCATAACCAAATCTACCCAAAGGAATTTCATCTTTAATTCCAGCTAATAAATCTGGCGGTACAGTGTGTAACATGTCAGTTTCAACAAAACCTGGAGATATTGCATTAACTCTAATGTTGTCTTTTGCAAGCTCTCTTGCTAAGCTTCGAGTGAAACCATACATGCCACTTTTTGTAGCTGCATAATTAGATTGTCCAATATTTCCAGTTTCACCAATTATTGATGATATATTCACAACAACACCGGATCCTGCGTCTCTCATATGAGGAACTACTGCTTTGGACATATTAAATAAAGCGCCAAGATTTGTATTGATAACTTCTTGCCATTCTTCTTGAGACATCCTACTAAAGGTAATATCTCTATTGATTCCCGCATTGTTAACTAGAAAATCAATTTGACCATATTTGTTAATGGCTTCTTCGCCTAAGGCTTGGCAAGCATCAAAGTCTTTTACGTCAGCTTGAACAATGATGGCTTCAGAACCTAAGCCAGCAATTTCTTCCGCTGTAATCTCTGCTGCTTCTTGGTTGCTTACATAATTGAGTACTAATTTTGCACCTGCTTCTGCAAACGCCAATGCGCACTGCTTTCCTATACCTCTAGAGCTTCCTGTAACAACCGCAACTTTGTCTTTAACGTCATATAAATTTTCAATCATTATTAAAAACCTCCCTTTACTGCATTCATTATTCTATACAAAAAAAAATTATTTATCTACAAATTTACCCTATTATCATACTAAGAATCATTTAGTATAATCAGAGTATGAATTATTTCGTCAAATCTCATGGTTTAGGAAATGACTATATAGTGATTGATGAGAAAAAAATCAATTTCAAGCTTAACAAAAGAGCAGTTAAAAGAATATGTGATAGAAATTATGGCATCGGGTCTGATGGCCTTCTCGTCTTAGTGTCATCATCTAAAGCTGATTTTGGTTTAAGGATCTTCAATCCGGATGGTTCAGAAGCAGAAAAAAGTGGAAATGGTTTAAGAATCTTTTCTAAGTTTTTGTATGACAATCGATATACAAATAAAAAGGTTTTTACAATTGAAACAAAGGGTGGTCTAGTTAAGAGTCACATCATAAAAGACAAAGGGAAGCTAGATAGAATAAAAGTAGAAATGGGAAAAGCGAGTTTCGATGTTAAAAAGATTCCTTTTTTGTCAAACAAGAGTACTGCAATTAATGAACATATAAAAATAGGTAAGAAAAAATTCATCTTCACTGCAGTCACAGTAGGAAATCCACACTGTGTGATATTTGTAAAAAAATTAAATAAAAAAACAATACTAGAGTTTGGACCTATGCTTGAAGCAAACAAAAAGTTTCCTCGAAAGACTAATGTTCAGTTTGCACAAATTATCTCAAGAAAAAAAGTAAAAATACTAATATGGGAGAGAGGAGCTGGATATACACTTGCATCTGGAAGTAGTTCATGTGCTGTAGCTTCAGCTGGTTACAAATTAGGAATCTTTGAAAACAGAGTTGAAGTAAATATGGATGGTGGGAATTTGATTATAGACATCGACAATGAATACAATTTAACAATGGAAGGCTCCGCTGAACAAATTTGTTCAGGTAACATTAATCTTTTTTAGATATGCGTAAAGCACTGAAAGCAAGATGCATAATCTTTGCTAACAATAAACCCTTATATGATCATGCAATAATTGTGAATGACAATATGATAGAAGAAATTATTCCAAATGCTGAAGTCTCAATTAAAAAAAATAAAATTATAAATCTTAGTAATTCAATATTGATGCCAGGACTAATTAATGCGCACATACATTTAGAATTAGAATGGGTCAAAAGGAATTTGCTACCATTTAGTTCTTTCGCATCTTGGTTAGAGCAGATAATTGATTTAAAAAAAGGGATGAATCAAGAAAAAGTAATTCTTGAATCTGTCAGGAGTTCTATAGAAAATTCAATCGACACAGGCGTTACAACAATTGGTCAGATTTCTTCTTACGATGGATTAGATTTAAAAAACATTATTAAAAGCAAAATTAGAACAGTTTATTTCTTTGAAATTACAAATTCCACAATTATGCGTACTACAACAAAAACATTTAAAAGGTTACTCTTGATGAACAAAAAGGGTAAGGATGCTATGTTTAATTTGAGATTGTTTCCGCATTCAATATATTCTTTAGATACAAGGAAGTTAAGAGAAATATTTAAAATCGCAAAAGAGAAGGAACTTGGTTTGGGTATCCATCTTGCCGAAAGTATTGATGAATTCAAATTAAGCAAAGGAAAGCAAAACGATATAGAAAAATTAGTCTTTCCCCTTCTGTCACGCAAACCGAAAATCAATACTCAAAATTCATCTCCTCTTTCTTATTTAAGTAGAATAAACAAAGATAATCTTTTTGTTTCCCTTGTCCATATGAATAACTTAACAAATAGTGATTTAGAATTATTAAAAAAGAGAAAATATCCTGTGATTTTATGTCCTAGAAGCAACTTGTTTCTAAATCAAAAACTACCTAATTTAAAGTTTTTTATGAATTATGAAAAAGCTGGTTTAGGTACTGATGGATTGTCCAGCAATTTCTCCATAAATCTTATGGATGAAATAAGATTTTTATATTTAAATTCAAAAAAAATCGTTAAACAAGATTGTGAAGTTAGAGTCTTAGAAAAAGCAACAATAGGTGGAGCAAGAGCACTTGGAATAGATAACTATGTTGGGTCTTTAGAAGCAGGAAAAAGAGCTGACATTATTGGGTTTAAACAAATAAATTTAAACCCTTATATGTCCGTAATAAATTCTAATCAAGATGATTTAACTTTTAGTATGATAAACGGCAAGGTTGTTAGGTTGAAATAAGATCAATTTCAATTGTTTCTTTAATTAATCCTTTTCTTAAGGCAGTTTCGTACATATATTTAAGTCCATCTAAACCACGATGTTTTAAATCTAAAGTATCGTTGTTTACATACATTAGCACAAATTCTTTCGCTACGTCTCTTGATACACCTCTGCTAAACTCCATTGCATAGTCGAGTGCTTCGTCAATATTAGATAAAGCATAGCTGATACTATCCTTTATCATTTTAGCAGTTTCAAATTGTATTTCTTCGTCTAAAGACCTATTAACAACATTCAATCCTAATGGTATAGGATGGTTACAATCGTTATACCAAAGTTTAGGTAAATCAAGTAGGAGCTTCAAACCTAAATCTTCATAAGTGATTTGCCCTTCATGAATAATAAGTCCAGCGTCTACTTCTGAATTCATAATTGCCGGAACAACATGGTCAAAATCATACTCTATAAAATTTGCGTCATTGCAATAAAGTTGCAAAAGCAGAAAAGCCGAGGTTAGTTTACCTGGTATTGCAATTTTAAGGTCTTTTGTGGATTTGAAATCTTTTTTTGAAACTAATATTGGCCCATAATTGTCTCCCATACTAGCACCGCAATCCATAATTCTGTAAGTGTTATAAAGATGTAAATACGCATGTGCAGAAACTGCAGTAGTGTCAAGCTCACCCTTGATAGCCATTTTATTCAAACTTTGTATGTCTTTTACAACATGATTGAACTTTAATAGTGGTGATTTAATTATATCTTTCGATATAGCGTAAAACATAAAAGCGTCATCGGCATCTGGGCTATGACCAAGGGTTAGATTTTTTTTTGACATGGCTAGATCTTTTTATTAAAACTACTTTTTTTCCAATTTGCAAATTTTGCGGATAAGTCGATAAACAAATTAATACCTTTTATATGTTCTTCCTCAATTTTATAATAAATTTTTTCATTAAGATATTGATGAGCTAACTTCCTATCTATCTTGTATCCTGTTTTTATCAAAAAAGTTTCTATAATTGCATTTGTAGATTTAATCCCTTCTTTAAACGAATTATCTAAATAATTAAGCTCAAGTTCGCTTGGGGGATCTGAAATATAATTATATGTTCCAAATGTAAAAGGCAAACCTGTTTCTTTGTACCAAATCTCTCCCAAATCGTAAATATTTAACCCCGAAGGGTTAGACGAAAGAATTTCTAAACTTAAATCACCGATTATTATATATCCAATATCATTTTTCATTTCCATTCCTAAGCTAGGCAACCCAATCGAATATTCCATTTTAGTTTTGAGAAAAACTTCTTGAATAACTTTGAATAACATATTTGAGCTTTTTGATCTGATATCTTGTACTACGAGTTTGATATCTTTGAGATTTGATTTGGAGATCAATATAACACTATCGACTTTTCCATAAGAACTAATGCAATAATTATCCAATGAAACGACTTCTTGGTTAGATAAATGGTCAGCTATAGAAAGTAATGATAGAAAAACGTCTTTGTCAATTAATGGTTGCAAGAGTGAAGATGGAAAATAATTATAAGTTATATAATTATCAATGAGATTATTATCAAAAAGATAAGTTAACGGTTGTGAGTTTAAAAAAGGTACGGAGCCGAGTTTTTTCATCTAA
This sequence comes from uncultured Spirochaetales bacterium, assembly GCA_964440275.1. Classification (GTDB taxonomy): domain Bacteria; phylum Desulfobacterota_D; class UBA1144; order UBA1144; family UBA1144; genus JAYYZJ01. The sequence goes on along the minus strand of CAYTRR010000010.1, from coordinate 126,482 downwards.
ATTTTAAAATCAACAAATGACCATTTCTTTGGTGTAAATATCATTTTATGTATTTCAAGAGCAAAGTCATCCGTCATTCCAGCTATAAAGTCTCTACAATCATCTCTGTATGAACCACTTTCAAACTTATATAATTCTCTTAGCTTTAATTCATTAGCAAGAAAGAATTTGTATAAATCCATCAGTATCTGTTTCGCTTTCTCAAAATTTACTATTATCTTCTCTTGTTGATATACATTTTTAAATAAAAAATCTCTCATTTCTCCAAGATTTTTTTCAAGATTCTTGGAGATTATTATGGACTTGTAAGAATTTTTGACAGTTTCGCCAACGGTATCAGACACAACTTTTGATATTCTTTCAGAATGCGTAGATCCAAAAAACTTAACGAGCTTTACGGGTATGTCTCTTTTTTTAATTAAGGATGCTCTTAGTGCATCATCTAAGTCATGAGTAAAATAAGCAAAAATATCAGAATATCTTACGACTTGTCCTTCTAAGGTCATTATCTTAATCTTTTTATTCACTATTGGGCCCTTTCCTTTAGAATGTTTTGATATACCATCTTTAACTTCTATAGTTAGATTCAATCCTTTACCTTCATTCTCTAATTTTTCAACTATTCTAAGGCTATGCATATAGTGCTTGAACCCTCCTGGGTGTATTATGTCCAAAGCTTGCTCTCCAGCATGGCCAAAGGGAGTATGCCCTAAGTCGTGTCCCAAAGATATTGCTTCAGTTAAGTCTTCGTTTAAACCTAAAGATTTAGAAATTGTTCTTGCTATCTGGGCAACCTCTAATACATGAGTTAATCTTGTCCTAAAATGATCTCCATAAGGAGCCAAAAAAACTTGGGTTTTATCTTTAAGTCTTCTAAAAGATTTTGAGTGAAGTATTCTATCTCGGTCTCTTTGATATTCTGTTCTAAAAGGACACTTCTTTTCTTTTTTAACTCTACCATGTGAATGAGAACTAAATGCTGCGTGCTTTGACAACACAATCAATTCATTTGATTCTAATTTTTCCCGAATAATCATTTTATTTTCTAACTAATATACCTTGTTCAGACAAAAAGTTTTTTACATCGCTAATTGTATATTCTCCAAAGTGAAATATTGATGCACATAGAGCTGCATCAGCTTTTCCCAAAATAAAAACTTCTGATATATGATTCAAGGCCCCTGCTCCACCAGAAGCAATTACAGGTATGGTCATTTTTGTACTTAACAAATTGAGGATTTCAATATCATAACCCATTTTCGTACCATCCCGATCCATTGATGTCAGTAATATTTCACCAGCTCCATAATTCTCCATTTTAGAAATCCAATCAATAGCGTTAATCCCGGTTGGATTTCTACCACCATGAGTAAAAACCTCCCAAATACCGTCTTTTTTCTTTTTAACATCAACTGCCACCACTATACATTGTGAGCCAAATTTCTTAGCTGATTCGATTACAATTTCTGGTTTGTTTACAGCAGCTGTGTTAATTGAAACTTTGTCAGCACCTGCGAGCAATAATGTATTAATATCTTCCGTGTTCCTGATTCCGCCCCCAACGGTCAAAGGTACAAAAACCTTGTCCGCAGCTTTTTCAATTGTATCAATCATGATATTTCTATTTTCATTTGATGCAGTTATATCAAGAAAAGTTATTTCGTCTGCACCTTCATTACTGTATTTCTCTGCAACTTCTACTGGATCTCCTGCGTCACGTAAGTTTACAAAATTAACACCTTTAACTACCCTACCTTTGTCTATATCCAAACAAGGTATTATACGTTTAGCTAACATTCTCAAATTCCTTTATAGAGTCTTGTAAATTTATTTTATTTTCATAAATTGACTTACCAAGTATTGCTCCATAGATTCTTTCGTCATCCATTAATTTTATTTGATTTAAATCTGAATTATCTTTAATTCCTCCTGAGATTATTACAGGAATCTTTGATATTTTAAGATATTCATCTATTAGTTCCTTGTTGAAACCCTGAAGGGTTCCATCTCTATCTACAGATGTCAAAATTATTAGGGAAACTTTTAAAACCTCCAACCTTTTAAGCACATCAATTAATTTTATATCTAGCTCGCTGTTCCATCCTTTGATTGCTATTTTATTATCTTTAATGTCTAAACCTACTGCAATATTATTTGAAAAATTTTTACATGCTTCCTCAAAAAACTCTTCATCGGTAAAAACTGAAGTTCCTAATATTACTCTTGTTGCACCTAAAGAAAGATAGCTTTCTATTGTATTTAAATTACGAATACCCCCACCAATTTGAAAATTACATGATTTGTTTTCAAGAATTTTTTTTATTACTTCAAAGTTTATACTTTGTCCTTCTAGTGCTCCGTCTAAATCAACTAAATGAATTAATGAAGCTCCTGCGGAAATCCATTTTAGTGAAACCTCTTTGGGGCTATTTGAATAAATTGTTTCTTTATCAAAATCTCCTTTGAAAAGTCGTACACACTTTTTATCTTTTATGTCTATTGCCGGTATAAGTATCATATAAATACATTTTACAAAAATTAATTAATAAATTAAATTTAATTTTATGAAGTATTGGATTGCCAAGTCTGAACCTTATAAATATTCCTGGGAAAATATGCTAAAAGACAAAATTACCTATTGGGACGGGGTAAGGAATTATCAGGCAAGAAACAACCTTAAAGCTATGAAAAAGGGGGATCAAGTGTTTTTTTACCACAGTAACGAGGGAAAAGAGATTGTTGGTGTTACAGAAGTACTAAGAGAGCATTATCAAGATCCAACAACTGATGATGATAGATGGGTTGTAGTTGACTTAAAGGTTAAAAAAAGCCTTAAAAGGTCTATTTCCTTGGCAGAAATCAAGAAAGATCCAATATTGTCTAAAATGAGTCTAATTAAGCAATCTAGATTATCAGTATTGGAAATTGAAAAAAAGCATTTTGATAGAATAATTAAGAAGTCTAATGAGAAATGATGAAAAAACTTTAATTAAAGGTATGTTGAACGGCAATAGAGTTAGCCTTTCAAAGCTCATAAGTGTAGTGGAAAGCGACCCATCTGCTATTTCTAGAATAATAGAATCAATTAAAGAAATACCAAACAAGGTATGTGTAATTGGTATCACTGGACCACCAGGTGCTGGAAAAAGTACTGTGACAAATCGTATTATAAAAATCTTCAGAGAAAAAGGCTCTAGGGTTGGAATAATTGCGGTAGATCCTAGCAGCCCTTTTACTGGTGGTGCTGTATTAGGGGACAGGATAAGAATGCAAGATCATGCATTAGACAATGAAGTGTTTATAAGGAGTATTGGTAGTCGAGGCGATTTAGGAGGGCTATCTAATTCTGCAAGTGGAATAATTAGACTTTTTGATATATTTGGGATGAATATAGTAATTATTGAAACAGTAGGTGTCGGTCAAACAGAGCTAGATATAGTAAAAATCGCTGATTGTGTGGTTGTCACTTTAGTACCCGAAGCTGGAGATGGTGTTCAAGCGATGAAAGCTGGTTTAATGGAAATTGGGGATGTATTTGTTGTTAATAAATCTGACAGAGGTGGTGCTGAAAAGTTAGCTAGAGAAATTGACTATATGGTTTCATTAAAACAATCGGAGTCTAATTGGAAAACAAAAGTTCTTACAGCCCAAGCCGAAAACAATATTGGCATGAGTGAACTTGTAGAAGAAATTGAATCATTTGTAGAATTTGAAAGTAATAATGGAAATTTGGTAAACAAGAAGAAGCAGAGACAGATTGCTGAAATTGATTCGGTTTTAGATAGAAAAATCAAATCAGAACTTGAAAAAATAAAAGACACGAAAAAGATCAAAGGATTAATGGATAGATTAAAAAAAGGTGCTTTAGAACCAGAAGAAGTTGCTGAAACAATATTTAATCTTCTTAGAAAAAATAATTGAGAAAAATTCTTATTAGTGAGACTCTAGATGAAATAAGAGTTGCGGTTGTTGACAATTCACGGTTAAGGAATTTCTTTATAGACAACAACAGAGAACAAATTTCAATAAGAGGAAATATCTATAAAGCGGAAAAGAATCCTAATGCCTCTGGCATTGAAGCTTCATTCGTTGATATTGGCTTTGGTAAATCAGCCTTTCTATCAAAAAATAATCCCATAAAAGATGAAGTAGGCGCTGATGAATTACATGTCTATGAAATAGTTCAAGATAACTTTGTAATGGTTCAAGGAATTAGTGATTATGATCCTAGGAAAGCACCTAAGGTATCAGACTTTATAACGTTACCATCAAAATTTTGTGTGGTGTTAAGCAAGCCTGGTTTTCTAGGTATTTCCAAAAGAATCAGTGATGAAAAAACTCGAAAGAGGCTTAAGTCTCTCAAAAAAATGGCTACAAAAGGGCTTGGGATTATTTTACGGACATCATGTGAGAACGAAACATTAAAAGACATAAGAGAAGATATATCCAAAACAAAAAAAAGATGGAAGATGATTATGCAACTTTTTAAAAAAAATAAGTCGGTTGGCATCTTACATCAAGAGGATAATATTCTAGATAGTATTTTAAGAGAATTTCTAAACAGTGAAACTAAAGAAATTGAATTTGATTCAAGAAGAATCCATACGTATTTCAAGAAAAAATTAGAAAAGAATAAATCAGTGATTAAATTAAAAACAACAAATAAAAAAGACAACATATTTAGGAAACACGGTATAGAAAAGGAAATAGAAAAAATATTTCATAAAAAATTAAACTTAAAGAATGGTTCCTTCTTGCTTATAGAAGAAAAAGAGGGATTGACTGTAATTGATGTAAATTCAGGCAGAAGCCTTAATAGAAAAAAAGAATCTAATTTTACTGTTAATGTTGCTGCTGCAAAAGAAATAGCAAAACAAATTATTCTTAGAAATTTAAATGGGATTGTTCTAATAGATTTTATTGATCTACAAAAAAGTAGTCAAAAAAAGAAATTACTTAACACGTTCAAAAGTGCTATGCAAGAAGATAAATCAAAACATACGATTCTGCCAATTTCTAAATTTGGGATAATAGAAATGACCAGACAAAAAGTTGGAACTAGGACTTCGTCTCTCGTCAGCGAAAGCTGCAATCATTGTTTTGGCTCTGGCTTGGTAACAAAGAAAGAGATTGTTTGCTACGAGGTAATAAGAGAAATAGTTCAAATTTCTCATTCAAAAAAAACAAAGGTCAAAATCAATTTAAACTCTAATTATATTAGCACCATGAACTCTATAATTGATTTAAACAAGTCCAACAAGGTTATCAATAATATGGACATCGTCATCAACGAAGATAACTCTATCGATAAATATAAAATAATTTGATGAATCCTTAGTTATATATTAAATTTATATGCCATGGATATCTTTAAAACTGTAAATATGTATCACATTGGTATAGCGGTATATGATGCTGAAAAAACTGCTAAACTTTATGTAGATACACTTGGTTTGAAAATTGAACACGATGAGACTTCTGTTGACCAAGGAGTAAGAGCAATTATGCTCGTTCCAGAAAATGCCTCTCTAACTACTGCAATAGAATTACTAGAACCAGTAGTTGATGATTCTTCAATTACTAAATTCTTAGAAAAAAGAGGAGAAGGAATGCATCACGTTTGCTATCTGGTCGAAGACATTTTAAAAGGAATTAAACACTTGCAATCTCAAGGAATTGAAATGATTGATGAAAAACCCAGGGAAGGCATAAATAACACTATAGTAGCATTTGCTCATCCTAAAAGTATGAATGGGGTTCTGATTGAATTAGCACAAAAAATTTAGTTTTCTTCTTTGTTGTTATCGCTATTTTCTTCTTTTGAATTTTCATCTTTCATAGCCTTTTTAAAACCTGAAATACCTTTGCCCAAAGAAGATCCTATATCTCCTAGTTTGCTTGGACCAAAAACAAGCAAGACTATTAATAATATTACGATAAGCTCTGTAAGACCAATGGGTCCAATCATTTATGTGCCCTCCAAATTTATAAGCTAACTCAATGAAGATAGGGTGTCAATTCTCATCTTTAATATATAATAGAATACAATATAATTAGATTGTGAAAGTTCTGATATATACTCATGAATTTCCACCATTTCAGGGTGGTATTGCTACATCGGCTAAAAGGATAGCTGAGATTATTAGCACAAAAAATGAATTGATTGTATGTTGTCCATCTTATTCGATTAAAAACACAGACAATAATGCTTATCAAATTAAGCGAATAGATTTCCCTGGGGGTAGAAATTTTAAAAAAATACCATTAATTCAATATTTTGTAGGCTTGTTAAATCTTAAAAATCTTGTGCTAAAATTTAAACCTGACAAAATTTTATACCTTGGTGAAGAAGCTGAGATTGTTGGAAGCTTGTTCAATTCAAAAGCGAACAATCAAATTGTCCGAATTGCTGGTTCGGGTATAGAAGCAATAATTAAGAGTCGCAATCCAATAAAAATTATTCCAAAATATTTATTAAGAAGGTTGTATAGAAATTCCAGCATAATCATTGCTGTTAGTAAAAACACTAAGATGTTAATGGAAGGCTATGAGAAATTTTTTCCAAAAGAAAAAATTAGACTTGTGTATAATGGAATAGATGCGGATTTCATATCAAAAGAGAAAGTAAGAAAAATAAGAAAAGATTTGGGATTCAATGAAAATGATTTTGTACTTTTAACAGTAGGACGACTACTTCCAAGAAAAGGGCAAGACTTTGTAATCAAAGCAATGTCTCAAATTAATAATCCAAAAATTAAATATATTTGTGTTGGTGAAGGTAGATTTCTAGATAAATATAAAAGACTAGTTAGTTCATTAAATCTCAATGAAAGAGTTTTTTTTGTAGGCGGAGTAACAAACAAGAGCATTCATGAGTATTATGATGCTGCTGATTTATTCGTATTGTGCAATAGAACTTGGAACTCCAAGATAGAAGGTCTTCCAAATGTTGTCCTGGAAAGCATGGCTAGAGGTGTTCCTGCGATTGGATCAAGAAACAGTGGGACAGAAGAATTAATAATTGAGAACAAAACTGGCTTTCTTGTTAATCCTTACGATGTAAACGACATAATTAATAAAATTAATCATGCTTACGCCACTAGAAAAGAATTAGATCAAATGGGTGAGCAGGCTAAAACTTTTATAAAAGACAATTTTAATTACAATAAGATGAAAGATGAATATTTAAGGTTGATAGATAGTGAATAAAATAAAGATATGTGGTATTACGAATGTAGATGATGCGAATCTTTGTAAAGATTTACCAATCGACTTTGTGGGATTTAATTTTTATCCTAAAAGCAAAAGATTTATTAATATTAAGATGGCAGAAAAATTAATTAGCGTAATTGGTAAAAATATTTTAAAAGTTGGTATTTTTGTTAATGAAGATGCTGATAGAATAAATAATTATATTTTGGAATTAGATTTGGACTATGTACAACTTCACGGAGAAGAAACTCCCGAAGAGACAGAAAAACTGAATTGTAAAACTATAAAAGCTTTCTCTGCTATGCATCCTGGTTTATCAGAATACATTTTAGACTATCAATCAGATTACTGGCTTTTTGATTCATCAAATACTAATGAAAGGGGTGGCACGGGTAAAACATTTAATTGGGATATACTTTCAAATATTTCTCCAAAAGAAAAATTAATTCTGTCTGGGGGTATAAACGAATCAAATGTTTTAGATGCGATGAAGAAAACGAGTGTAAATTTTGTTGATATTTGTTCTGGAGTTGAGTCGTCACCTGGATACAAAGATATTAAAAAACTGGAATCTATTGTAAGATTAGTTAAAGATGTCTAAAAAAATAACTCAGTATCCTGATAAAGATGGAAGATTTGGTGCCTATGGAGGGAAGTTCGTTTCAGAGACACTAATGCCTGCATTGGATGAGCTTGAAAGCAACTACAAAAAAATTAAAAACAAGAAAGATTTTAATCGTCAGATTAATTCTCTATTGAAAAATTTTGTTGGGAGACCAACTCCTCTATATTTTGCTGAGAGAACTTCTAATAAGATAGGCGGAGCAAAAATCTATCTTAAAAGAGAAGATTTAGCTCACACGGGTGCTCATAAAATTAATAACACAGTGGGTCAGGCAATCTTAGCCAAGCTTATGGGGAAGAAGCGAATTATTGCGGAAACTGGTGCTGGACAACATGGAGTTGCTACGGCGACTATATGTGCGCTTTTAGGTCTTAAATGTGAAATATATATGGGTCTTTTAGATACTTATAGACAATCTGTCAATGTTCAAAGAATGAAATTGTTGGGCGCAAAAGTCATTCCAGTAAAATCTGGCTCTCAAACTCTTAAAGATGCTTTAAATGAAGCATTACGTGACTGGGTTACAAACGTAAAAGATACTTTTTATATAATTGGTAGTGTTGCTGGTCCACATCCTTACCCTATGATAGTTAGAGATTTCCAAGCAATTATTGGAAAAGAAGCTCGAAGACAAATTTTAAATATTGAGTCAAAACTTCCCGACTTACTCATTGCTTGTGTTGGTGGCGGGTCAAATGCGATTGGTTTATTTTATCCTTTTTTAAATGACAAAAAAGTAAAAATGATTGGTGTTGAAGCAGGAGGCAATGGTATTAAAACTGGTTTGCACTCAGCAAGTATCTCGGCTGGTACAGTGGGAGTTTTGCATGGTAGCAAAACATATATTTTACAAAACAAAGATGGGCAGGTCACAGAAACACATTCTGTTTCAGCAGGACTTGATTATCCAGGAGTTGGTCCCGAACATTCATTTCTTAATGATACAAAGAGGGTCGAATACACTTCGGTAAATGACAAACAGGCAGTGAAAGCTCTTAAATATTTTTCAGAAAAAGAAGGAATTATTGCTGCATTAGAAACTTCTCATGCCTTAGCTTATGCTCTTATCGCCGCTTCTAAAATGAGAAAAGATCAAATCGTAATTGTAAATCTTTCAGGAAGAGGAGATAAAGATTTAGAGTCTGTAAATGACTTTCTAGAAAAAAATAAAATTTGATAAGATGAATTTGCTGCAAACTATAAAAAAAGCCAAAGAAGAACAAAGAACTTGTTTTGTAACTTATACGACTGCTGGTGACCCAGATATTAATACATCATTAAAAATTCTGGAAACATTATCTAAAAATGGTTCTGATATTATTGAACTTGGGATTCCATTTTCAGATCCAATTTCTGACGGTCCGACAATTCAAAAAGCTAGCGAAAGAGCTCTTGCTAATAATGTTACTATATCAACCGCTTTAGATTTGATAAAAAAGTTTAGAAAAAAATATGCAACTCCTATTATATTGTTTGGTTACTACAATCCATTCCTTAGATATGGATTGGACAAAATCATGAAAGATATTAGAACATCTGGCGCTGAAGGCATTCTTATTGTTGACCTACCCCCAGAAGAATCTTATGAGGCTCAACGTGCTGCTAACAAAGCCGGTATAGAACTAATTTATTTAATAGCACCCACAAGTACAGAAAAAAGGATTAAGGTCATATCGGAACTATCAAACTCATTTATATATGTAGTCTCTGTAACAGGGGTAACTGGGGTTAGAAAGATGCTGGATAAAAACCTTAAAAGTTTCATAAAGAACATTAAAGAAAGAACAAAAAAACCTATATGCGTTGGTTTTGGAATATCTCAACCATCCCACGTTAATGAACTTAAAAATATCACAGATGGAATAGTAATAGGAAGTGCAATTATTAAGCAAATTGAAAGGAATCTGAAGAAAAAATCATCAATTATCAAGGAAATAACAAATTTTATGGTCAAAATAAAAAAATCAACTTTCTTTTAAAGACTTTAATACTGCAAAATTATATGGCAACCTATATAGTCTATTAGCTATTTTTAATAATTAGCACATTATATTTAATTAAAGGGGTGACTTTATGCAATTATTATTTAAAACACGTTCTGCTGAATATACAGGAGAAGGAGGGCTTCCGAATGGAACTTTTGATGATACTTCCACTTGGAAACCAATGACAAAATATTTAGAAGATGGTGCTGTTAACTATCCGGACAAACCCATGTTTAAAATTGCCAATGGTGAGGGAAAAGTTATTGAAACTTATTCTTATAAAGAAACAAACGAAAAAGCAAACCAAGTTGCAAATGGATTAATAGAAAAAGTTGGAGTTAAGAAAGGCGACAAAGTTGGGATGTATATGCTCAACTGTGCTGAATTTGTTTTATCTATCATTGCAATACATAAGACTGGTGGAATCCAAGTTCCTATCAATAAAGATGAGAAAGGGGAAAGGCTAGCTTATATAATTAATTATTCCGATCAAGTAGCACTAGTAGTTGATCCTTCAGGTCTTCCACTAATTCAAGAAATAGCAGACAAATTAGAAAATATAAAAGTAATATATGTCACAGGTGAAAAATCTGATGTTCCTGAAAAGATTGGGAACATAGCTGCTGAGTCATTTAATAATCTTTCTGAGTTTTCATCAGAAAATCCTAATGTTGATGTTTTAATAAGTGACAAAGAAAGGTGTATGTTCACTTCAGGGACTACTGGCATGCCAAAAGGTGTTGTTAGAGAACATGGAGGTGTCGTTTTAACAGTTAGAGCCTACCTCCAACAACAAGGAATTAGAAGCGATGACACCATGATGAGTGTTCTCTCTCTAGGACATGCGAATGCTCAAGCTATGTGTTTGTTTACATCTATTGGTGCAGGAGCTACTGCTGTTTTCTTTCCTAGATTTTCTGCATCAAACTTCTTTAAGTGGGCTCATGATTGTGGAGCAACTTGTGTTAACATGCTAGGCGCTGTAGCAGAATATCTTTTCTCTTCGAAACCTAGCGAATATGATCAAAAACATAACGTTAGAATCATGCTAGGTTCTCCAGCCCCAAGAAATTTAATAGATTTTCAGAAAAGATTTAATGTAAGAGTAATAGATGGTTATGGTTCGACCGAAATGGGAATGGTTTTGTGGAAAAACCCGGAAGACCCTAGAGATAGATCAATGGGATATCCCACTGAAGGTTTCTATGTTGAACTAAGAAATCCTGAAAAGGTTGAGGAAGTTATAAGACCTCATTGGGATCCATACGTTGATTCTGATCCACCAGATTCAGCAAAGGGAATTCTATATATTAGGCCACTGGTAGCAAATACGACACTAAATGAATATTTTAAGGATGAAAGAAGGACGAGAGAAGCGTTTGACGATGATGGATTCTTTAATTCTGATGACGTAATGGCTTGTGGTACTGATGGAAGATATTATTTTATAGGAAGGCACACTAGATTAAGAGTGTCTGGTGAAAATGTTGACCCTGTTGCGGTTGCTGATCTTGCACTCGAATATCCTTCTATACAGGATGCTATAGCTGTAGGAGTAAGGCTTCCAGATGTATCTGATGATGAATTAAAGCTTAATATCATTTTAAAAGATGGTGAAAAATATGATCATGCAGAGTTTTGCACATGGATGGCAGAAAAAGCTATCATTGCAATGGTTCCAAGGTTTATAGAAATTTTTGAAGAGGGATTTCCAGTCACTGCAACACAGAAAGTAAAGGTTGCAGAGCTTAAAGAAATCACTGACAAAACATGGGATAGGGCAGAATCTGGGCTTAAATTTAGTGCTAGAAAGTAAATAATATGAGGCTTTTTTTTCGACCGGTAGATAAAAAATATTTAGGAGTTGGAGAGCTTCCGAATGGAACTTTTGATGATACTTCCACTTGGAAACCAATAACAAAATATTTAGAAGATGGTGCTATTAGCCATCCTGACAAACCTATGTTTAAGATAGGGGATGGTGAGGGAAAAGTTATTGAAACTTATTCTTATAAAGAAACAAACGAAAAAGCAAACCAAGTTGCAAATGGGTTAATAGAAGAAGTTGGTATTAAAAAAGGTGATAAAGTTGGGATGTATATGCTCAACTGTGCTGAATTTGTTTTATCTATAATTGGAATACATAAGACTGGTGGAATCCAAGTTCCTATCAATAAAGATGAGAAAGGGGAAAGATTGTCTTATGTGATAAATTACTCTGAAATGGTTGCGCTAGTAGTTGACCCTTCTGGTCTTCCACTAATTCAAGAAATAGCAGATAAATTAGAAAACCTCAAAATTATTTACGTTACAGGGGAGCCAAAAGAGGTGCCTGAGAAGATTGGCAATATAGATTCTAGGCCATTCAATAATCTTTATGAGTTTGCAACTGAGAACCCTAACATTGAAGTATTAATTAAAGATAAAGAAAGATGTATGTTTACCTCTGGAACGACAGGTCTCCCAAAAGGTGTTGTGAGAGAACATGGCGGAATAATAATGACAGTTAGGAGTTACTTACAGCAAGGCGTCGGCTCGGATGACATATTGATGAGCGTTCTTTCTTTAGGGCATGCGAATGCGCAAGCTATGTGCTTATTTAGCGCTATAGGTGCAGGAGCTACTGCTGTTTTTTTTCCTAGATTTTCTGCGTCAAACTTTTTTAAATGGGCACGTGATTGTGAAGCTACTATAACAAATTTTTTGGGTGCAGTCTCAGAATATCTTTGGTCTTCTAAGACTAGTGAATACGATCAAGCACATAAAATTAGATTTGTACTAGCCGGACCTGCTCCTAAAAATTTGAAAGAATTTGAACAGAGATTTAATTTAAAAATAATAGAGGGATATGGTTCTACAGAAATGGGTATGCCTTTATGGAAATATGCCGAGGATGAAAGAGTTGGATCTTGCGGTTACACGGTAGATGGATATTATCTAGAAATTAGAAACCCGGAAAACATAGAAGAAGTTATTAAACCTCATTGGGACCCAGAAGTTGAAAAATCACCTCCTGAAAGTGCAAAAGGGCTACTTTTTATTAGACCTTTAGTTCCAAACACTACACTTAATGAATATTTTAAGGACGAAAGAAGAACTAGAGAAGCGTTTGATGATGATGGATTTTTTAATTCTGATGATATTTTTGCTGCGGGGACTGATGGTAGATATTATTTCCAAGGTAGATACTCTAGATTGAGAGTTTCCGGTGAAAACGTTGACCCTATAGCGGTAGCTGATTTAGCACTCGAATATCCTGCTATACAAGATGCTATAGCTGTAGGTGTGAGGCTTCCAGATATTTCAGACGACGAGTTAAAACTTAATATTATTCTAAATGATGGTGAAAAATATGATCATGCAGAGTTTTGTAAATGGATGGCAGAAAAGACCATTATAGCAATGGTTCCAAGGTTTATAGAAATTTTTGAAGGTGGTTTTCCAATGACTGCCTCTCAGAAAGTAAAGGTTGCGGAGCTTAAAGAAATCACTGATAAAACATGGGATAGAGCGGGAGCCGGGCTTAAATTTAGTGCTAGAAAATAGTAACATTCTTGGCACGAATTTTGCTGTTATATAAATAGAAAAAGAGATGTGTGTTTCGTAATATTTCTTTTAAATGTATCATAATATAGATGCATAATTTATTTTTTTGGAGGAATCGAAATGAAAATGATTCAGGCTGTTATTAAGCCGTTTAAGTTAGATGATGTAAAGGAAGCTTTAAAAGCAGCGGGTGTTACTGGAATGACTGTTTCAGAAGTAAAGGGTTTCGGTAGACAAAAAGGTCATACTGAAGTTTATAGAGGTGCAGAATATGAAATTGAATTTATACCTAAAGTTCAGATAGAAATTGCTGTGCCAGACGATAAAGTTGATAGCGTAATTACAGCAATTCAGACTTCGGCTAACACAGACAAGATAGGAGATGGAAAAATTTTTGTTCTTCCAATAGAGCAAGCCATAAGAATAAGAACAGGTGAGAGTGGCGACTCAGCGGTTTAGATAAAATTTTTTTCAGATGAAATATTTAGGAGGTGTTTCATGGGATATAACGTTAACGATGTATTAGAGCTAATTAAATCTAAAAAAGTAGAATTTGTAGATATGAGGTTTTGTGATTTGTTAGGCACTTGGCAACACACTTCCTTCCCAGCGTCCGAAATTGATGCAAGTGTTTTTGAAGACGGTTTAGGGTTTGATGGTTCAAGTGTAAGAATTTGGCAGGATATAAATAATAGTGATATGTTAATTGTTCCTGATCCTTCCACTGCTGTACTAGATCCATTTACATCTCATAGTACCCTTTCAATAATTTGTGATATTAAAGATGCTGTAACAAAAACAAGGTATGACAAAGATCCAAGATATGTGGCTACAAAAGCCGAAGAGTATCTTAAAAAAACAGGTCTCGGAGATACCGCATATTTTGGTCCAGAACTAGAATTTTTTATCTTTGATGATGTAAGATATGAATTCTCACCAAACCAAGCGTTTCATTCAGTTGATTCTGTAGAAGGTGAATGGAATTCAGGTGAGGATGAGGTTCCAAACCTTGGACATAAAATTAGATACAAAGAAGGTTACTTTCCTACTTCACCTAACGATACATATCAAGATATAAGATCAGAAATGGTTAGCATTATGCAAGACTGTGGTCTTACTGTTGAATGTCATCATCATGAAGTTGGAGGTCCTGGTCAAGCAGAGATAGATATGAAGTTTGCTCCTTTAAAAACAATGGCAGATAATGTTATGTGGTACAAATATGTTGTTAAAAATGTAGCAAAATTGCATGGAAAGTCTGCCACATTTATGCCGAAACCAGTATATGTAGATAATGGTTCGGGTATGCATGTACATCAATCTATTTGGAAAGGCTCAACACCTTTATTTGCAGGAAAAGAATATGCTGGTTTGAGCGATATGGCTTTACATTACGTAGGGGGAGTGCTGAAACATGCAAGGGCAATTTGTGCTTTCTCTAACTCGACAATTAATTCATACAAAAGACTAGTTCCTGGATATGAAGCGCCTATCATTCTTGCTCATTCCGCCAGAAATAGAAGCGCTGCTATAAGAATTCCAATGTATTCTGAGAATCCAAAAGCAAAAAGAATTGAAACCAGATTCCCAGACCCTGCGGGAAATTGTTATCTTATTTTTGCAGCTCTACTAATGGCTGGACTTGATGGAATTAAAAATAAAATTGAACCTACACCAGAACTAGAGAAAGATATTTACTCCCTTTCACAAAGGGAATTAAAAAGGTACCCCTCTGTCCCAGCAGCTCTAGATGAAGCTTTGGATGCTTTAAAAAAGGATCATAAATTTCTTCTAGAAGGTGATGTGTTTACTGAAGATTTGATTCAGTCATACATCGACTATAAAATGGATGAAGAAATTACACCATGGCGTGCGAGACCAAATCCATTTGAATTTGTCTTGTACTATAGTGTATAGAAAAACAAAGTAATAAACCCTGTTTTAATTGATAGGGTTTATTATCTTTTGGTTGTTACACCTTTCTTTTTACAGTCTTCATTTATAGTGCATTTAGAACAATAAGGAGAGATTGGCTTACAGATTTTTTGTCCATAAAAAACAAACAAGGAATTTATTGGCATCCAGTATTTTTTAGGTAATTTCTTTCTGAGTTCATTTTCCGTTTCGTCTGGGCTTTTTGTATCAACGTACCCTATTCTGTTGAATATTCTGTGTACATGTGTATCAACACAGATCCCTAACTTGTTATATCCTAATATGATAACCAAATTCGCCGTTTTTCTTCCTACACCTTTGAATTTCAATAATTCATCTATAGAGTCAGGAGTTTTTCCATTGTATTCATTTAAAATTCTTTTAGATATATTGTTAATTATTTTTGATTTATTCTTATAAAATCCACAAGGATAAATTGCATTCTGGATTTGTTTTAGAGTTAATAAAGACATTCTTTGGGGAGTTGAAGCAAGCTTAAATAATGCTTTAGAGGCTTTGTAAGTAACTTCGTCCTTGGTTCTAAGGCTAATTATTGTGGAGATTAAAACCTTAAAAGGGTTCCTCTTTTTGTTTAGTTCGATAAAGCTTTCAACGGCAGTTGGGGAGCTATTTTGTCTACATTCTTGAATTTTTCTTATTATCTTTCCTATCTCAAAGATCTTCATACTATTAAAAGTTATCAGATTTTCTAAATTTGCAAAATCGGATAACATAAGTAAGTGATTATAAATAAGAAGCGATTGTCTGATTTGCCAGAAAAACCAGGGATATATATATTCAAAAATCGAAAACATGAAGCAATTTATGTTGGAAAAGCAAAAAATATTAAAAAACGTGTTCGTACTTATTTCTACAAATCGAAAGATTCTAGAAGAAATATTGATTTTTTAATGCAAGAAGCTGACGATTTAGATTTTATTTCAACTAAGACTGAAGAGGATGCTCTACTTTTAGAGAATAGAACTATTAAAAATAAGCAACCAAAATACAATATTCTTTTAAAAGATGATAAAACTTATGCGTCACTAAGATTAGAAATTAATAAATTATATCCACGAATTTCTATAGCTAGAAAATGTGACGACAAGGAGTCAATATATCTCGGTCCTTTTAAGTCATCTCAATCTCTGTACGAGACAAAAAGATTAATACAAAAGTTATTTGGTGTTAGAGATTGTACTGATGCTAAATTTAATAGACATAAAGATAGGGCCTGTATATTTAAAAATATTGGATTGTGTTTGGGTCCTTGTGATGAAACTGGATTAGAAAAAGATTATGTAACGAATATAGATTTTGTAGTAGATATATTTAAAGGTAAAGTTGCCAAACTAAAACAAAAAATTAAAAGTAAAATGGAGTTGATGGCAAAAGAAGAAAGGTTTGAAGAAGCCGCATTTTATAGAGACCAATTTGAGACTTTAAAAAATAATCCAGTATTTGATACGAAATCATTACAAAAAGTTAGCAATCTAGATGTGGTAGGCTTTGCTTCTAGTAAAAACCGAGTTCAGATAATTATTTTATTTATACGTGGTGGTTATATTATCGACAAAGCAGATTTGTTTTTTACAAGTAAAACAAAACAGCTTGAAATAGAAATTTATCAGCTAATCTCTCAATTTTACTCTAAACAAATTTCAACGCCTGATGGTATTTTGTTGTCTAATGAATTTCAATATTTGACTGAATTAAAAGAAGATTTGTTAGCAATAGGACTTAAAAAAATAAATATTCAGATTCCAAAGAAAGGTAAGAAAAATAAACTTATTGAATTAGCTAAGAATAATGCTGAAGATCATATAAAGAATAATATCAAATCAGAAAAAGAAACTAATCTAACTCTTAGCAATCTAAAAAATATAATGCGTTTATATAGAGTCCCAAAAAGAATTGAATGTTTTGATATTTCAAACACTCAAGGAACAAACCCCGTCGGCTCAATGGTGACTTTTATAAATGGAAAACCCCAAAAAAGTTTTTATAGAAAATTTAAGGTTAAAAGTAAAGGTCCGAACGATTATACAATGATGGAAGAAGTAGTTTCTAGAAGATTGAAAAGGATAGGTCAAAATGGATGGGAAAAACCTGATTTAATCTTAATTGATGGTGGCAAAGGCCATCTAAATAGGATTTCTAAAATATTAAATTCAGACATAAACATCGCTTCAATTGCAAAACCACGAAAAAACGAGAAAACAGACAAAATCTACTTACCTAATCAAAAAAAACCAGCCGACTTTAAGAATAATATTGAAGAATTTGGCATTTTGGTTAGGGCAAGAGACGAAGCTCATCGATTCGCAATAACTTTTCATAAGTCTAAAAGAAACAAAGAGATGTTTAGCTAGAATTATTTTAAAATATAATCAATAATTGCCATTGCAGTATATTTCTTATTTTCAGCTTGTTGGTAAACTATTGAATTTGATGATTCTATAATATCTTTAGTAACTTCTTCTCCAATATGTGCGGGTAAACAATGCATAAAGGAATAGTCTTTATTTGCTAATCTAATTGATTCAGAATTAATTTGATAATTCTCAAAGTCTTTAATTCTTTTCAGCTCTTCTCCTTCACTTCCCATACTAGTCCATACATCGGTATATACAACATCTGCATCAGCTAGTGCTTTTTTTGGATTATCAATCCAATATTTTTTATCTTTGGGTTCATACCCTAAAGGTGTACATATAGTTAAATTTAGCTTCATAATGTCTGCAGCAAGAGTTAATGAATTAGCAATGTTGTTGCCATCACCAATGTAGACAATTTTTAAATCTTTTAAATCCTTTATAGACTCACAATCAGGATGAGTGTCTAGTATAGAGAAAATATCTGAAATAATCTGAGTTGGATGTTCTAAATCTGAAAGAGCATTAATTACTGGTATATCTGAAAACTTGTTAAAGTCTTCTAAGTCTTTATGTCTTGAGGTTCTATAAACTAATGCGTCAAGATAAAGAGAAAACATTTTTGCAGTTTCTTCAATTGATTCTCCCCTAGATATTTGAGTATCCGATTTATTTATATATATTGGATAAGCGCCAAGTCTAGATATAGCAACTTCAAATGACAGTCTTGTTCTAGTTGAAAATTTTTCAAACAACAAACCTATACATTTACCTTCATGTTTTGAAGATACTTTATTGTTTTTGAACAAAGATGTAGATTCAAGAATAGATTCTAAATCTATGTTGTTAAAATCTGAAATTGATATAAGTGACCTACTCATTTGCTTCATCAAAAACGGAATTAAATATTTCTATAGATTTCCTTATCTCATTTATTTTAACATTAAGAGGTGGCAAGATTCTAATATTAAATTTTTCAGTAAGTATGATTAAAAGACCTTTTTTTATACACTTTTGAGAAAATTGTTTTGCAAAATCTTCGGAATGGAACTCAATTGCTAAGATTAGACCTAACCCTCTCACCTCTTTAACTGATTTATTTTTTTTCATTTTTTTTAATTCATCCAGGAAATACTTTCCCTTTTTTTCTACTTCTTTCAAAAAGGTTGCCTTCTTTGTTTGGTTAAAACTTGCTAGTCCTGCTGTCATAGCCAGCGGATTACCACCCATGGTTGTTCCATGAGATCCTGGCGTTAGAAAGTCTGCAATTTTCAATTTGGCAAGAATAGCACCACATGGAAGACCCCCTCCTAAGCCTTTTGCTAAGCAAATAATATCAGGTTTGATATTAAAATGTTCATGGCAATATAATCTCCCTGTTCTTCCAAGCCCTACTTGAATCTCATCTAGCATGAAAAGGATTTTATTCTTTTTACATAAATTTTCTACTCCCTTTAGATAATTCTTTTGTGCTAATTTAACCCCAGCTTCTCCTTGTATTGGTTCAAGAAGAATCCCAGCTATATCTTTATTTTTCGATATCATCTTTTCTAACTTATCAATATTATTGAATTCTACCGATTTAAATCCTGGGACTAGAGGGTAAAAGCCTTCTCTGTATTTTTTTGGACTCGTCGCACTCAACGAACCTAGGGTTCTTCCATGAAATCCCCCAGAAGCGGACACTATTACTTTTTTATTTTCATTAAAAAGACCCCATTTTCTTACTAGTTTAATTGCAGCTTCATTAGCCTCGGTGCCACTATTACAAAAAAAAGTCTTGTATCCAGGTTTAGATTTTACCAATGCTTCAGCAAATTTCACTTGTTCTTCTATTAGAAAAAGATTCGAAACATGTGTAATCTTTTTCAGTTGTTTTCTAATTGATAAGTTGATTTCTCTGTTGTTATGTCCTAAATTGTTTACTGCTATTCCTGAAGTAAAATCTAGGTACCTATTTCCATCTGAATCATAAACCCATGAGCCTAATCCTTGAACGATATTAATAGGATATCTTTTATAATTTTGAATCAAATACTGATTATTTTTTGAAATTAATTTCGACTTCCTCAAAATTTCCTCATAATAAAATCTCTGTGCCTATGCCCGAATCTGTAAAAGTTTCTAGTATAACAGCATGAGGGATTCTTCCATCAATAATATGCGCTTTTCCAACTCCATCAGACAAAGCATCTATGAGACATTGGACTTTTGGCAACATTCCTTTTTCTATTACACCCTTTTTGATGAGAGAATTAGCATCTTTCTTCTTTAATGATGATATTAGCTTTCCGTCCCCTCCTGAAATCCCAGGTACATTTGTAAGAACAATCAATTTTTCTGCTTTGAGTGCGGAAGCAATCTTTGAAGCTGCATGGTCCGCATTAATATTATATGTAACACCCTTGTTGTCACACCCAATCGGTGCAATTACTGGGATGTATCCACTTTCTTGAAGTTCAATAATAATTTTTGAATCAACCTTGACGATTTGACCAACTCTTCCTAAGTCAACTCCTTTTCTTTTAATCTTAATTTTTTTTACCTTAAGGAGCCCGCCATCTTTTCCAGAAATACCAACAGAGCTACCACCATTAGAATTAATCTCCGTCACAATCTCTTTGTTAACCTTCCCCCCTAGAACTTTCTCAACAATCTGTATAGTTTTATCGCAAGTAATTCTAAGTCCATTAAAAAACTCTGATTCAATTCCATTGGCATCTAGTGCCTTATTTATTTCTGCGCCACCGCCATGGACTACAACCGGATTTATTCCAACCAATTTCATTAAGACTAAATCTCTGGCAAAGTTAGAAAAATCCTCTGATCCAATGCTGCCGCCATATTTAAACACTATGGTCTTTGAATTGAATTTCTTAATATAAGGTATCGCTTCTATTAAAGTATTTGCTCTCTGAATATTTTTTTTCATATTTTTATGCTACTTACAAAATTCTCTTATTTTTTATAAAAATTATTTATAAGATTATACTTAGTTTTTATTTCATTTACATGTTCATATACTTCAGTGGAGGTAATATTTTCATGATCAAGCATTGTTTTTACTTCAGCAGTAGTTGCACCATTCTGCAATAAGCAAGTAGCAAATGTGTGTCTAAAAGTATGTGGATGGACTCTATAATTGAGAAATCTCAATGAATATTTTTCTACCATTCTATAAATTGTTTGCCTCGAAATCGGATTCCCTCTAGCATTAGTAAAAAAAGATTGGTTCTCAAATGGTTTTTCTTCTCTCAATCCTTTATAGTCGTTGATTGCTGGTTTAAGAAAATCCTTCTCTATTGGAATCTTTGTTTTTTTTCCACCTTTTCTCATAACGCTATGAATGTAATTGTTATTAAAATCTACATGAGAAGTCATTATGTTAACGACCTCCGTAACCCTTACGCCGGTAAATATTAAAATAAATAATATGGTTACGTCTCTCAGTAAAATATAATCATTTTTGTTAGCTTTTTTAAGAATATCAAGCTGCTGAACAAATAAAAACAATTCTTTTTGGTCTATATAGTTTTTATGTTCAGTACTTTTTTCATACTTTCCAATTAATTCGCTGCGATTTATCGCTTTCAAATAATTGTTAGGAATAATTTCTTCTCTTTCTAAATATATAAAAAATTTGGCAAAGGATGACATTTTCTTTGCAGCTGTTCTTCTTAATTTTCCTTTTAATTTAACATTGTCATTGTACTTATCTGATAAAATGATATTTTGAAAATATTCTACAATGCTTTCTTTACTTACAGCTTTAGAAAATTTTTTTGAATCCACATTTTCCTTAACACAATCTTTTTGTGAAAGATAAAAAGACAGATCATTTAGATAGGTATGAATAGTGTTTTTAGACAACTTCTCTCCCCTTAAAGATCTCTCAAAAGTTCTCAACAAATTATTAACATCCATATGTTGAATATAAATCATGATTATTTATTTAGTCAATTAAAAAAACTATAAATACAAATTGCAGTAAAATATTAATTGTGAGATAATTAAATATGTATAAAGTCGGTGATAAAGCCGTCTATCCATCTCATGGCCTTGTTACGGTAACCTCAATTGAAGAAAAAAGCATCGCTGATGTTTCTCATAAGTTTTTGATATTAAAGGTTGTTGATAGTGATGTTACTGTTATGATTCCGCAGAATTCTGTCCATGCGAGGGGTCTAAGACCTATTGCAAAAAAGAGTGAGCTTAAACAATTGTGGCTGCTAATCAAAGGAAAAAGTAAATATAAAATAGAAGATAATGTTAGTTGGAATAAAAGATATAGAACATACACAGAGAAATTAAAAACCGGAAATATCATTAAAGCTGGCGAAGTATTTAGAGAAATTAATGACATTTCAAAAGGAAAGGAGTTGTCTTTCGGCGAACAAAAAATACTTGAAAATGCTTTTAATAGACTAGTAAAAGAAATAAGTGCTACTTCGAAGATTAAAGAAGAAGACGTAGAGAAAGACTTGAAAGATCTTTTAAATAAAAAAGATTTAGTAAATTTTTAATTTTTTTCCGTCAATACTATTTGGGAGGTCTTTTCCTAAATAATCTAGTATAGTTGGGAACAAATCAACAGTTCTTATTTTCTTTTCACTAATCTTTCTATTAAGAATAAGAGGTACAAGCATATGATCTCTCGTAAGAGAACCGTGGGAGGATTTATGTTCTGGATATTCAAACTTTTCCCTTAAATCGTAACCCTGTTCAGCGCTAATAATTAAATCTCCACAGCGGGGGGATTTAAAAATCTGGGCTAGTTGAGTTATTGCATCTGGATACTCAGTATTGTGAGTCTCCTCTAAAATTTCTTCTGTTGAAAGTAATTCCTTCATTTTTTTGTAATTAAATGGATCATTGTTTAAAGGTTGGTACG
This sequence comes from uncultured Spirochaetales bacterium, assembly GCA_964440275.1. Taxonomy (GTDB): domain Bacteria; phylum Desulfobacterota_D; class UBA1144; order UBA1144; family UBA1144; genus JAYYZJ01. The sequence continues at coordinate 103,913 of CAYTRR010000010.1, read as the reverse complement.
AAATAAGATTTTCCTTTTCTTCAATCAATGCCGACCCTCTTTTACTTTTTACTAGTATTTGTTGTTTTTCATTTAAGGTAGCAACGATATCAATTCCATCAGTTTCCAGTAAATCATTAATCAATTTATCAGACTCTTTGAAGTAAGTTTTATTTTTCCAATTAGATTTATTTTTTAAATAAATATGAGCCATAGAGTTTCCTGACACCATAACAGAAGAGTTGATATCGCTTAAGTACTTATTGAATATCATAGGGTATGACAATACATTCAAATCTCTCCTTCTAAGAAATTCAACTAAATCTATGTGAGTTTGAGTGTTTGAATGTCCATGATCGCTAGTAACAATAAGTAAAGTGTCGTTCTTTTTATTGTCGCTTTTAATTTTATTTATAATCAATCCTAAATTTGAATCGAAATTTTTATAAGATTCAACTACAATGTTGTTGTCGCAACCATATATATGAGCATTTGAATCTACCCCATGGATACAACAAAAGATAAACTCTGCGTCTGTATCCATTGCTGTAAGGAGTTTTTTAAATGCCACTGAGTCGATGTCATTTGAACCATAGAAATGAGATTTCATCTTATAATATATTTTAGACATCTTTGTCATGTCAAACTCTGCCCTTAGTCCTCTTGTAATCTCGTTAAAGATTGATCTTGATTTGTCTATAGATTCAAATATTGTTTTTTTGGATTTCTTAATATCAGAATTTAAAAATACTGATTCAATTCCTACATAGCTTCTATGAGAATTATAATGCGATTTATTTTGAGCAAACTTATATTTATCGAACCAACGAATACCAGGTAGGTTTGCGTTACCAGGGTATAAGCCCATAAGAAATGGAATATAAGCGGGCCCAGTTGTCGAAGGAAACACAGATACTGCATTTTGAATGGACCCTTCATTTTCGATTACACTTTTTAAATTGGGAAGATGTCCTTCTTCTAAATATTTGTTTATAGAATCAACTCTAGAACCATCTAGAAGTACAAATATAACTTTTCTCATTTTTTTTATTTAAGCTAAACTTGCTTTTTCTCCCAATCTTCTTTTGAGATTACATATCCCTGATTGTCACGATAGACTCTTTCACCTTTTGATACTTCTATTAATTCATCATTCCATCGTTCATATTTTAGCCATCTTTCTGGATAAGGTACATATTTTTTATCCTCAGTTTGATTATACAGTTGATTAAATTTTTGAGCTAGTTCATTCGCCGACAAATTAGTATTTACTTTCAAATATTCGAGCCTTGCCTTTTTTTTATTTATTTTTCTTCCTGCAAGCAGCTTCCAAAACACCTCAAATTCGTTATCTAATTTAGGTAGCAACTTGGTTTCTTTATTTAATCTAATCTTACTTTTTCTTTGAGTCTTGTCTATTATCTTCTTAGCGGCTAATAGAGAATTAAAAAGTCGCTCTAGATGTTTTTGCTTATGTAAAGACATAAGCGTGATGCGAATTCTTGCTTGTCCTAGAGGGACAGATGGAGGTCTTACCGCAGGGACGAATACTCCATTGGCAAATAAAGAATTGGAAACTTCTAAAGTCTTTTTTTCTTCTCCTATTACAATCGGGATAATGGCGGTTTGAGAATTTATATGATTGAAGTCATGCTCCTCCAAAAAATTTGATAGTTTTTTTATATTATTGCTTAGATTCTCCCTTAGAGATGTATTGTTCGCAATAATTTTAATTCCTGAAATCGCTGCACTAAGAGAGGATGCGGGTAACGATGTATCAAAAATAAAAGATCTAGCCCTATTTTTTAAAAAGTCTACTAAATCATAAGATCCTGCTACATAGCCGCCGATAGAACCTATTGCTTTAGAAAGAGTTCCCATGCATATATCAATTCTATTCTCTATCTGAAAAAATTCACTGGCTCCAGCACCTGTCTTTCCAAGTATTCCTGTAGCGTGAGCTTCATCAATCATAGAAATGCAATCATATTTCTCACATAAATCTACAATTTTATCTAAGGGAGCTATGTCTCCATCCATGCTAAAAACACTATCTGTAACAATCATCTTCTGGTTCATCCCTTTAGCGAATTTATTTATTTTCTTTTCTAAATCTAACATGTCACAGTGTTTATAAATTATGGTTTTTGCTTTTGATAGCTTGCATCCATCTATTAAAGAAGCATGATTCAATTCATCGCTAAAAATAACATCACCTTCTCCCATAATACTTGATATTGTTCCAATATTAGCCAAATAGCCTGAGCTAAATAGGATAGCATCATCAGTTTTTTTAAATATCGCTATTTCTTTTTCAAGCTCTTTGTGAAGGGATGATGTTCCTGTAACAAGGCGAGATCCACCCGTTCCAGTTCCAAAACTTCTTGTAGTTTCAACAGAGGACTTTATAACTTCTGGATTAATGGTGAGACCTAAATAATTATTTGAAGCGAATTGGTAAAATTGTTTTTTACCAATTTTAATTTCAGGTCCCATTGAACTAGAGATTTCTATCAAAGTCCTATGTAGGTTTGCACTTTTGATTTCTCTCAGTTTTCTGGATATAGATTTATCAAAATTATTCTTTTTCATCCTCAGTAACTATTTTAATACATTTATAGATTGACTTAGTAAGTTTTTTTAATTCTTCTGCTTTTATTGAAACCGGGGGCATTATTACTATGGTATCACCAAGTGGTCTAATTAGAACTCCTTCTTCTCTAGCTAAATCACAAACTCTTTTTCCAATCCTATCACTTATATTATAGGGAATGTCATTAATGGGATCTTTTTTAAGATCAATCCCAGCCATAAGGCCCTTGTTCCTTATATCGGCAACATGACTAAGACCTTTAAATTCTTTTAGTTCATCCTCTAGAGTTTCAACAGTCTGTTTTATTTTTGAAATAGTTTTATCTTCTTCAAAAATTTCTAAATTCGCAATACCTGTTGCACACGCTAAAGGATTCCCACTATAACTATGTCCATGGTAAAATGCCTTTAGTTCATCAACTTCTCCAAGAAAAGCATCAAAGATTTTTTCTGTTGTTATAGTTGCTGATAGCGGCAAATATCCGCTTGTTAAACCTTTACCTAGAACTAATATGTCTGGTGTAACGTCATCATGATTGCATGCGAACATTTCTCCAGTTCTTCCGAAAGCTGTTGCAACTTCATCAGCAATTAGAAGAATATTGTATTTATCACAAATTAATCTAATTTCCTTTAAGTATCCATCCTTTGCAACTTTTATACCGCCTGCTGCTTGAACATAAGGCTCTAAAATAAGTGCGGCAACCTCATTAGATTTTTCACTTAAGATTTTTTCTAATTCTAAAATTGTTTGGTCAGAGGAATCATATGATGAAATGTGAAAAGACTCAAAGAGAAGTGGGTCGTAAACTGAATGAAAAAGATCGATACCACCAACAGAAACCGCACCTAGTGTATCGCCATGATACCCATCTTTAAGGCAAATGAATTTTTGCTTTGATGGCATATCTTTTAATATCCAATACTGAAAGGCCATTTTTAATGCTACTTCTACAGCACTTGCCCCATCTCCTGAATAAAAAACTTTTCTTAGTCCTTTGGGTACTATATCGATTAACTTTTTAGCTAGGATTGATGCCGATGGGTTTGTTACGCCTAGTAAAGTAGAATGAGAATTTTTATTGAGTTGTTTTTTTAATGCATCATCTATTTTTTCGACTTTATGTCCATGTATGTTCACCCATAGGGAAGATACTCCATCAATATAACGTTTGCCGTCTGAATCAATCAAGTAAACTCCATCTGAGTCTTCTATAACAACAGGATCTTCTTTGGCATACTCTTTCATTTGAGTAAAAGGATGCCAAATATAATCTAGATCATAAGATTTAATCTTGGATTTTGAGGTCATTGTAGGTTTTAGATTTAGCTATATCTATCCCTGATAGGTATTTCTAAGTCTTCAATCATCTTGAGGTCTTCTTCCGGTGAACGTCCTACCGTAGTTAAATAATTACCTATAATCATTCCATTTGAACCAGCCATAATACCCATAGATTGTAGGTCCCTCAATGTAATCTCTCTACCTCCGCCTGACATTAAGACTTTGTTAGGCATTATTAATCTGAATATAGCAATAGTTTTAATAGCCTCTAAGCTAGGTAAGGGTTTCAAATGACCTAATGGTGTTCCTTTTCTGGGATTAAGAAAATTTATTGGAACTGTGTGTGGGTCAAGTTGTTTAATCTCAAAAGCGAGTTGAATTCTTTGTTTTACAGTTTCACCCATTCCAATAATTCCGCCGCAACATAATTCCATACCTGCTTCCTTCGCAAGCATTGCAGTGTCAACTCTTTCTTGATATGTATGGGTAGTACAAATATTAGGAAAGTAATCTCTACATGCTTCTATATTGTGATTGTATCTCCAGACACCTGCTTGAGCTAAGCCCTGTGCTTGTTCTTTGGTTAAGCTACCAAGCGAGCAACCAATCTCAAGCTTAGTATGCTTTTTGACCAACTCTATAGATTCTAGAACTTTTTTGAATTGTCTCTTGTTTGGTCCTTTAACTGCAATAACTATACAAAAATCGAATGCACCCATTTTTTCAGATTGTAATGCAGCTTGTAGAACTTCCTCTGGGTCTAAGAATGGGTGTTTGGAAATAGGTGACGAATAATGAACCGATTGAGAACAGAAAGAGCAATCTTCTGAGCAGTCTCCTGTTTTGGCACTAATGATTGACCTTAAGAAAACTCCATCACCCTTGTATTTCAAAGTAACTCTTCGCGCAAGAGTTGTGAGCTCTAAGATTTTATCCTTAGGAGTATTAGTTAACTCCATAGCTTCGTCAAAGGTTATGCTTTCTTCGTTAGTAAGTAATTTATCTTCTAATTTTGAGAAATCCATATTTATCACATCCAAAAAACTCTATGTATTTTACATACAATATAAGGTTTATTCAATCTAGGTTATAATTTCATACCGTGACTAATAGTGCTTTAACAGACAAGAAAAAGGCAATATGGGACGATATAAGCTCAAGTTTTGCTATGTGCGGAGACATAAAGAGCTTTCCAGAAGAGCTGATTTGTAACAATGATATCCCACGTTTAATATACAAAGGAAAAGTTGTTTTAGGCGACAGTTTAATTGAAAAATTTGATTATTCTAGAATAAACTTAGATTTATTCTCTGTTATATGCCAAGGTATGGTAATTGCCTTGTCGATGACCTTAGGTCTAAATGAAAAATACAGCATAATATGTGCTGACTGCTATTGTTGCATCAGATTCCAAAGAAACGAATTAAAATCTACTCAATATGAGCAAACATATTTTTCACAAAAATTTATTTCTTTATTCTCTTTAGAAAAATCATGGGACTCTAATGACGAAAAAATTCAAACATTCACAATGGAAATGTTTAATACCATTTTGGCCTGGCAACAAAATCCAGAATTACACAATAATGAAATAAATAAATTTTCCAGTGAAATGTTAGCTAATAAGATTTAATGGGTTCGTAAAAAGTATTTCTCTGGATAGGTTGAAATCCCTCTGATTTGATAAGATGAACTATTTGGTCGATTCCAGCCTTGTAAGGATTATTCGCTAGCTTTAAAACATTTTCTTGTAGAAGAGTTCCACCAACATCGTTTGCTCCATAATGTAGTGAAATCCCACCGACCTTAAAACCCTGAGTAAACCATGAGCCTTGAATATGCGTAAAATTGTCTAGAAAAATTCTTGATAAACCCAAAACACGCAAATACCTGTCACCGCCTATCTCTGTTTTAATCTTGTTGCCAATAAAAGTATTTTCCGGCTTAAAGGTCCAAGGAATAAAAGAAAGAAAACTATTCGTTTCATCTTGAAGATTTCTAATTCTTACCAAATGCTCAAGTATGTCTTCATCTTCTTCTGCATGTCCAAACATCATAGTCGCAGTAGTTTTAAAACCAGCTATATGAGCCTCTCTAGTTATTCTAATCCACTCATCAGCAGAGATCTTAAGTGGGCTTATTTTTTTTCGAACTTTATTAGAAAGAACTTCTGCTCCACCACCTGGTATAGTTCTTAAGCCAAGATCCCAAAATAATTTTATAATTTCTTTTGTAGTTTTAGATGTATATTTAGCAATTGAATGTATCTCTGAAGCAGAAAATGCATGTAGGTGTATACCAGGAACTTTATCTATGAGTCCTTTTATAAGTTCGCAATAATAATCTAAATCTATAGATGGATTGTGTCCTCCTTGTAAAAGAACAGTGGTTGCACCGTTGTGATATGAAGTACGAACTATCTCAATAACCTTCTCTACTGGCAAAGTATAGGCATCGTTTGAATCTTTTGTTCTCCAAAAAGCACAAAAACTACATTCAGTATCACAAATATTTGTGTAATTTGGGTTAGTATCAACAACAAAGCTTACTTCCTTGTTTAGTCCTTTCTTGGATTTTAGCAGGTTTGCGAATTGTCCTATTTCTAAAGTGGAAAAGTTCTTTAGAATGTCTAGTCCTTCATTTTCATCAATTCTCTGCCCTGAAAGGATTTTTTCCTTTAGATTGCCCATTATGATATTTAAACAAATAAAAAATCATAGTCAATATGTTAAGATGAAGTTGATAAATACTGAAACAATCAAATGTATTTTATCTTATACCGATGAATTTTATATATAAATTTCTATTCATATTGATTTTTACTTTTGCAATAAATATGCCTTCTAATGCTGAAACTAAAAGTCCAAAATCAATTTACAGTAGCGAAGCAGATCCAAAAGTAATTGAGATTATAAAAAAGCTTAAAGGTAAAAAAGAGTTGATTCGTACTGCAAAATTAGAAAGTAAAGTTTTATATAATTTACCCTTTCGAAGAAAACTAAAATTAGTCCAGGATATTTCCATAGAAAAAGAGTCAGAAATACATATTCGTATATTCGCTATATGGAAAATAAAGATAGCTGAATTTTTTACAAAAGATGGACAAATTATATATCAAAGATTAGGCAAAAAAGACAAAATAAGAAATATTGAAACTTTTAATTTAAAAATATTTAATAAACATCTTGATTTGCCTTTAACAACACTAGAGTTAAATAACTTTTTACTAGGAATGAATATAGACACCTTTGACAACAATGGTTATAAATACGATTTAAAAAATAACAAACTCATTATTTTTAATAAAAATAACAAGTGTATTGTTGACTTAAAAACCAACGAAATAGAGAAGATCTTAGTTGATGATCATAGAAAAATGGAAATAAATTATTCAAGATATACTCAAATAAAAGAGCATAAAATAAAGCTTCCATTGTATGTAGAACTAAAAACAGACACTTTTACAATGCAAATAAATATTCAAAATGATATAATTATTAATAACAAAAATTTGAATGAAAAAAAACCGCTCTAATTAAGTTGTTAATTACCCATGAAAAAAACAATTCTTATATCTAACAAGTTAGGTCTTCACGCTAGGGCCGCTTCGAAGCTAGTTCAGTTAACCAATAAATATTTGTCTGAAATTAAGATATCCAAAGGTCAAATATCTGTTAATGGTAAAAGTATCTTGGGAATTCTATCACTTGCGGCAAGTATAAATTCCGAAGTTACCATAGAAGCGGTTGGTTCAGATGAGATAGAGGCAATAGATGAAATTGAGAAATTGTTTAACGACAAATTTGGAGAGCCCTCGTGAGTCAAGAAAAAAGAGGTTTAGCAATATCTCCTGGTTTTTCTGCAGGTAATGTTCTTTTAATAAATCAAGCAAAAACGGCTGTAGAAAAAAGAAAAATAAACAAAAAGGATGTTATAAAAGAAGTAAATAGATTTCATAAAGCTGTTGAAATATCTAAACATGAAGTAAGCAAGCTAAAGATAGATCAAGATCACGGATACAAAACACAACACATAGAAATTCTCGACTTTAACATATTGGTTTTAGAGGATGAAATTTTAGCTGGAGAAGTAATAGAGATTATTGAAACAAAATTAATTAATGCCGAATGGGCTTTAAATAATGTTTTAACAAATAAAAGCAAAGAATTTTCGAGCGTACAAGATCAGTACATGAAAGAAAGATTAGCCGATTTTTATTATATAGCTGAGAGAATAATAAAAAACTTAAGGGGCGCTAATGATTCTTTTCTTGAAATTAAAAACAACACCATTCTTGTCGCCCATGATTTATCTCCAATAGATGCCTTGAAATACTCCAGGGACAATAAAGTAAAAGGTATTCTTACCGATTTAGGTGGTACTACATCACATACAGCGATAATAGCTAGGTCTATGGGTATTCCTACAATTATGTCATTAGGTGATATAAGTATTCATCTTAAACCCGGTCAAAAAGTCTATGTTGACGGTTATAAAGGAATAGTTACATGGGAAGTCAAAAAAGACGAAAAGGATCAAATGGAAGATCTACGTAATAGATATATTTCTTTAGAAGAGAGCTTGCTTAGTTTTTCGAAACTATCTGGACAAACAAAAGATAATAAAATTATTTCTATAAAAGCGAATATTGAACTAACTTCTGAGCTAAAAATTGCAAAAAAATATGGTGCCGAAGGAATTGGTATGTATAGAACAGAATTTCTATTCACAAAAAAACAACAATTTCCATCAATAGAAGAGCAATACTCAGATTATTCTAATTTGTTTAAAGACAATTTGTTTGATGAAGTAACAATTCGGACACTTGATTTAGGTGGAGACAAAAACGACCTTATAGAGTACGAAGAGAACAACCCAGCACTGGGTGTCAGAGGAATCAGGTATTCTCTCGCTAATAAAGACATATTTGTTTCCCAAATTAAAGCAATTCTCAAAGTAGTACAAGATAAAAAAAAATCGCTAAGAATTCTTCTACCAATGGTTTCGACAATTGATGAAATCGTTAAATCAATTGAAATAATAAATGATGTAAAAAAAGACTTCGCTTTGGAAGAAAAAATATTGATTGGTGTCGTCGTGGAGACTCCTTCTGCTGTAATGCTAATTGATGAAATATGCAAATATGTCGATTTTATAAGTATAGGTACTAATGATTTAATTCAATATACTCTAGCAGCTGACAGAACTAATGAGAATCTTCGTGAAATCTTTTCTCATTTTCAACCATCAGTAATAAGAATTCTGAAACATATTGTTGACAATACTCCTCCGGATACTTACATCTCGGTCTGCGGAGAAATGGCTAACGATATCAATTGTCTGCCAATATTCATAGGTTTGGGGGCAAACGAATTAAGCATGAATTATCATTCCATACCAAAGATAAAAAGTGTTATTCATGATTTATCTTATGAGTATTGCCAAGCTGTTTTAAATGATTGTCTAGGAATGACTAAAACTGATGAAATTAGAGGGGCGCTAACAAAATCAGTAGAAGACAACATAGTTAAAGCAAAATCTATAATTAAAGATATTTAGTCAACCCGCTCGTGAGGATTTGAACCCCAATTACTTGATCCGAAGTCAAGTGTGTTATCCGTTACACTACAAGCGGATTGAAATATTCTATCATTAATAGTTACAATATCTTAATGGGTAATAAACTTTATATAGATAAATCCTGTAAGATTTGCACTAGATATGCATCGTATATGAAATCAGAAGAATCGTGCAAAATGGAGATTGAAGACATTGGAAATTTAGAAAATCACTTACGTTTAAAAGATGAAATGATCTTCGAGTCTAATGGTGAATATTATTATGGAATGGAGGCAATTGTAAGATCCATGGAATCAAGCAAACAATCATCATTAGCGACCAAAATTGTAAGAAGCATACCAAAAGTCATAGGTAAAAATCTATATAAATTAATCTCTGGTAATCGATACAAGATTAGTAAGCTACTTGATATAATCAAACCAAAACCTTAAACGGTTTCTAAATAAATTATAAGATTCTAGTTTTTTAATTTCATTTTTAGTCAGAGGACGATTAGAGTTTTTCTTGGAATTAAAATATAAATGTGCCTTAAATACGTCTTCTTTTTCTCTCGCTTTTAATGCATTAGCAGCAACAAAATAAATATTTTTTTTAATAATTATAACTCTTGGGAAGGTATGATATTTATTTAAATAAGTCTTAATTTCTCTTCTCAGTGAAGATTTGATTACTAGGGGGGCTTCTCCGCAATATAATAATTGATCAGGATTCAAGGGCTTTCCAAAAGTGTTAGAATTTTTTAAAGAAATGTTTTTTTGTATGTAAGAATCTTCACTATAATAACAAGTTAGGTTTTTGTGAGAGTATTCCCAAAGTATTTGGGAAATCTCTGTCGTCATTTTATATTGATTTAGATTTATTTTCAAAAAACTTTCGAATTTTTTAACAAATCTCTCAACACTATCTATTAACTCTAATTTGTTGTCCGCGGAACATATCAAGCCGTGATTTTGTAAAAAAAGAATAATTGTCTTGTATTCTGCTTGGACATCATTGCCAGCTGATAAAGTTTTGGTTATTTCATTGGCAAGTGCTATTCCTGGACTTTTATAATCAACATAAAAGATTCCTTCAGTTTTTTTCTTCCTCGTAAAAATCTTCTCAAATATTTCTTTTGATTTTTTATTAACAGAAACAATATTGCTTGCAATTGGATGAATATGAATCGTATACTTCTTCATCAGCGAATGCGAATAAGTTTCAATCGAAGGATTGCCACCTTGAAGAACAGATTCTCTTAAAATCTTTGCTGAGTTTTTCTCAATAGTTGTGGTAATTCTTTTATTCTTAATTTTATTTAAAAAATCAATAAGTTTATCATTATCTAGCAGTGTATATCCATTGTCCAAACTAACCTCAGATAATGAATAACCGCTGGATTTGATATACATTTGGTTCCCTAATTTAATTGAGGAATTTCCTCCTGCGGCTTGAGTTAAATCAAATCTTTGCCCAAAATATTTAGAAATCTTAACTAAATCTTTTAGTAAGTTCTTATTTTTTTTAGCCATTCCTTATTCTCTACATGCCAATTAAAGGTCTTGTCTAAACCTTGGTCAATTTTAGTTTTAGGATGCCAATTGATCAACTTTTTTGTGTTTGATAAATTAGCAGAAGTATAGGGTACATCTTCTGGACTTGAAGGCTTTTTTATAATTTTAATATCTTGTTTTGATAGCTTTGATATTTTTTCGATAAGTGCGTTGATAGAAACGGGTCTATTGTTTCCAATATTTAAAGTATTAAAACCTTTTAATTTTAGTGATTTGTAAATGCCTGCTACAACATCGTCAATATAAGTGAAATCTCTTTTCTGCTTTCCGTTTCCAAATAGGTTTATTGGAATTGAATTAAGTGAAGATTGGATGAATATAAAGGGGCTCATATCAGGTCTTCCAGCAGGTCCATATACAGTAAAAAATCTTAATATTGCAATATCTTGCCTATGCAATTTGTGGAAGGCGAATAGCAAAATCTCAGAACTTTTCTTAGAGGCCGCATAGTTGGAGAGTGGCTTATTGGTATCAGAGCTAACCTTGAAGCTTGAGTCTTTATTTTCTCCATAAACACTTGATGTTGATGCATGCAAAAATTTCTTAACTTTGTACTGCTTAGAAAGCTGTATTAAGTTAAGAACACCTATCACATTGGAATTATAATATGAATAAGGATCTATGGTTGATTTCCTGACCCCTGTTCTGGCAGCAAGATTGATAATTGCATGAACTTCATTAAGTTTAAAATTATCACTAAAATATTTTTTGAGGGTACCGGGTGAGGAAATATCTATTTTGGTAAATTTAAAATTTTTACTTTTTCTTAATTCAGAAACTCTCCACTCTTTCATGCGTTTATCATAATTATCATTTAAATTGTCTACGCCATATACTATTAAACCTTTTTTTAAAAGAAAGAGGGAAAGATGGTATCCAATAAACCCTGCGGCTCCAGTTAAAAGAATTTTTTTCATTTATCAAAAATATAACCTAGTTTTACCTGTTTTTAAAAACCCATAATCTTTGTCCAAAATATCCTATAGTCACAGAGATAAATAGAGCTATAAAATAAGCTGCGTTAATATCTTCTAGAATCATATATGCTACTTTGTTTGTATACACGTTAACAGCTATTGTTAATGTGTATAGAGCGATATATCTCTTTAGGTCATCAAAATATCTTGCCTTCGATTTAAACGTCCAGACGCGATTTAAATGAAAGGATATGTTAACACCTACAAAAGTTGAAGCTCCTTTAGCAAGATCCATATCAATTAGCGTGAGTAAAAAATTATAGATAGAATAGTCGCAGTATAAAGCAAATAAACCAATAGTAGCCCACTTGTAGGTCTTGATATCTTTTAGTAGATAATAGATATATTTGAAGAAAGCTGTCATTGGATTGAGTAGGATGATAAATTCAATTATCTAATTAGTCAAACTAATATATTTATTAATATTCTAATTGATATAGAATAATGAAAATGGTTCCAAATTCTGAAGAAAGTCGTTTCAATAAAATTGAAAAACTAGTATTTGGTGTTTCGATTCTCGCTCTAATTTATTCAGTTTTATCAAATTCCTATATAGATACAAATGGTTTTCTAACAATTGATTCTACTCACTTCCTAAGATTGGCTCAATCTTTAAAAGATGGTAATGGGTTTTATGTCTATTCATGGACGAACAGTGGGGAACTAAAATTTTTTAGCACCTGGCCAATCGGATATCCACTATCGATTTATTTAGTTTCTAATATAAGCAGCTTAGATGTTTTCTGGTCTTCAAAGATTATAAATATAATTTGTAGCATCTTGATAATATTTTCTGTAAAAAAATATATAAAATCAGGATTTTCCATGATTCCGCTAATCTTTATATCAGGCAGCTTTCTTAATATTTTTTCATATACAATGACAGAAAGCTTATTTGGTCTAGGATTAGTTCTATATGTTTTACAGACCTATGAATTGAGTACCGCTGGTTCTAAAAAAAAATTAATTTTTGGATTTTTTGCATTTGCGTTAGCATTCACTAGTCGATATATAGGCGCTTATTTGTTAATATTTAATCTTTTTTTAATATTCCAAGCCTACAAAAATAACAAATCCTCATTGAGGCATCTAATTTTATTACTTATATTTTGTTCAGTCTATGTAGCCGCATATTTGTTTATAAACAAGGCTTCTTCTGGGTTTACGACGTATTCGCATGCTTATATAACTTATGAGTCCTCATATGAAATTATAATCCAGTTTATTAAAAAATTATTTGAAGAATTAAACTTGATAATGGCAAGCGTAAGATTCAATAGCAATATAATCGTTGCTACCTTATCTTCTTTTTTATCTGTTTGTTTTATATATTATTTATCTGTTTTTCTGATACAGAAAAAAACTAAAGATTTTACTTTAAATAGTTTGTCAAATAATTTTCTTTGCTCTGGTGTTTTATATTTGATAATAGTCTTTTTTTGGAGACTAACAATATGGTTCTCTCCTTTCTCTTACAGAATACTTTTTCCAGCAACTCTTTTGATTTTTATAGGGATCATACTTAAATTGATTTCTAAAGAAGATCGATGGGGTAAAGAATTTAAAAGGATTTATGTAGTATTTTGTTTTATAGCAATGTCCTCTTTCATGTTTAATATAATATATAAACAAACTATTTATAATGAAATAACCTACAAGCAAAATATTGAAAGAATAATGGAAAAATATAATCAAGTAGAAGAAGGTAGCGCTGTTATATTTGGTGAAAGACAATTAGATTACAAAAGGACTGACATTATACCCTTAAAGCCGTATTATCTGCCACTATTTAGTAAAGTGGAAACTAAAAATGAATTCAACGAAAGGATTAGTAAATTTAATCAAATATATTTTAATATACCCGGATTCTGTGAGAAGCCTTATAGCACTTTGTCTGGTGACAGGAACTTGAATTGCATATCTGAAAATAAAAAGATACATTTTTTTGATAAAGAAATAATAGGTTTTATTAAAGAAAATTCGAAAAAGAATATCTTTAAAATTAATCAAATAAAATGAAATTTGATGATATCAAAAAAAGAATATTAAATAACTACAAATTGCTTGTATCAACTAAAATAATTGGTGGATTAGCATCAGCAATAACACTTTTAATAATAGCAAGATTTCTTGGGGTTTATTTTTTTGGTATTTTTGCAATGATAATTTCCAGCGTAGAAATATTAAATATACTCATTAGCTTCAGAGTGTGGGACACTACTGTTAAATTTATTGGAGACAATGCAACCAATAAGCAAAACATCTCTAAGTATATATCTTTTTCAACAATGGTCTCTTTCTTTTCGTCTTTGTTTTCTCTAATACTTATTTTTCTTCTTGTTGACCCGGTTATCCATCATCTTTTGGGTGCATATGAGGAAAATGATAATTTGCTTACTTCCCTTATGTATGCATACGCCTTCTCAGTCTTGTTTATTTCTATCAATGATAATTTTGATGGAATATTAAGAACTTATAATCAATATAGTTCGATTCTTAAAATAAATATTATTACAAACCTATCAAGATTAGTTCTGGTTGTTTATTTTATATATTTCGTTGAGACAGGTTTCCTTGATAAAACTTTCTATATATTGAGTTGTTTTGTTCTAGCTTTTGCAATTGGAACACTATTAAGATTTATTTACTTAAAAAAGGCTTTAAATGAAGAAAAAATTACTCTTAAATTATCCCATTCGCTCAGGCATTCTGAACAATTTGATTATCTAAAGTTTATGTTTAATGCTCATTTTTCTAACATCCTTAATCTGGCAAATGATAAAAATCTTGGAGTATTAGTAGTAGGGTATTTTGTTGGACCTTTCTATGCGGGTCTATATAGAGTAGCAAGAGCAATAACTAAGATTATAAGGAGAATAATGGATCCTGCTCTTGAAATAATATTTCCAGAATTTGTTAAATTAAATGCAGAGAAAGATTTTCAAAACTATAAAAAAGTAATAATAGAATCCGTCAAAATGCTTGTGTTGTCTTCATTGATTGTGGGTTCAGGTATATACTTGTTTTCTTCAGAAATTATTGAATTATTTTTTGGCGCACAATATATAAATGCGGAATCAGCACTATTCATTCTAATAATTGCAATGATACTTCATAACGGAGGATTTTGGATTAATCCATCAATGCTGGCTCTTGGAAAAGCTAAATATCTTACAATCATAACTGCAATTACAACAATAATTTATTGCTCATCTCTATTTTATTTAGTTAAATCTATGCAGCATGATGGAGCAGCTCTATCATTAGTTATAAGGAATCTATGCATATTATCAGTAGGAACGTATTTCTATTTTAGAGCATTAAAAATCAATACAAATTAGAACTAAGTAGGTGTAGGCTTGCTAGTGCTATCTGAAAAAGGTTGAGAAAGAATATCTGAATGAGAATTGTCCCATAAATCTTCTATCTTATTTAAATCATCGTCTGAAAGAGGAGACAATTCCGAAGCTTTACTAAATTCATCAATCTCTTCATGGGTAGTAAAATTTGGAAGGACTGTGCAAATATTTTTAACTGCCAATGAAAACAATATAGCGGCTTGCCCTATTGTCCTCTCATTATCTTTATATAAAAAGTCTAAGTCTTCTCTTGCTTGTAGTCCAGATTCCATCCACTTCTGTTTTCGGTGACTACGGTGGTCACTCTTCTCAAATTTTCTCTCCTTTGTAAATGTTCCATCCATAATACCAGAGGCATGAGGGACTCTAGCTATTAAACCAGTCGATGTTTTTTCAGATTTCTCAAAAAGAAACTTAGAAGGTTCCTGTTCTAGTAAGTTGTAAATTATTTGTATTGCGATTGGCTCATGATTCATCGCATCAAGACCTTCTTCAAGCCAGCCAATATCTGGCCCCAGTGCCATAGCAAATGATCGAATTTTACCTTCTTTTACTAGCTGTTGAAGAGTGTCTAATACTTCGTCATTGTTGATAAAATCAAATCGTGGATTATGCATTTGGTATATATCTATATAATCTGTTTTTAATCTTTTAAGGCTTTGTTCACAGGAGAACCTTATATCTTTAGGTGAAAATTTTTGCGGAAGCTCTGTGTGCCCCTTTCTTTCACCAGGATTAGAATATATATCATATCCAAATTTAGTTGCATATATTCTGCTATCTCGTGATTTTGGAAAGGCTTTCGATAATATTTCTTCACCATATCCTTCCCCATAAACATCAGCCGTATCAAAAAAATTTATGCCTCTATCGAAAGCATGTTGAAGCAAAGATAGGCCAAGTTTTTCATCTGTAACACCCCACCACTTCGTGGCAACTGACCACACGCCAAAACCTAGTTCAGATACTTTAATATCTTTATTTCTTGGAAAAAGTCTATAATTCATTCTCTTCTAAAAACCGCTCTGCATCTATTGCTGCCATACAACCCGTACCTGCAGCTGTTATAGCTTGTCTGTAAATACTGTCTTGAACATCCCCTGCAGCAAACACTCCTTTTAGGTTTGTTTTAGAAGATTTTCCAGAGGTAATTATATATCCGTTATCATCTAAATCGATATTGTTCGCAAATAATTCATTGTTAGGAGTATGGCCAATTGCTACAAAAATACCCTGGCTCTCTTTAGTGAGATTTTCATTTGTTTTTGTATCTGTGTATGAAAAAGACTTAACCCCTTCACTTTCGGTTCCAACTATTTCTTTCATTTGAGCGTTCCATAAGAAATCAATTTTAGGATTCGATTTAGCTCTGTCTTCCATTATTTTTGATGCTCTTAATTTGTCTCTTCTGTGAACCACTGTAACTTGTTTAGCAAATTTTGTAAGAAAGATTGCTTCTTCCATTGCGCTATCTCCACCACCTATTACATGAATCTTTTTATCTTTAAAAAAGAATCCATCACAAGTAGCACAGGTAGAAACTCCTCTTCCAACTAATTCTAGCTCGCCTGGAATATTAAGGAGTTTTGCAGTAGCACCTGTTGCAAGAACTATTGAGTAAGTAGATATCTCTTGTTCTCCTATTGTTAGAACATATGGATAGGAATTGAAATCTATATTATCAACTTGGGTCATTATACATTTAGCTCCAAATCTTTCAGCTTGTTCTCTTAAAGAGTTCATTAAATCTGGACCCATTATACCTGTAGGGAATCCAGGGAAATTTTCTACATCCGTGGTCATTGTAAGTTGTCCCCCTGCCTGAAAACCCTCAAAAACTAAGGGGCTTAAGTTGGCTCTAGCTGCATAGATTGCAGCAGTTAGCCCAGCAGGACCTGATCCTATTACTATAATTTTATTCTCTAAATTGAATTCCATATTAATATAATAAACAAAATGTACTGAATTAGGTAAATATTATGTATGTTATTTTATAAAGAATGAAGGAAAAATCAACAATGGTGTAAAATGTCTCAATTTTCATGTAATGAATTAAAAGATTTATTTAGAAAAGATAAAATTTATTTTTCTCAATTTAAACAAGGGATCTTGTTGTTGGAGGGAAAAGATAGTGAGAAGTTCTTAAACGGAATTTCTTCTAACGATTCCACTCTAAAATATCAACATAATCTCATATTGAACAATAAAGGAAGAATCTTGTTCGATATGTCTGTGTTCAACGAAGACAATATATATATAATTACTAATTCATTGCAAATTCAGAATTTAATGGAACACCTCAATAAATACAAGATGTCCTATAAAGTAAATATAGAAGATTTATCAAATAAACTATTGGTAGTTAAAGGTTCTGGCCTAGAAATATCAAAAAATAAAGATTGGGGGTCTCCTATATGTTTAGAAGAAAATCTTGGAGTTGCTGTGGTCGAAAAAGATTATGATTTCTCCGGATACCATAGAATTGATGAAGAACTTTATTTGAAATGGAAAATAATTCAAGGGATACCTAGCTTTCCAAACGAAATTAATGAAAAGGTGATTCCTATAGAATCAAACATGTGGTCTACAATTAGTTTTACAAAAGGATGTTATGTGGGACAAGAAACAATTGCTAGAATTCGTTATCGAGGAAAAGTTAGAAAAACATTAGCTTGCCTACTAATTTATGGGAATCTTGTAACTTCTGAAGAAATTACAAACAAAGACAAAAAGGTTGTCGGAAGAATAACAAGTAGCTTTTTTTCTAAGAAAGACGGTATTACTTTTGCTCTTGGTTTTATTAATGACGAAGAAAATTTCAAAGATAATAGGCTGTATTGTTCAAAAACTGAAATCTTGATTAGGGAAAACTTGTATCAGGAAGAGAACCTTAAGCTTATAAGCTAATCATAATAGTTATTCTTTGTTGGCTTTATCAATTATTTCTTCAATATTCTTAGAGAAGTCCTTCAGTCCATCTACAGGAATAACAATACTAGATCTTCCTCCACTAACCTCAGTAATCCTCAAATATTGCCCCTTATGATTTTCTTTTAAATCGAAGAAAAATCTCTTTGTTTCTATATCAAGCTGAGAGCTATAAACATCTTTGCTTTGATTATTTCTATCTGTTGGCATTAATTTACTTCTATGCGTTAGGGTTTTCTATAACCATCGCAATACCCTGACCACCACCAACACACAATGAAACTAAACCTCTTTTTACCTTTCTTCGTTGCATTTCATGAAGTAGTTTAACAATCAATATAGTCCCAGATGCGCCAATTGGGTGACCAAGCGCTACTGCTCCACCGTTAACATTTAATTTTTCTTCAGGAATGGGAAAATCACTTAATACAGCTAAAGCTTGAGCAGCAAATGCTTCGTTCAACTCAACTAAATCTATATCATCGATTGTCAATCCAGCTTTTGCAAGAGCTTTGTTCATTGCGGAAACTGGGGCAATTCCCATAATTGAAGGATCAACTCCAGCAACAGCAAAAGAAATTATTTCTCCTACTGGATTTAGTCCTAACTCTTTAGCTTTTTCTTCGGATGAAACAAACATTGCAGCTGCTCCATCGTTAATACCTGATGCATTACCTGCCGTAACAGTTCCTTCAGCGGTGAATACGGGTTTCAGTCTGCTTAATGCAGCCATAGAGACTTCTCTTGGATGCTCATCAATATCAAAAACACCCTTTTTAAGTTGTACGGGGACGATTTCTTTTTTGAAAACACCTGACCTAATTGCTTTTTTTGCTTTTCCTTGACTATCAATTGCAAACTTGTCTTGGTCTTCTCTGCTTATGTTGTATTGATCAGCAAGATTTTCTGCTGTAATACCCATATGATAGTTATTAAAAATGTCCCAAAGTCCATCGTAAACCATTCCATCAAGGACGGTATCTTTTGCTTCTAGTGCCATTCTGTAACCGTATCTTGCTTTAGGCAGCAAGAAAGGTGCAAGGTTCATATTTTCTATACCACCTGCAATAGCTAAATCCGCGTCTCCTGCTTTTATTGCTTGTGCTGCATTAGCAACTGATTGAACACCTGATGCACAAACCCTATTTAATGTATAAGATGGAGTATCGTAATCAAGCCCTGCTCCAAGTGCAACTTGACGTGCAGGATTTTGTCCTTGTCCTGCGCCTAAAATGTTGCCCATGATGAATTCATCAATTTGCGTGGCTTCGACTCCAGTTCTATTTAGTATTTCTTTTACAACTGTTACGCCTAATTCGACTGCAGGAACATCTTGAAGAGTACCTCCAAATGTACCTATTGCTGTTCGTAATGGCTCACTTATAACTACTTTTGTAGACATTTATAATTCCCCCTATCTGCATATCTCAAAATCAAAAAGATATTAACAAAATTGAATATTTTATTTTACCAAATTATAAGAAATAATAAACAATTAATTCACCTAAAAGTGTTATGGTTATAAATATGTTGAGAATATGTATCATTTATGGTGGTAATTCGGTAGAACATGAGATTTCAATAATCTCTGCCAATTCAATTCTAAACAACCTGGATCAAAAAAAATACAAAATAATTGGTATTTATATAACAAAAAATGGTTCCTTTAGAGAAGCTAGAATCTCAAAAAGCGGATTGTCACATAAATTTGTAGCAACAGGAAAAAAAATCATTTTTTCAATTGGAGAAAAAAATTCAGTCATAGTCAAAGATAAAGGACAAATAGATAGAAAGCTAAATGTTGATGTATTTTTTCCTATAGTTCATGGCACAGGAGGTGAAGATGGCTCAATACAAGGATTGTTAAAACTTTTAGATAAACCATTCGTTGGTAGTGATATAACCAGTTCTGCAATATGTATAGATAAAGTTATAACAAAAAGGATTTTTCAGAACCTCAGTATTAGGACTACATCATTCGTTGAAATTACTAGCCCTTCTTGGCAAACAAAAAGAAAAGAAATTGTGAGAACTATAGTATTAAAGATTAAGCTTCCTTGTTTTATAAAAGCCGCAAATCTTGGCTCAAGTGTTGGTGTTTATAAAGTTAAATCGAAAAAAGACTTAATTAGTAAAATAGGAAAGGCTTTTAATTATTCAGAGAAGGTTATTGCTGAAGAAGCTGTAATTAATCCAAATGAGATCGAGGTTAGTATTTTAGGAAATGAAAAGCTAAAGGTTTCTAAGCCAGGATTAGTAATACCCTCCTCCGAGTTCTATGATTATAATGCTAAATATATTGACGGAAAATCAAAGCTAGAAATACCTTGGAAAAAAATAAATAATGATAGGAAACTCAGCAATGAAATTAAAAACAATTCAATTTTAGCTTATGAAAAAATAGGGTGTGAAGGAATGGCTAGAATTGATTTCTTATATGGAAAAACAAAAAATTTACAATCTAATAGACTCTATGCAAGCGAAATAAACACGATACCAGGGTTCACACCTATAAGTATGTACCCTAAACTTCTTGAAGAGATCGGACTAAACTACAAAAAATTACTAAATGAGTTGATTACACTAGCTTTACAAAGATACAAGCGAGAAAAAAAGCTCAAGACTAAATTTCTTTAGTTTTGTTTCCTTCGACTAAATATTATCAATGTTAGGACTCCTACCAATATTATTGCTCCACCGATCAACTTTATAGTGCTGGGTACAGTTTCAAAAAAAATATAGGTTAATATAAGTACGAATACAGCCTCCAATGGGGTTATTGCTGTAGTCCTAGAGATGTCAACTAGTTTAATTGCTTGAAACTGAAAAGCTTTTCCTACATATGCTCCACAAGTTCCTCCTATGAACATATACAAAAGGTCGATAGAAGATGGTAGTTGAAATTTATTAAAGCATAGGAGATATATCCCAATCAGGAGTGAAACACCAACTGATCTGAGTACTGCCACCATCATCATATTTAAATTTCTACCCATTTTTTTTACTATCATAAATAAGCATGAATAGCCAAAAGCAGAGATTATGGCATACAGCGAACCTCTAAATTCAAAATTTGATGCATTATAAGTTATAACAAATCCACCTAAGAAAGTTAAAATGATTCCTATAATCTCTGGTCTTGTAAGTTTTTCATTTAAGAACAAGAATCCCAACAACACAGAAAAAACCACCTGGAACTTCATTAAAAATGAGGTGACGGGGGGTCCTGCTGTCCTGAGAGCCACAACCCAGAATGCTACTGAAACAATAGTAATAACAGAAGATATTATTGTAACAGTCTTGTAATCCTTTAAGTCAGATGGGATTAGTTTAAATTTATTATTAAAAATTGAATAAATAAATCCATTGATTAGGGCGACTATAAAAGCTCCCAAAAACCAATAAAAAGTTACTGTTTCAGGGTGGAGTTCAGTAGATACCATTTTCCCAAAAATATAAGAAAATGCAGTAAAAAAAGCTGTACCAATAACAAGCAAATAACCTGAAATTAAATCTGATTTTTGGTTCATTGATCGAACTTCTTAACTGCTATTCCAATTTTGTTAAAACCTGATCTTTTGATTATGTCCATAACTTGGACTACGAATCCATGATCTATACTTTTATCGGCTTTTAAAACTACAACTTTGCTCTTATCTTCATTAGTAAGGAATGTAGGTACTTGGTCTAAAAATAATTTATTATCATTGATATAAATTTTATTTCCTTTTTCAATACTTACAACAATCTGCTTGTCTGTAATGACTTCAGAAGACCCAGCTTTGGGTAGTTTAATATTAAGACTTGAAGTTATTTGGCTGAAGTTTAGAGATAGCGCAAAAAATATTAGAAGGTTAAATACAACGTCCACTATAGGTGTAAGATCTAAGCTTAAGTCGTTATCTTCTAAAAGTTTTGTGAAATTCATTTTTTAACTCTTTAAGGTAGACAATAATCTTTTAGATTCAGTTTGTAGTTTCATTGCGGCTTCGTTTATTCTATTAAGTAGAAATTTATATCCAATAAATGAAGGTATGGCTACAAGAAGTCCAAAAGCAGTTGTATAAAGTGCTTCTGATATCCCTCCAGCCAAACTTGGTGGATCAACAACTGTTTGAGTTGAAATAACCTGGAAAACCGTAATCATTCCTGATATTGTTCCAAGCAAACCTAAAAGTGTACTTATATTGCTAAGAGAACCTAGCATTTCATTCGACTTTGCAAGAGCAAATATTTCTCTAGCGCCCTCGTCTTCTATGATTTTTTCTAGTTCTATTGTTGATTGATCTTTATTAATTAAAGCAATAACAGCTATGTTAGAAAAAATTGTTTTATCGTTGTTACAAAAAGTGATTGCGTTATCAAAGCTTCCTTGTTTTATATAGCTTTCTAGCTTTGTAGTAAATACTTTGGTCACTATTTGTTCGTCTCTTGTGAAATAAAACTTTTTCAAAAATATAGAAAGAGCAATAATAGAACAAGCAAGTATTGGGTATACAAAAAATCCACCCTTATCAAATATAGAAAGTATTAGTGAATCGCTCATAAATCTACAACCACCTCATTGTCAAGAATTTGTGAAATCGTCTCTCTTTTTCTGATTACAGAGTCTTTATCATTGTGAATAAGAATTTCTGGAATTTTAGGTCTAGTATTGTAGTTTGAACCCATTACTGACCCATATGCGCCAGCGGAATTTATTACCAGAACATCTCCCAATTTTGGGTCAGGAATGGTTACATTACCACCCAAAACATCGCCTGTTTCACAAATTGGTCCAACTATGTCAAATGTCTCTTCTACTTCTTTTGAATATGCTGGGTCCAATATAGGATCAATCTTGTGATAAGATCCATACAGCGCTGGTCGTAATAAATCGTTCATACCCGCGTCAACTATTAAAAAATTTTTCTTTTGATTTTTTTTCTTGTAAAGAATTTTTGTTAAGAGATATCCTGAATTCCCAACCAAAGAACGCCCTGGCTCAAGAATTAAGTTGCATCCCGTTTTTTTAATATGAGATATTATTTTTTCTGCAAAATTCTTTTTAAAAGGTGGTGTAGATTCGTCTTCGTATTTAATACCAAGACCTCCTCCTATATCAATATATTGAATGTTTATATTTTTTTCTTTTAATTGAGAGTATAAATCTACTAGCCTCTCCATTGAATCTTCAAAAGGGTCTAAATCAATAATTTGCGATCCTATATGTGAATCTATACCAAGTATTTCTACATCTTTCATTTTACTGGCTTCTAAGTAGACATTTAATGATTCTTTTATTGGTATTCCAAATTTGCTAGTGCTAAGACCAGTGGAAATATATGGATGAGTTTTTGGGTCAATGTCTGGATTGACTCTTATAGATATTCCAGCTTTTTTTTTAGCTTTTGATGCAAGTCTATTGATTTGCTCAAGTTCATCAAACGACTCGACATTGAAGAAAAGGATATCGTATTCAATTGCTTTATTTATTTCTTCTTCTGATTTTGCTACACCAGAAAAAACTATTCTTTTAGGGTTAGCTCCTAACTTAACTACTCTTTCTAGTTCGCCTCCAGATACTATATCGAAACCAGACCCTAAATTCTTAAAAATATTTAACACAGATAAATTAGAATTGGCTTTAACAGAAAAACAGATTGTAGTATTTGGATAATTAACAAATGCTGCCTGGTAATCATTAAATTCCTTAATTATATGTTCCTGGCTATAGACGTAGCATGGGGTTCCATGTTTTTCAGCTATGGATTCAAAGCTAACATCTTCAAGAAAAAGTTTACCGTTTAAATAATTTGTCATTTGATTTATTATATATCTTAAGAGACTAATTAGGTAATAAATAAATGGCTGCTCATGAAATCAAATTTATAAAATCTGGAAAGTTGCTTACCGTTGAGGAAGGAGATTCCATTGTCACTTCAGCTAACAATCAAGGCATGGATCTGCCTTTTAGTTGCATGCAGGGTATGTGTACAACTTGTATGGCAAAATTAGTAGAAGGTGAGATTGAGTATATAGAGGCCCCTGACAAAGATGCTCTTAACGCTGAAGATATTAGTAATAATATGATTCTTATGTGTGTTGCCACTCCTAAAACTAGCTTAATTATTGACGAATCTGAGAAATAGTTAGCGCCTCTTGTTTTTAAAATTACCATTTGATACAATTAATCTATTCGGAGGTGTAATATGCCAGATCAACAAAATTCCCCAATGAGAAATTGGGCAAGACGTGTAAGCATTGATGCAGGTCAAAGCGCACATAACGCTCAAAACGGTAGAGGTTATGCTGGTCACGTTGCTGGAACACAAAATTGGGCTGCAAAAGTTGGCCTAGATTTTGGTCGTCCAGAGGAAAGTCCAACAAGAAGAAAGAATGGACTTGCCGATTAAAACAATTTGATTTTGTAATTAGCCAAGTAGCTAATTATAGGACTTTAACCATATTAGAAAATTAAGGGTTGGATTTAAGTGGCTGCGGGGTGCTGCCTCTTTTTACATCTACCCTTTTTTTTCTTTTTTTTTCAATTACTCTAAATCTAAATGTTAACTAAATTTTTATTGTCAATTTTGAACTTTTTGGATTTCCTAATAGTGGTTGCTGTAGGTTGCCTGTTGGTTTATTTTTTCTATCTTTACTCCTTTTATCCTTTTGATTCAGTTGATATCTTGTACTATTTTTCAAAAATTAATTTTTTATTCCCTGACAATATGTTCTATTCAATTCTTTTTTTCTATTTCTTTGCAATCGCATTAGGACTTGTTTATATAATTTTTTATAACAAAATTAAATTTGGCAGACTGATTAAAGCATTAATTCTCAGTTCATCCTTTTTTTTAATTTATTCAATTGTTTTGCTTATAATTTTTGGGGTATTAAGATTTAAAGAAATGGGAGTTTTTCTTCTACAGGATTTAATTGCTATATCAATTTTTTATTTTACTTTGGCTCTTTTATACAAGAGGAATAAAAAGAATGAAAATTAAGCTCTACACAACTGATAATTGTCCTTTTTGTCTCGCGGCAAAGAACTTACTGTCTAGCAGAAATCTTGACTTCACCGAAATTAATCTTACTAATGATTTAGATTTAAGATTAGAGATTTCAACTAAGCATAATTGGAAAACGGTCCCTTTAATTCTTATTGATGATAAATTGATAGGTGGATTTGATAATCTTAAAAGACTAAATGACGAAGGAAAGCTTTTTTAATTTTTACTTTCTATCCTTGCGCAAGCTATTCTTGCTCCACCATCTACGTTTTCATGGATTATTATGGATGATCCATCTTTATCAAGAATTGTTAAATCTGAATCTGGATTTAATAGTATTTCTCTTAGAAAGATAATCTGGTTAAAGTCTTTTAGTTTGCCAGTATATTTGCTAACGTCATTTTTAACATATATAGGTTTAAAGTCTCCAGAGAAGGTTCCGTCAGCTCTCAGTCCATGATGTCCTCCAGCGCTAATAAAATCTGGGCTATCACATAACCCTTTTTCGTGAATATGCATAGCGTATAGGCCTGGAGTTAAGGTTTCCAGTTGGATTCTAAAGTTTGAACCATCTCCTTGTTCCATAATGTCTACCTTGCCTATCTTGATATTTTTTGTGTTAACAAATGTTCCAACAGCCTGGTATACCTGGCTATTAGATTCCAAGGACATAAAAAGAGAAAGAACTAGAATTAATAATGTTCTATTCACCAATATGAACCTCCCCTCTCAATTTTGCTAGCTCTATTTGTTTCTGTCTCTCAGTTACTTTTTGAATTTTCTCTTCTGTAATATTATCAAAACATAATGGGCAGTGTATGCCTTTCTTGTATCTGTGTGATGAGATATCTACTTTGCTTAAAGGTTCACCGCAGGCATTACATAAAATGTATGAACCTGCACTTAACTCATGCTCTATCGCCACTCTATTGTCAAACACAAAACATTCACCTTGCCATTTTGATTGTTCAATGGGTACATTTTCTAAATATTTAATAATTCCTCCTTCTAGATGATAAACCTTTTTAAATCCTAGTTGAAGCATGTAAGAACTCGCCTTTTCGCATCTAATGCCCCCAGTGCAAAACATTGCTATTTCTTTGTCTTTGCTAATATTAGAGTTTTTAATAAACTTTGGGAATTCTTTAAACGAGCTAATGCTGGGAACTAAAGAATTTTCAAACGTACCTATCGATGTTTCATAATAATTTCTAGTATCTATGAGAAGAACATTTTTGTTCTCTATTATGTTATTCCAATGTTTTGGCTGAACATAATCTCCAACTTTCTTGTTAGGATTAGAATTTGCTGAATCTCCTAAGCTTATAATCTCTTCTTTTATTTTAATACGTAATCTATTAAATGGTTTAATCTCACTAAAGGATGTTTTTATATTGTTAGAATCGATACCTATCTCACGAAGCTTCGGCAAAATCTTGTCAATTGCCTCTGGAATCCCAGCTAGCATACCATTCAATCCTTCGGGTGCGATAATTAATGTTCCCAATATCTTTAGTTGTTTGCAAGATATATAAAGTGTTTCCCTAATTAAATCTAGGGATTCAAAAGTTTTAAATTTGTAAAAACTTATATTTTTATATTGACTCATTTACCATATAGAATATTAAAGAATTGTTCCTGCTGCAACTGTATTGTTTGACTCAGAATTAATCATAATGAATGAACCTGTTTGTTTGTTTCTTTTATATGAATCGAAAACTATCTGATTTTGGAGCATTATTTCTACTTGTGCTATATCATTCATTGCCAATCCAGATTCAGCTGAAACATGGTTCAGTGTCTCCATATCGACTTTATACAATACCTCTTTAATCAATGCCTTGGAGATTTTGTTGCAATGTTTTAATAAATACTTGTTTTTTGGGTTGAGCTCTTTTTCATCCATCCAGCAAATTCTTGCAGAAATTGTATTAGAAACTTCGGGTTCACCGTCTAACGAAGTAAACATATCTCCTCTGGATATATCAATTTCTTGGTCAAGGACCAGAGTTGCGGAATCATTCTGATTAATCTCCTCTACATTTTCAGATGATAAAATTAATTGTTTTATTTTTGTTTTTTTGTTTGAAGGTAAGATTTTTATTGAATCGCCAACCGAAATTTTTCCTGACAACAATGTTCCCATATAGCCACGAAAATCTTTGGCAGCTTCATTGTTGACTCTATTTACTAATTGTACGGGAAATCTTGCTGCTTCTTTAACATGTGAGGAGCTTAATTTTGTTGATTCTAAAATTTTAATTAGCGTGGGGCCTTTGTACCATTTCATATTTTTACCCCTATTTACAATCATGTCGCCATTGAGCGCTGAGATTGGTACAAAATCAATTTGTTTAATGCTTAAATTTTTTGTAATACTTAAAAAATCTTTACATAGGAAATCAAATATTTTCTGGTCGTAGTTTACAAGGTCCATTTTGTTGATTGCTACAATAATGTTCTGAATTCCTAATAACCAACTAATATAAAGATGTCTTTTTGATTGTTGTTGGACACCATTTCTAGAATCTATCAGTATTATTGCAAGATCAGAATTGCTTGCCCCTGTAAACATATTTCGAGTATATTGAACATGCCCTGGTGTGTCAGCAATTATAAATTTTCTATTTGTAGTTGAGAAATATCTATATGCCACATCAATCGTTATCCCTTGTTCTCTTTCAGCTCTTAACCCGTCAGTAATCAAAGCTAAATCAATTCCTTTTTCTTCATTTGAATGAGAAGTTCCTTCAAGGGCTTCAAGCTGATCAGTAAAAACTCCTTTTGTATCAAAAAGAAGTCTCCCAATTAAAGTCGATTTGCCATCATCAACGCTACCAGCGGTTGCAAATCTTAGAATATCAATAGATTTGGACATTAAAAATAGCCTTCTTTTTTCTTATCTTCCATAGTATTTGTTCCATGGTCTATAATTCTATTTTCTCGTTCACTTCTAGTAGCCGATATTGCTTCGGTAACAATCATATCAATGTTGTCTGCATTAGATTCAATTGCTCCAGTACAAGGAGAACACCCTAAAGTTCGAAATCGGCTTACAACTTCTTTCGCATCTTGAGAATCTGATTCTTCTGCTGGTATTAGATTTCTCCCTTTTCTAACAACTTTTCTTTTTTTTGAGAAATAAAGTGGAACAATTTTAATTTTTTCTTCCTTAATATAATTCCAGATGTCCACTTCTGTCCAACTAGATAGAGGGAAAACTCTAACAGATTCACCTTCATCTATTTTTGAATTAAATATGCTCCAAAGCTCAGGTCGTTGAGTCTTTGGATCCCACTGGCCAAAAGAATCTCTAAAAGAAAAAACTCGTTCTTTAGCTCGAGATCTTTCTTCATCTCTTCTTGCGCCTCCTAGCGCAGCATCAAAATTGTGTTGTTCAAGCGCATCTAGTAGTGCTTTTGTTTTAAGTGCACCACAACATTTTGCAACACCAAGCTTGTCTGGATGTGCACCATCAGCTATCGCTTCTTCATTTCTATGTACAATTAATTTTACTCCTATTTCTTTAGTAAAAGTATCTCTAAATTCATACATCTCTCTGAATTTATAACCCGTATCGATATGAAGCAATGGGAATGGTATTTTTGCAGGATAAAATGCTTTCTGTGCTAAATGCAACATGACGCTTGAATCTTTTCCTACGGAATAAAGCATGACAGGGTTATTAAACTCTGCAACAACTTCACGCAAAATAAAAATTGACTCGTTTTCAAGTTCTCTTAAAAATTTTGATTTAGACATTCGCTTCGGCCACTTCTTTTAATTTGTTAAAATCTTGTTTATCACAGAAATCTCCAAAATATTCAGATTCGTTTTCTCTGTTTTGTTTCCAAAAATCTATTAATCTGGAAATTTTATTTGCTAACTCAGTGTCTTCGACTAGTTCTAAAAATAATCTATTTAACCTAGTACCATAAAAATCCCCACCTAAATAGATATTATACTTACCTATTGTAGCCCCTATAAGACCAATTTCTGAAACAGGAGGCCGTGAACAAGAATTTGGGCATCCGCTCATGCGTATTTTTATTTTTTCATTCCCATATCCTCTTTCTTCTAAATCATCAATAAGAGAAGGAAGGAATCTTTCAGATTCTGCCATTGCTAAGCTACATGTTGGAAGTGCGGGACAAGCCATAGAAGACTTCCTTAACAAGGAAAAACTTTCATGAACATCGATTTTGAATTCATTAAACATTTTATTAATTTTTTCTATGTCAGACTCGTCTATATTCACCAAAATTAAATCTTGTGTAGCAGTTAAACGAGATTCTATATTAAAATCTGAAATAATTTTTGCCAGTCCGCTTTTCATCATAGTAGTATCCGTGTCTTTAATTCTTCCGTTTTCTACAAATATTCCACAAAAGAACTTTCCTTTTTCTTTCTGCTCATGCCATCCATAGTAGTTATCAATAGAATTCACTACCACTTTATGATAGTCTTTCAGCTCAAAACCAAGCCTTGATTCTAGCTCGTTTCTAAATTTCTCTACACCCCAATCGTCTAACAGATACTTCATTCTTGCTCTTTTTCTATTTGTTCTACATCCATAATCCCTTTGAATTTCTACGATTGTTCTTGTTACATTAACAACATCTTTTTCGTCACACATTCCTAATTCATCTGCAAGCCTAGGGAAAGTTTGGATCTGCCTGTGATGGCTGCCTAAGCCACCGCCAACTAAAATATTAAATCCCATTAGTTCTCCATTGAAAACGGGCATTATTCCTATATCTTGAGTGTAAATATCAATAGAATTGTCAAGTTGGTGACCTACTCCAATTTTAAATTTTCTCGGTAAATAAGTCTCGCCGTACAAGTCGTCATTTTCTATTTTTTCTCTATTTAATTTTGTTGTAACTTTTTCTCCATCTACCCAAATCTCATAATAACCTTTTGATTTAGCAAGGGTGGCTTTGTCGATTTCTACAGCCATCGAATGTGCATCATAAGTAAAATCTTTTCTTATATCTGAGATCGGGGAAGCTACAGTATTTCGAACTATATCTCCACATGCACCATAACTGGAAATTAAATTAGTATTTAAAAAATTCAAAGTATTCCAAAGGTTAGATTTTCCAACTCCATGAAACTGAAAGCATTCTCGAGTAGTAATTCTCAAAGTGTTATTAGCCCATTCTTCACTAATCTTATTTAAAATTGACCATTGCTGAGGAGAAATATTACCACCTCCTGGGTTCTTAGTTCGAATCATAAAGCTGTACTCTCTATCTAAACCTTGCTCTTTAAGTTCTTTCCTTCTATCTCTGTCTTCTTGTTGGTATATACCGTGGAATTTTAAAACTTGTATATTGTCTTTATTAAATTTATCGACGGACTCATCTTGAATCTCATCATGTATAGATCCTCTTAAACCATCACTATCTTCCTTAATAAATTCGTTTCTTACTTTTTTAATTTCTTTTTTTTCAGACAAAACAAAAAACCTCACCTTAAGTTAGAATAAAAACTCAAAAATAGCCAAAAACTCAGTTTTTACACATTTCCTTGACTATTACTTAATAAGAAAACATTAATTTAAGGAGCTTTTCAAGTAAATTTGGATTTTTTTATCAATTTTATTTCTAAAATTGATTAAAAGATGTATATTTTCATTTTAATCAATATGGAAACTTTATTAATCTCTATACTAGCAGTTGCTTTATCGTTCAACATTGGAGCAAATAATGCTGCTGCATCAATGGCAACAGCATATGGTTCAAATACGATATCAAAGCTGGCATCCGTCTCTTTAATATTTATTTTTGTTTTTCTTGGAGCAGCATTTGGTGGAGAAAAAGTTGTAAACACTGTAGGGAAAGAAATAGTATCAGTTGATTTATCTGCTCACAAATTGGGTATTAAATTTATTTTCTTGATCCTTGCATTGCCAGTTGTTTGTATTTTTATAGCTAACTTATTAAAAATACCCATTGCTACGACACATATTGTTGTTTGTACAATGATTGGAATAGGTCTGGCTTTAAAAGAAATAAATTTATTTAAAGTAACAGAAATAGTAATATGGTGGATTGCTACACCTCTTATTTTATGGTTCAGCAATTATTTGATTGGGAAACATCTTTATTTAAAAATTATCAATTGGCTTGCCAGTCATTCCGATGAAGAAAGGATTAATAAAATTTTGAAATATTCCTTGGTAATATCTGGTTGCTTTATTGCATTTTTTGCTGGATCCAATAATTCTGCAAATGCTGCAGGTCCAATAGTTGCAATTAATCTCGTATCTGCCAGTGATGGGGCTTTGCTTGCAGGTTTTTTTATGGCTCTTGGTGCACTATTGTTTGGAGGCAGAATACTTGAAACAGTAGCAAAAGAAATAACTGACATATGTCTGATTAGAGCAATATCGGTTCATCTTACTGGTGGAATCCTGCTTTTTGTTGCATCTTTTTATGGAATACCAATTTCATTAGCAGAAATAGTTACAGCTGGAATTATAGGATTTTCTTGTGCGAGTACAGGTTTTTCCCAAACTTTAAAAAATACTAGTGTTTCCAGTATTTTAAGTTTTTGGATTATGGGTCCAATTAGTTGTGTAGTAATATCTTATATAATAGCCGAATCACTGCTAAGATAGAATAAAATGAGTAAAGATATATACACTTTAAATCAGACCTTACAAGAAAAAAGTCCTGCTGAAATAATCAAATGGGGTTTAGAAAATGCCAAGAATCCAGTACTTACTACTAACTTTAGACCCTACGAAATAGCAATATTGTATTTATGTGTACAAGCAAAAGAGGATATTAAGATTGTATGGTGTGATACTGGGTTTAATACAAAAGCAATTTACGTATATGCTAAAAAAATAATTTCTGAATTAAAATTAAATATAAATGTTTACAAACCTAAAGAGAAGTTTTTAGGAGAAATACCAGGAATAGAAAATCCTTTACACAAAGTATTCACTGAACAAGTTAAATTAGAACCGTTTAGGAGAGCTATGTATGAGATTAAACCTGATATCTGGATTACTAATCTAAGGAAAGGTCAAACTACTTTTAGGGACAGCATAGATATAATTAGTCAAACAGATGAAGGATTATTAAAATTAAGTCCTTTTTATAATTGGTCTGATCAAGATTTAGATGTTTATATGAAAGAGAATAACCTTATAAATGAATATGATTACTACGATCCAACAAAAGCAGATGAAAAGAGAGAATGTGGTCTACATGATCTTTAGGGTAAAAAGGGCGAAAAAAAAGATTGAGTTTTAGTGCTAATCTCTTAGCTTTCTTCGTGAGACAAACATTCTGTCTCTAACTCAACCTACTCCATAAATATAATCTAACTCTAAAAAAAGTCAAATCTTTTTAAACTTCTTTTGCTTGCGAAATATCTTCGGGCAAAAAGATATTGCCAATCGGGAGCAATAATGCGTCTCCTAATACTGTAACTACCCTAAACACTAGAATTCCTATAGTAGGATCATCAGGTCCATAAATTGGAGCAAGGAGCGTTATGACAATAAATTCTCTGACTCCTATTCCACCTGGTGCGCCTGGAATTATGAACATAGCTAACCAAGTAATAGTAAAGAGGGACAATATGTAAAGATAGCCTACATCCATGCCTAAAAGATTTGCAAATAATATATATTCTACCAATCCCATTCCAATGAAAAAACCGAGAAGAAGAAGAAACAGTTTTCCTATCTTCACCAAATTCTCTGAGCTAAATGCTTTATCAAAATTACTTAATGCTTTATACAAATAAAAACCAATAGCAATTGCTCCAAAGCCTAATATTCCTAACGAAAATCCTTTGAGCTTACCTCCAGAAAATTCTTTAATCTTAGCTATTAGCTCTTCGTTTAATGAAAAAAATCCTGTATATGTGCATAATGAAACAATTAACAATCCTATCAATACCATGAATACAATTTCCAAGAAATAGCTCTGGACAACATTTCTTTTTGAAGGTCCAAGTTTAGTAGCAAAATATATCCTTGCTACAACATGCATAAGATTTGATGGAATATATTTATAAATTTGGGTTTTTGTATAAATTCCTATGAATCTCCACTTAGGCAAAGGGGACCCATGGAGCAACTCAAGTACATATCTCCAACCATTTGCAAGAAAAGACATTAAACATACATATGTTGCTATAAATACAAGTATAAAAGGAATCCAATACAAATTGAGTTTTGCTTTTGCTGCATCTAAATCTATTTGGACTACATATTGATAAACAAAATAAAGGGCTACACCGCTTACTATCCATCCTAAAATTTGTGTTATTTGCTTTTTAAGTTTTACCCTTTTTTCTTTCTCAGGCGTAATCATTAGTACTCGGCTCCTTATCAAATCCAACCCACTAGAATGCCTTGGAACTACCAGTTTGATAGGATATTACAATATTTATTTCTAATTACAAGATATCTACAAATATAAAAATAAGCTTTTCGATATAGATTTATGCTAAAATTGACTAAGGGGATTATTCTATTGAAAAAATAGAAAAAACATTATTTAGTCATGTTCTTGAATCTACTAGCTTCTTTCTTCTTCTCCAACAAAATATATATGGCTGCGTCTCTCAACAGGCACTATATCCCTGGCAAAAGAGCTTTATTGATAGTACTTATGGCTACTTTTTTAGATGATATTGCTTATTATTGTTTTGATTCAAAATATGCTTTAAGCAATTATAGTTTTATTTTTTATTTTCTAGAAATTGTATCCACTTGTTTTGTTGTTGCGCTTTTATCTAGAATTGTCGGATGTTCTGCAAGACAATGTACTTTTAGTGCAATTTTCAAAGGCTACAGCTACACATTATCACCTGTAATTTTTGGATCGATCCTAATAATAATTATATCTTTAGTAACAGATTTAAATAATCCGATAACACATCCGCAATCATATAAAGTTTTTTACTATTTAACGCTTTTTGTCTTAATGGTGTGGATGTTTGCTTGCCAATATATATTCTTCATGACTTACTTTACTTCCCTTTCAGTTGCAAGGAGGTTCACTCTTTTTGCAATAAGTATTGGAATTTACTTTGGTGCTGACAAAATAAAGAAACTTACTTACCTCTTTTTGTCAGGATCCCAATAATCAACTTCTTGAAAAGTATCAACTATGTAATTCAAATTAGTTTTAAAGTTGACTGCATCAGAATAAATCTTTTCAGCTAAGAATGGGGTTAGAAACAACTCGTCAGTTTCGTTAATGTGTTTTGAAATCTTATTATGGGTTTGGGAAATGATTTGTGCGGAAATAAGGACCGGGTCAGAAAAATTAGTATTTATATCTTTAATCTTAAATTTTTTAGAAACTCGAGACTGTATATCCTTATTCGATAATTTCATTACATTTACATCCTCTATTAACTTCTCGAAGTTTTCTATCAGTCTAAAGCATCTTCTTGGTGGGTGAACTTCAAATGTAATTATTGGTCGTTCTGGAATTCTATAGCTATGGACAAAACCTGAGTCGTAATGAAAATCTTTACTGGTATCTCTAAAATTTAATAAAGCAATTCCAATATTTTTAAGCATAATTAATGCGGATTCTTTGATTCCATTTTTATTTGATGTATCAATTATAGTTCTCCACCAATTTATACTTTCCATTACATTAGGATCCATAAGGGTATTTGAGTCAAATTCTATCGACCATAGCAGATATTTAGATTTTTTAGTTTCTAAATATTTATTAATCAATAGATATCTTGAGAAACAGTGATGGGTATCCAAAGAAGGTGGGAACAGCGAAATGTTTTCTTGCTCCTCATAAGTATTTTGAATTGACTCAAAGTCTAAATAATCGAAAATCTATACCTCTATTTTGAAGAAATCATATAACCACACACGCTTTCTAGGTCGATTCCATCTGAAGAGAATTGATTAAAAAAAGTATATAAATTATCTTGTGATTTCCATGAAAGTTGTTCGCTTAAAGAACTGTCTTCAATTAACATTAGATGTTTTCCTAATTTACTAATTGTTATAGCCCTAAGTTTTCTACAGTCCTCAGCATTGTTTGACATATAGCCCAGCGCAAGGATTTTGTACTCTGAATTAAACGCATAAATACCAGCGACATTTGCATTCTGCAATAATGATAATTCTGAATCTCTAGCTAATTTAAAGCTTTTCATATTAATAATTTTTGAAATTATGGCAAACTCTTTAGAGTCTAATGGGTACTTCAGTTTTTCTGCAATCTCGGGGTGTTTTTGATTAAGCTCTAAGCCAAATATAACTTTTTGATTATAATCAACATATTCGTGTGAAGCATTTTTATATAAAAATAAAATTGACAAAATTGCTAAAAAGGAAACATAAACAACTGGTGTGATTATCCATTTGTTGTCTCTAATGAAAGGTATTTTGTTGAAGTCCATAATTATTCCTTCTCTGCTGTTACTTTAATCATTTTGTCAGGGTTCTCTACTACACCACTTTCATCGGTACCTTTTTTGATTCCATCAACAAGTTCCATCCCTTCCTCTACCTGTCCCCAAACTGTATATTGTCCGTCAAGCCATGAGCAATCTTGAAAGCATATAAAGAATTGAGAATTTGCAGAATCTGGATTTTGGGACCTAGCCATAGAAGCTGTTCCACGTAAATGGTTCTCTGGGCTAAACTCTTGCTTTAAGTCTGGCTTATTAGAACCTCCTGTACCAGTTCCCGTGGGATCCCCAGTTTGGGCCATAAAATTTGGTATTACTCTATGAAAAACTACTCCATCATAAAAACCTTCATTCGCCAATTCAGCTACCCTTTCGCAATGATTGGGAGCAAGATCTGTTCTCAATTTAATCTTAACTGTACCGCTTTCTAACTCTATATTGATATGTGTGAAATCCATTTTATTCCCCCTCTTTTTAAATTCATTTTACACTAAATATATAAGTATTTGGACTCTTTTTTCTTTTATTTGAGCAATTGCAATGTATAATTAAAGACTGTATGTTTTGCCTTAAACATTAAATATTTATCTATTAGGAGAATTTTATGTCTTTAGTTAATGATGACCACGAAGAATTTAGAAATGCTGTGAGAAGATTTACTCAGGAAGAGATTGAACCTATAGCTTCAGAATTAGATGCAAAGAATGCTGAAATACCTACTGAAATTATACAAAAAATGGCTGAACAAGGTTATTTTGGCATCGTGTTCCCCGAAGAATACGACGGCTTAGGTCTTGATAATATAACAATGGCAATAGTTGCTGAAGAGCTAAGCAAAGGATGGCTTAGTGTCGGTAGTGTTATGACTCGAGGTGTTAT
Source organism: uncultured Spirochaetales bacterium (assembly GCA_964440275.1). Taxonomy (GTDB): domain Bacteria; phylum Desulfobacterota_D; class UBA1144; order UBA1144; family UBA1144; genus JAYYZJ01. The sequence goes on along the minus strand of CAYTRR010000010.1, from coordinate 67,367 downwards.
AATGGGGACATTGTTAATGGCACACGGCACTGAAGATCAGAAAAAAAAATATTTACCCGGGCTTGCAACTGGCCAAATTTTACCGGCAGCTGCCTTTACTGAACCTGATTCTGGTTCAGACTCTGCTAGCATGCGACTGAAGGCTACAAAAACTGATGGAGGCTATCTACTTAATGGTGCAAAAGCATGGTGTACTTTTGCAAATCGCTCAAATTGCTTAATAGTTCTAGCAAGGACAGATCCTGATGCAAGCAAAAGACATAAGGGATTAAGTATATTTTTTGTAGATAAAGAGCCAGGAGAAAAAATTGATCATCCTAATATAAAGGGAGAGCCAATACCCACAGTAGGCTATCATGGTATGAGGTCGTACAACTTAGCCTTTGAAGATGTTTTTGTACCCGAAGAAAATCTTTTAAGTGGAGAAGAAAACAAAGGCTTCTATCAATTAATGGTTAGTTATGAATCAGCTAGGCTCCAGACAGCTGCTAGAGCAGTAGGGGTATCTCAAGCTGCTTTTGATTTCGCTTTACAGTACTCAAAAGAAAGGGAGCAATTTGGTAAGCCAATTTGTGAACATCAAGCAATTAGAATGAAACTGTCTGAGATGGCAGTTGAGCTTGAGGCCGCTAGGCAACTCGTTTACTATGCTGCCTCTATGAAAGACTCTGGAAAAAGATGTGATTTAGAAGCTGGCATGGCAAAAGTAAAAGCTGCAAAAGCTGTAGAGTTTATAACGAGAGAGGCCATGCAAATACTTGGCGGATACGGATACTCTAAAGAGTTTCCAGTTGAAAGATACTGGAGAGACGGCAGAGTAATAAGTATTTTCGAGGGTACAAGCGAAATTCAACACGAAGTTATTGCTAAGTCAATTTTAAATAAATAGATTTCTTTAGGAGGAAACAAGATTGTTTATATTAGATGAAGGAACACGAATTGTAGTACCAAGAACTGAGTTAACATATCCTGGTCACAATATGAAGCTACATGCAAATGCAGCAAATGCGGAGAAAACTCCTGTTGACCACGTAATGGCAGATCTGGAGGACGCATGTCCTTATGAGTTCAAAGGCGATCAAAGTAGAGCCACAATGGTTGAGGCTTTAAATACTTTAGATTTTGGAAAAAAAGTTATAACAGTACGTCCAAATAATTTAAGATCTGAATTTTTTAGAGGTGATATGGAAGCCGTTTTAAGTGGAGCAGTTGATAAGTTTCACGGGATTATAATACCTAAATGTAATGGACCAGAAGATGTAGAACTTGTTTCTGACACCTTGGATGAACTAGAATCCAAAAATGGTTGGAAAACTAGATTAGCAATTGAAGCTTTAATAGAAAGACCTAGAGCTCTTGAATATGCTTTTGATATGGCTAAAGCATCTTCAAGAATGGCGGGCTTGATCTTTGGTATTGCTGACTATACAGCTGAGTTAGGAGTAGATCCAAGTGCTTGTTTAGATGCTCAGAATGAAGTCTTTTATTATGAGAAAAAAGCTGTAATTACTGCTGCTAAAGCTGCGGGTCTTCATGCTATTGATAACGTCTATCTTGGTCTCTGGAGAAAAGACGATAGTCCTGAGCAAGTAAAAAAAGTAGAAGAAGGTTTAAGAAAGAAAGTTGAAGGATCTGCTCTAATAGGCATGGACGGAACTTGGGTTATTCATCCACAACAAGCTATTATTTCAAATAATGCCTTCACGCCAAACGACCAACAAATTAAAGAAGCTAAGCAACAGTTAGAGTTTTATCATGAAATGGGTGGTGGCTCAATGTTCAACCCAGAGACTGGGGAAATGATTGATGAGGCTACTGCAAAAATTGCTCTCATGCGAGTTTCTAAAGCTCATCTTGCAGGATTAGTAGATAAAGAATATTTAGATTCGATGGCGGAGAAGAGTAAGTCAATCACTGGATATGACATACTAAGCTCAGCTGATTAGAGTATAATCATACGATGAGTCAAACAAAAGACAGGTCCTGGATAATGAGAACCTATGCGGGACATAGTACTGCTGAGGCCTCAAACAAACTCTTCAAGACTAATTTATCCAAAGGACAAACCGGCCTAAGTATAGCTTTTGATCTTCCTACTCAAACTGGATATGACTCTGATCATATATTGTCTGAAGGTGAAGTTGGGAAAGTTGGGGTGCCTATCTCAAACATGGAAGATATGCTAGCTCTTTTTAATGGAATACCTCTAGACAAAATGAACACTTCGATGACTATAAATGCAACCGCTGCATGGTTACTTGCATTATATTGTGCAACTGCAGAAGAGAACAATGTAGAGCTAAAAAACCTTCAAGGAACAACACAGAACGACATTATCAAAGAATATCTATCTAGGGGTACTTATATTTATCCGCCCAAAGAATCTATTAAATTAATTTCTGATATGATTGTTTTTTGCTACAAAAATATACCGAAATGGAACCCTACGAATATATGTAGCTATCACTTACAAGAAGCAGGAGCGACCCCGGTTCAAGAAATAGCATTTTCACTTTCAAACGCAATATGCATACTTGATGCAGTTAAAGATTCTGGAGAAATTTCTGAAAATGAATTTCCAAATGTGGTAGGAAGAATATCCTTCTTTGTAAATGCCGGCATACGGTTCGTTGAAGAATTATGTAAAATGAGGGCTTTTACTGAGATGTGGGACGAAATATGTCTTAAAAGATACAAAGTCGAAGATCCAAAATATAGAAGGTTTAGGTATGGTGTACAAGTTAATTCTCTTGGATTAACAGCACAGCAACCTGAAAACAATGTAGCCAGAATCATTATTGAGATGCTCGCTGTTACCTTAAGCAAAAATGCAAGAGCAAGAGCGATTCAACTTCCTGGCTGGAATGAAGCACTGGGGCTACCAAAACCGTGGGATCAGCAATGGTCGCTTAGATTTCAACAAATCCTAGCTTATGAAACAGACCTATTAGAATATTCTGACCTATTTGATGGGTCTCCTATAATCCAAGAAAAAGTTAATCAATTAAAATCTGAAGCATATGAAGAGATTGATAAGATTGAAGGTATGGGTGGTACAACTGTAGCTCTAGAAAATGGTTACATGAAAGAATCATTAGTATCTTCACTTTCACAAAGATCATATGATATAGAAACAAATAAAAAAGAAATTATAGGTGTAAACTGCTACAAGGAAACTGAGAAATCTCCCTTGTTAGTAGATGAGTCAATACAAAAAGTTGATGAAAAAACAGCAAAAGATAAAACAAATTCATTAAAGAAATACAAGAAAAATAGGAATCAAAAGGTTGTGGACGAATCTTTAAAAAATTTAAAAAAGGCTTTGGAAAACAATGAGAATATAATGCCAATATCAATTCAATGTGCATCTAATGGAATTACGACTGGAGAGTGGGCAAATACTTTGAGAGAAGTTCTTGGTGAGTATAGACCACCTACAGGTACATCGGTTTCAGCAAACATTGACGATAAATCGACAGAAGGAGTAAGAGAAAAAGTCGGTTTAGTAAACAAGAAACTTGGGAGGCCTTTAAAAATACTTGTAGGCAAACCAGGCTTAGATGGTCATTCTAATGGCGCAGAACAAATTGCAGTTCGTGCTAGAGACGTTGGAATGGAAGTTATATATCATGGTATCAGATTAACACCACAAGAAATTGTAAGCACTGTGGAACAAGAAAATGTTGATTTAGTTGGACTTAGTATATTATCTGGTTCTCATCTATCAATAGTTCCAAGAATAATGGAATTGCTTGGTGAAAAAGGCTTTGACGCTACACCACTTATTGTCGGTGGAATCATACCCGATGAAGACCATGCTATACTCAAAAATCTTGGCGTTAAAGCAATTTACACACCTAAAGATTATTCTCTTAACGAAATAATGTTAGATTTTGCTAAGATTGTGGAAGCTGCAAATTAAAAATCTTTATCTTTTTTCTTTTTTTCCATATCGAACTTCTTCTTCATAAGTTTGATATTCTTCAATAAATTCATCTTTAAACTCTTGGAAGCTTCTTGATTCTTCAACTTTAGAATTAACTTCAGATATTAGAACAGATTTTTGTTCTTTATCTATAGACAAAAAGACTTCTACATTATCGATATCCCATTTGTAAGTTTGAAAAGAGTAAATAGAAGTTTCTGATAAAGGATTAGAATAGAAATTAACTAAAAGCTGATAAACTGCGTTGACTATTTCTTCTAAATTTTCATCACTAATCGCATCTATAGATACTCTTGATGACAACATGGTGCCATCAAAAAAGTCCACTGCTGATGTAGCTTTTTTGTATGCAAAAAGATTTTTTGTATCGAAAAGAGTCCCATCAAACCTATAAGATTCTATTTTAGTTCTTTTCTCTATTCTTTCTTTTTTATACGATAAATTATTATCTTTAATCATTTTTTTTGTCTGACCTATTGAGGAAGAAAGATTGAATCCGGTAATCAAGTCATTAGGTATGTCAGCTTGCAATTCAACTTTATTTTTGTCTGGCATCATCCAATCTGGTCTTTTGTTCCAGATGTCTTTAGTTGTAGAACAACTAACAAAAAAAACTGCAAAAATAAAAATATAAATCTGCTTATTTAATCTCATTCTTTTAACTCTTACCATCGATCTCTGGGTGAACCAGGTCTATGTTTTTTATCCTTTTTGTTATCTTTGTATTTTAAATTTTTAATTTTATTTAATTTATACCTATTTTCGTTTATTTTAACGTTTCTTTGATGATGTTCAATTGTATCTTCACTTTTATTGTAATTCCATCTTTCTCTTGGAGATTTCATTGAATAAATGTAAGAATTTGAAATGAAAAGAAATGTAAGAAAAACACCTATATAACAACAGAATTCACGTTTTTTGTACATAAAATAATGATACATTCAAAAAAATAAATTAATATTGATACAGTGGACAAAATAATTAAAAGAATTAATAAGGACTATTTTCTATTATCATCGATTTTGATACATCTACTTATATTTGTATTTGCTATTATTTTTAGTGATTTCAATTTTATATATAAAAAACCAATTAAGTATATAGAAATAACGCAAATTGAACATGAATATAACGACATAGACAATAATGCAAAAAGATTGGCTAAAAATACAAATAAAGCGGATAAAGAAAAATCACCCAATAATAGAATTAAAAATTATAGTCCTCCTTCTGCTAAAACAAATCAAAGTGCTTCATCTAAAAAAGAAGAAATAAAAACAGAAGAAGATGATAAACGAGGTGATCTAAAGAAATCTGCAAAGAAACTTAAAGAAGACAAAAATGATAATAAAAAAGAAATAGATTCTTTGCAAAAACAGTCTACTATATTTAAGCCGAAAATATCTTCAACGGAATCGCAAATAGAAGATACAGTCGATTTAAATACAAAAGAATTTAAATATGTCTCCTATATGTTGAAGATTAAAAGAAAAATAGAAATGGTTTGGGAGTATCCACCAGAATCTAGAAACAGAGGGGAAGTGGGGAAAGTGCTCGTTAAGATGTCAATCAGTCGTGATGGAAAACTAATTGATGTTAAAATCTTACAGTCCTCTGGATTTCAGAGATTAGATTATGAATCGAAATCATCTATTGTAACAGCTGCCCCGTACCCACCTTTTCCTAAATCCTGGGGGGACCTACAAAAACTGAATATAAGAGTTGCATTTTATTATGCACCTGGCGCATGGGATTTTTAGGATAGTTTGAAGTTTATCAATACGTAAGTTGTCAACGTGATTTTACTCTACCTATTACATAAAATTTCTCTTTTAATAATTTAAAAGATTTGTTCAAATTAGCTAATTCTTTTTCTTCTATACATATAACCATACCAATTCCCATATTATAGATGGAGAGCATTTCTTGAGTGCTAAGTTTTGAATGTTCGCTTATAATATTGAAAATTTGTGGTGTATGCCATGAATCTTGATACAAATCGAAATCTAAATTCTCTGGGATTATTCTTGGAATATTTCCAAGAAGTCCTCCTCCTGTAATATGCGCAATACCTTTAATCTTTACCTTTTTTTTAATTCTATTAATTAAATTAAAATAAATTCTTGTTGGTCTCATTAAAGCATTCACGAACTTAGTGTCCCTAAGATATTTTTTCTTCTTATCAAAGAAAAGCTTTCTTATTAAAGAATAGCCATTTGAATGAATACCATTCGAGCGAATGCCGATTAGCAAATCACCCTTTTTTATTTTCTTTGAATCTATAAGATCCTTTCTGTCTACTATGCCAACTGCAAATCCTGCTAAATCAAAATCTTTTGACTTGTATGTTCCTGGCATTTCTGCTGTTTCTCCACCAATTAAAGAACACTTTGATTTTATACACCCTTCTGTAATACCTTTAATAATTTTTGAATGATATTTAATTTCCAATTTAGATGTTGACAGATAATCGAGAAAGAATAAGGGGGAGGCTCCTGTACAAATTAAATCATTAATGCACATAGCTACCAAATCTTCACCTAGGTTTTTAATCTTATTGGTCTTAGTTCCAAGCTCAATTTTAGTTCCTACACCGTCTGTGCATGCTACCAATATAGGTCTATTGTAATTTTGTTTTTTTTCTAATGAATAAAGGGCAGCAAAAGATGTGGTTGAGCCTACAACATCGTTAGTCAGAGTTTTTTTTATAAAGGGTTGTATTGTTTTAACAAATTGATCCCCTTTATCTACACTAACTCCTGAATTTGCGTATGTAACTTTCTTCTTCATATAAGAATTAGTTTACTATACCACCTATAATTCTTATAATTTTTGGGATAAAAGGTCCTAACATAGATATTACAACCAATAAAGATATAAAGCCGACTACTCCTATAGCAAGCCCTATCGCTCCAGCTCTTCCTAGTTTGTCACTTTCTGAATCCATTAATGTTTATCTCCTTTAGATATTTTTTTAATTAAATATTTATCCTTGAACCCAAATATAGGGAAATATCCTAAAAATCTTACAACACATAATAAGAATAATGAAAGAAAACCTAAAGAAATCAATATGCTTTCAATTCCAAAATGAAAATGATGATGTGTTATTGAAGGGTATATAAGAACAATTTTCTCAAGAAATAATCCAAAGAAGGAAACCGCTGCAATTGTAGCCATTACGGGTTTCACAATTTTTGTTGTTCTAGGGATAAGAGAAACAAAAGGAATAACAAAAACTGCGGTTACTGTTACCCAGGAAAGAGATTTCCAAGGTTGTTCAAACACTCTAGCCCCAATAAAACCAGTCTCTTCGGGCATATTTGCATACCATATTGGAAGGAACTGTGAATAAACAGTGTAAAGCCAAAAAACCGATAGACCGAACATTAATTTAGCCGCATCATAAAACTGATATTCTGTAATTATTTTATCAAGTTTGAAATAATTAGTAAAAATTGAAGATAGAATGATTAGAAGACCTAGTGCTCCTAGAAGGGAGGCAATAAAATAATAAACTCCAAATAAAGTACTATAAAAATGAGGGTGTAAAGACATAATAAAATCAAAAGACAGAAAGCTCATTGATAATGCATATGCAAATGCTATTGCTATAGCAAGTTTGTATAGAATTGAATCATAATTTACATTTTTTTCTGAATCTGAAGACAAGAATGAAAAGAATCCTGTAAATCTTTTTGTCCCAACGCAATCTTGTTTTATTGAATTATATAAATAAAAGTAAATAAGAGTATGAAGAACTCCGATGTAGATAATACTTCTGAAGAATACAAATGGAGTATTAAGCCATTTTTCTTTATAACCTAAAACTGTATATGGCAATGTGTATTCTCTACCTAAAAATAATATAAGTAAAAAAATAAAAACAAAAGGTAGAAAAGATCCAAATGACTCGCTTATTCTCATTAAGGATCTTCCCCAGCTTGAACTAGTAATCCTCATAGCGCAAGCAAAAATTACTCCACCATGACTAATTCCAGCCCAGAAAACAAAATTAAGATGAAATGCAGACCAAGCAACATCTTGATGTCCGAGGGCCAATGAAGAAACAAAAGTTATTAATCCTATTAAGAAACCTCCAAGAAGGGAGTATTCAACAATATTTGGAAAAACTATTTTTTTATCTAACATGTCTGAAGTATCTGAACTCATTTTATTTCCCTATTTCACTTTTCCTTGCAAGTATCTAACATAATAAACTAAATCCCATGCTTCATTCGGCGTAATCCTACCATAAGCTGGCATCATTACTTTGCCCCCGTATCTAATATACGCATAGATATAACCATCAGTTCTATTCTGAGTTTGTTTTTGAGATAAATCTACAGGGTAGAAATACTTTTTTGGTCTTAAGTTGTTCCCAATTACAGGCCCATCCCCTTTTCCTTCCATTCCATGACATGCATAGCAATAAGTGTCGTAAAGAACCTTTCCTTTGGATAATGATTGTTTTCCTCTATTAGGCCCTTTTTCAATTGCTTCGTAATAGTCTCTTGACTCCTCTCTAGGTAAGTTATCTGAAAAAACAGATTCTTTAGGGTATTCCCTTGCTTCTTCATAAGGTTTAATGCTTGGATGATCCCACATGTCCGTAGACCAAGGTAGAGAGACAGAGGAATTCGTTCCCAAAAGAAAAATAGAAATTAAAACTGCAACAAAAAAACACTTATTCATTATGTATCTTTATCCTCTTTTTTCGTTGCTGGCTTGTGATCCCAGTCGTCATCATCAAATGTCTTTACCTCTTGTTGTGGTGCAGGCTCTTCTGCTTTAGGCTCTTTCTTATCTCCTTGAGACTTCTTAGCCATCTGCATCAAACGAGCCATTTTCTTCTTTTTCTCGTCTTCTAAATTTTGCTTTGGTTGTTCTGTCTTAACTTCTTTTACCTCTTCTGCTTTTGGTTCCTCTTTTGGTGGAGCCTCTTCTTTTACCTCTTCTACTTTATGTTCTACTTTTGGTGGAGCCTCTTCTTTAACTTCTTCTGCTTTTGGTTCTTCTGTCTTAACTTCTTTTTTTACTTCACCTTGCGCTGATGACTTGTGCCCCCAATCATCATTATCGGATGTTTTTGCCTCTTCTTGTGGTGCAGGCTCTTCTACTTTTGGTCGGTCTTCCTTCTTAGAGGCTTCTTGTTTAACTTCCTCTACTATTTGTTCTTCTTCTAGTTGAGCTTCTTCTTTCTCAAGCACTTTTCCATCAATCTTAATTTCTTCAGACCCATTTTTATTTAATATTGATTCGACTTCCTCTAAATTTTCGCTAGAGCAATTAACCAATATGCCAAATTTATCATTACTGAACCTTTCATCGTAAAGGTGAGGCGCGACATTTTTTCTTAATCTAGAGTTGATTATCAAACCTAAGAAGGTAGACAAACCTCCGATAAGAATCATGCATTCAAAAATTATTATCATATAAGGTGGTATCGAAACTATTGGTTTGGCACTGGTTACTATTGGCCAATCCATTGAAGTAAGAACTGTAAATGATGCTCCAACTAATGCACCAAGAATTGCTCCACAGAAAGTAAAATACTTTACTTTGCTTGGTTCTTTTCCAGTATCTAAGGCATCTTCGATTTCATGATTCGGACAAGGAGTAAAAACTTGTATGCTTTCGAACCCTTTGCTTCTCAATTCTTTTATTGAGTCTAATAATAAATCTACGTATGAATATACGCCAAGAATATCATGATTCTTATCACTCATTATCAGACCCTCCATTTTTCTTTGGTACAGGAAGTATTTCCTTGATCTCAGCAATAGAAAGTGCAGGCAATGTTCTTACAAAGATTAAGAAGAACATAAAGAACCAAGCAAAACTTCCAACAGTAATTCCAAGTTCAACCCAAGATGGTTTATATAGTCCCCATGAACCTGGTTCAAATTCATTGGCAAGAGAAATGACAATAATGTTAAATCTCTCAAACCACATTCCAACATTTATCAACAAAGAAATTACAAATAAAATTTTCAAATTTTGTCTTATTTTTTTAAACCATAAGACATGAGGAACAATTCCATTACAAAACATCATAGTCCAGTAAAATAGAGCGTAATCACCTGTGGCTCTATATATAAATTGATCATATTCATATTTGTTATCGCTGTACCATGCAATAAAAAATTCTGTGAGGTAAGCATAAAAGACTATGCTGGATGTCAGTATAATCATTTTGCACATACCATCAAAATTGTCCATGGTAATATAATTCTCCATCTTAAATATGCTTCTAAGAGGGATAACTAGAGTTATAACCATGGCAAGACCGGAGAAAATCGCTCCAGCAACAAAATATGGTGGAAAGATTGTTGTGTGCCATCCAGGTGTGTTTGCCATTGCAAAATCCCAAGAAACAACACTGTGAACTGAGATAACTAACGGAGTAGCAAAAGCAGCAAAGTAGAAATAGGCTCTTGTGTAATGTCCCCACTCCCAACTTGAGCCTTTCCATCCAAGAGAGAGGACAGAATAAAAAGTTTTCTTTGCTTTGCCTACTACTGAATCTCTAATCGCAGCAATATCTGGAATCATCCCTATAAAGAAAAAGGTCGAACTAATAGTTAAGTAAGTACTAACAGCAAATACGTCCCACAATAGTGGTGAATCAAAATTTACCCATAGACCTCTCTGGTTTGGGTAAGGCAACAGCCAGTAAAAATTCCATGGTCTTCCAAGGTGGATAATAGGGAACAATCCTGCGGTAAACACAGCAAATACAGTCATTGCTTCCGCAATCCTGTATATAGACATTCTAAATCGTGCTCTAAATAAATATAAGACGGCTGATATCAAAGTACCAGAGTGAGCAATACCAACCCAAAAGACAAAATTAGTAATATAGACACCCCATAAAACAGGGTGGCTATACCCAGCAACTCCTAAGCCGGTATAAACTTGATACATAAAACAATAGATTCCAAAGGCTAAAAACATTAAGTCGATTACAAAGATAGTCCACCAACCAAATGAAGGTTTGTTTAACATGTTCATTACAGTTTGGTTTAGATTAGCGTATTTATCTGCTTCAGAAATGTTGCTCATTAATCTTTATCCCACTCAATTTTTTTCAAATAAGAAATAGTTGGTCTTGTGTTTAGTTCGCTTAGCACGGTATATTTTCGTTCAGATTTGTTGATTTTTGATAGTTTGCTTTTAGGGTCATTTAAATCTCCAAAAGTAATGGCATCGCATGAACATGCCTGTTCACAAGCGGGACGAATTTCACCATCTCTAACCTTTCTGTTTTCATCTTTAGCGTTGTCTTTAGCGTCGTTAATTCTTTGAAGACAGAGGTTACATTTTTCCATGACACCTTTTGATCTAACAGTAACGTCTGGATTAAGCTGATAATTTAAAGGCTCTGGCCACTCATATTTAAACCAATTAAATCTTCTAACTTTATAAGAACAGTTATTAGAGCAATATCTTGTTCCTACACATCGACTATAAACCATGACGTTTATCCCTTCAGGATTATGATAGGTTGCAAATACGGGGCAAACTGGTTCGCAAGGAGCATTTTCACAATGCTGACATAGTTGTGGGAATATACGAGTATCTACTCTTGTCTCTCCAAGATGGTCTTCTTCGTCTTGGAATCTTTCTAATTTTAGCCAAGCCATATGTCGACCATTAGCAACTTGCTCTTTTCCTACAACTGGTATGTTGTTCTCTGCATAACATGCCACGACACATGCCCCGCAACCAACACATTTGTCTAAATCTATATTCATTCCCCATTTATGAACAAAGTAGTCATATTCTCTGTACATATCGTGCTCAGCATGATGGGCTCCATGATGATGATCATCATGATGATCTTTTAGTAATTTTGATAACGCTATAGTTTGAGCAATATCCCTATTCTCTTGGGAAAAGGAATTTTGAACCTTAACAAACTGAGACCATTCGCCAGTCTTTGCAATTACAACTTTTGTTGAAGACCAATCAAGATTTCCTGCTTTTCCTATTTTGTTTCCATCTATTAAATTTGTTGGATTTATTCCACGATTACTTGCGTAACGACCCATTGATTTGTGGCCTTGGCCTAAGGATATAGAAATTGTATCAGCTCTCATGGCTTTAGAAAGATAAGCTTGTGTTGTAACCTTTCCAAAATCGGATTCAATATCAATGAAGTCTCCTTCTTTGATTTTTAGTTTTTCAGCAAGTTTTGAATTAATTTCAACCCAAGAATCCCAAACTGCTGTTGTTAAAAGATCTGGTAATTCTTGAAGCCAAGATTTGTTTGCACTTCTTCCATCATAGAATCTATATGATGGAGTTATATGTAAATTGAGTTTTTCTTGGTTAAATTCAGGTACTTTAACTGTATATTTTCCTGATGCATTAAATGAAATATTTGATGTATTAGCTATTTCATTAAATAATCCCCCTGATTTAAGAGTTTTATTCCAAAAATCTTTAAAAGAGCCCCCATCAGAGAATGTTTTCCAGGAATTTTTCAAGTAGTCCAAATAAGTGTTAGAAGTTATATTTTCTTCCATAGGTTCGACATTATTAAATATTGAAACTATGCACTCTCCAAGAGATAAATTTCCATACAATGGTTTCATTACAGGTTGGATGAGATACCTATTTCCTTTTTTTCCTTCGTAATCTCCCCATTGTTCTAGTGGATGTGCATCAGGTAAAACTAAATCGCATATTTCAGTGGTTTCATCTAGGCTAGAATTGAAACTAATTTTATAGGGAATTTTTTCAAAAGCTTTTGCAATACCAAGGGAATCTGAAAGAGAATAAACTGGGTTGGCATTATGAACTAATACAACATCAACCTCTCCTGATTTTGCTTTATTTACAAAATCTAGAATCTCAGAATAAGATGATGCCTTGGATAAGGACAGATGGTTATCAAAATCGATCTTATCTAAATTGTTAGTAATATAATTAAGTAGGTTTATTGCGAGAACAGTCAAGTATTCATCTTCTCCTGCGTTCGATATTGAACCACCTATTGCAAGGGAGGACTTAGACTTTGCAAAATCTTCTGCTATTTTCTTAATTGATTTGGTTGAAATACCAGTAACCTTACTTGTTGTAGATAAATCAAAATCGGACAGGTTGGCAAAAGTATTTGGAACTGGATTTTTGTTTAACCTTTTTTGCTTAATGTAATTAATAAGACCCAATACTAAATAAAGATTTGTATTTGGAGCCGATGGAACCCATTCATCTGCCTTGGCTCCAGTAAGAGTAAGTTTTGGTTCCACTTGAACGAATTTTCCTTTCCTTTTCCCTTTGATAGAGTGCATCTTTGTAAATCTCGAAGTATATTCTTCTGGAGACAACCAAGTTTCAAGGAAGTCTGCTCCGAAACTTAGTAAATATCTAGCATCCTCAATTTTATAAGTAGGAATTAGTCTTTTCCCAAAAGAGAGATAATTTCCGTAAGAAATATGCTCGTAGGATAATGTTTCATATTTAATTCTTTTTGCATTTATTTTATTGCAGAATGCGTCTAAAAGCTTATCTAAAGTTCCGGTTGTATTGTCGGATATAAAGTATATCGTTTTTTGCTTTTCGTTTAATTTTTTAGTTAAGATATCAAGTCCTGATCCCCATGTAAGAGGAACTAGGTTGCTTCTATCATTCCTAAATAAAGGTTGTTTGATTCTATCTGGATCATATAAGCCTTGAAGAGAAGCTTGAGTCTCGGCAGACGTCGAACCTTTACAGACTGGATCAAGAGGGTTCCCCTCCACTTTAATTGCCCTGCCTTCTCTTACTTTAACAATGATGGATGCACCAACAGGTGAATGTGGGAGAGCAGTTGAATAAAAATTTGGAATACCTGGGATTACATTCTCTGGAGGAATTGCATATGAAACTAATTTGTCTAAAGGTTCCGGAGAACATCCAGACGAAATAACTGCGGCTCCTCCGATTGCAGAAATTGCTTTAAGAAAATCTCTTCGGCTTAAAGCACCATTTTCTTTTTTTGAATTAGAACTCATTTAAACTTTATAATCTTAGCTTAATAGTGACACGTGGAACAATCTTTAAGCCAAGCGACCTCCTTGTCAATGTTAATTAATCTTTCTGATTCTTGGGTTTCAGTCCATACTTCACCTAATTTCTTCTTGTCCTTGTAGAGTTTGTTGTAAGGTATTCTTCCTGTGTGAGTCATTATTCTTTTCTCTAGTTCGCTTAATTCAGAAATCCCTTTATGTATATCTTCAAGTTCTTTAAAATTCTTATCTAATTTTTCTTCGTGACAACTTATACACCATCCCATTTTTATGTTTACAATTGGTTTTGGTATATCAACATCTTCAACGTTCCCATGACACGTCTTACATTCTAAGCCATATCTAATATGAGGTTTGTGAGGGAACTTCGCGTGTTCTGGGACGTAATGATAATTTACCCAAGGAATATCTTCTTTCCGTTCCCAATAACCGGCTAGTTTTTTTATTTCATCCTCAAACTTAATTCTTCTACGGCCATCATAGAGATAGTCGTTTGGATTTATAGGTTTTCCTTTGTATTGATATACTGTTTTGGGATCTTTGGGGTCGTATTCGGCTTTAACATATTGATGGCATCCCATACATTCCATAACTGATGGAATTCCAGGTTGTGAAGATTTAGCAACATAAGAATGACAATATTGGCAAGGAATATTGTTAACACCTACATGAATTTTGTGGCTAAAGGCTATGGGTTGATAAGGTGCAACATCTCTTAGAAAAGCAAAATAGATAGCAACAAGAGCGAGCAAAAATGCAGAAATTGTTATAAGCGCTAGTTTCTTTGACAACGATGTAATCCTTATTCACAGCCGATTTCGTATAGGACTCGGAAAAGGGTATCATAGTGGATTTTTACTGTCAATTAGCTGACTTTATTCGAAATCTTTGAGAATTTTAAATTACAAGTTTGTAAAAAATTTTTAAGATTAAAGGTTCCATTCAGAGAAGGGTCAAAGAAATTTTTGTAGTTAATTTTCGACTTTTTTGAATCTGAAGAACTAAAACGAGGGACTAAACCGAGAATTTTCACATTATTTTGAGATATTATAATGGGATTATAAATTTCTGAGATATTTGGCTTTTTTGGATAGTTATTAATTATAATTCCTCTGAATTTTATCTTCATTCTCTTTAAAGCTTCATAAGATAGCAATGTATGATTAATTGTTCCAAGTGAAGGGGATGTGACCAAAATTACATCGGCTTTGATTTTTTTAATTAAATCAATCATTTGAAGTTTTTTTGTTATGGGAACCTTCAAGCCTCCTGCTCCTTCAATAACAACCAAATCATATTTACCTTTAAGATGATTAATATTTTTAACTATCATGTTAAAATCAATGGGTTTTTTATTTATTAGAGATGCTGTAAATGGAGCAACTGGCTGCTTGAAAGTAACAAAATTATAAAAATCAACTTTGTCTGACTTTTTTTTAAGAATTTTTTTAATGGAATTCAGGTCGGACTTAGATGATTTAACTACTCCTGATTCGATAGGTTTAACTACAGCAATTTTATTATATTTTGAACTTAAACATCCGACCAACAATGCGGTAACAAAAGTTTTACCAATGTTTGTGTCTGTTCCCGTAACAAAAATAGTCATCTTAAGTATTAACGAAATCTAATATCTCTTTTCCATGCTCTTTAGTATCAACTTTGTTCCATATATTGATAATTTTACCTTTTTCATCAATAAGGAAAGATACTCTTTGTGCTGAACCGGAATCATTCAAAACGCCGTAAAGCGAAATTATTTTTTTTTCTGTGTCTGGTATTAGAGTAAAATTCAGCTGATGTTTAGATTCAAAATTCATATGTGATTTTTCAGAATCTTTACTAATACCTAAGATTTCTATTCCTAGATTTTCAAAATCTTTTTTAGAATCACGTAGAGAACAAGCTTGCTTTGTACATCCTGGGGTGTTATCTCGTGGATAAAAATAAACTAAAACTTTGCTCCCTAAATAATCTTTAAGTGAAACTACTTTCTTGTCTTCGAATTTATAGCTAAAACTTGGTGCCCTATCTCCTACAGTTAATTTCTTTTTTGTCATCAATCCATACCCATGCTTAGCTTTGCTTCTTCGCTCATCTTCTCTGGTGTCCAAGGGGGATCCCAAACTATTTCTATGTTGGTCTCTTTTACACCATCTATGTCGCTGACAATATTTTGTGCTTCCATTATTATTTCTCTTGCGGATGGGCAACCAGGAGATGTCATGGTCATCTCAAGATCAACAATATCATTTTCAATTTTTATGCTGTAAACAAGTCCTAGGTTCACTATGTCTATGGGTATCTCTGGGTCATAGACCTGAGACAATGCTTCTAGAACTTTTTCTTTAGTTATAGATTCGCTCATTACAGTAGACTTTTGATAACATTAAGAGCTGCATCATAATCTGGTTCTTCTGCAATTTCACTAACATATTCAACATGCTGGATAATATTATCTTTATCGATAACAAATACGGCTCTACACAATACTTTGTGCTCACTCATTAAAACTCCATATGCTGAACCAAAGCTATTGTTTTTATAATCAGAAAGTCCTTTTATGGCTTCAATTCCTTCGGTCCCACAAAAAGTTTTATGTGACATTGGCAAATCAACACTTACAATATAAGCCTCTAACTCGCTATCTATATTTCCTAGTTCTTCATTAAATTTTCTTGTCTGTGTCTGACAAACTGGTGTTGCAATGGAAAGTAATACATTAAAAACTTTCACTTTGTCTCCCATGTCAGATAATGAAATGGTTGGTCCAAGTCCTTGGTCGCAAGTAAAATCAGGGGCTTTCTCTCCAACTTTTAACTCCGGTCCAAATAAAGTAATTGGATTACCTTTAAGTGTCACGGCTGCTTTTCTCTCTTCGGTCATAATAAACCTCCAAAAATAAACTAAACACATTAAGAAATTGTGTCAAGAATTAATTGACGAACGTAGTCTTTCTATAGAATCTTTTGCTGTTTTTGCATGGATAATATTTTTGCTATTCAAGTATTTTTCGAGGATTTCAATGTGTTCAGAACAAGATGAATTGCCTAAGACGATTAATATATTTCTTATGAGACCTTCCTTTTTAACCCTTTTCATTGGGCTCTTAATTTTAAGCTTCTCCCAGTTTTCCTCAATTTTGTTTAAAATATTCACTGGGTCTGGCGATACAAATTCATCTCTTCTATTAAAAGTTCCAATATCAGTTAGCTTTGCTTTTTTGTTCCAAGGGCAAACCTCTTGGCATATATCGCATCCATAAATATTGTTTAAAAATTTACTAGCAATATCGTTGTTGATGTATTTTTTATTTTCAATATTCAAATATGAGATACATTTATTTGAATCTATAACTTTTTCTGAAATTATTGCTTGAGTTGGACATGAGTCAATACAACGAGTACAACTCCCGCACATATCTTTTGTCTCTAGGTCGTAGTCCAATTCTTGATCTATAAGTATCTCCGACAAGAAAATCCATGAACCTACTTCTCTATTGATAACACAAGAATTTTTTCCTACCCAGCCGACACCTGCGTTTCTAGCATATGCCCTCTCAAGTACTGGGCCTGTGTCGACATAGTATTTGGTTGCTATGTCACGATTATAAAGATTTTTTATTTGAGCTGATATTTGTTTTAATTTTCGTTCTAACAATTTGTGGTAATCATCTCCTGTTGCATATCTTGATATCCAGCCTTTATTTTGATTGTTCGCATATTCAGAAGTATTTTTATTTTCGATGGAATTGTAATTTATGCCACAAGTAATAATTGATTTAAAAGATGCATTAATTTCTCTAATGTCTGATCTTTTTGAAATGTTTTCCATGTATGTCATTTCCGCTTGGTAATTATTATCAATCCAATTTCTAAGATACATATCATCATCAAGTCTTTTAGCTTTAGAAACACCTACGAGGTCAAAGCCAGAAGACAATACTATAGATTTTATTTCTGCTGTAATATTATGATTGTTGGACATCTCTATATATTTTTAGAATTTCTTTTGCTACGTCAACAGGTTCTAAATTATCAGTATCAATGCTAAAGTCAAAAGACTCATAAATTTCTTTCCTACTTTCAAATAGTTTTAGTCCCGAAGAATAAGGATCGTCTGTATTTAGAAGGGGTCGTGTTTGATCTTTCTTTATTCTGTTAAAGATTATCTCATAAGAAGCTCTTAGGTATATTGAAAAATGTTTACTCAATATTTTTCTATTTTTCTCCCTTATAATTATCCCCCCTCCAGTCGATACAATTAGATTTTTTTGATTAGAGATTTGAATTAGTTTATTAGATTCTAAATCTCTAAAATAATCTTCTCCATGTAATTCAAAAATTTCAACAATGTCCATATTGGAGTCTTCAACGATTAATTGATCAGTGTCTAATAGCGTATATGAAGTTAGTTTCGCAAGCTCGCTACCAACAGTGGTTTTGCCAGCTCCCATAAATCCTATCAAATATATATTGTTATTTTTCATAATTCATTAATCTTTCAATATGTTTAGCTACAATATCAAACTCGATGTTAACTAAACCGTTTTTTTTCCAATCAGAACAATTAGTTTGTGAAAATGTATGAGGAATTATATTAACTGAAAACAAATTTTGTTTTATAACATTAATTGTTAAGCTGATACCGTCGATTGATATTGAACCTTTTTCGATAATGTATTTTTTAAATCTCTTGTTAACAGAAAACCAGAATTCAGTAGACTTACCTTTTTTTTCTATTTTTTTAATTACTGCAGTTGAATCTATATGTCCACTTACTATGTGTCCACCAAATCTAGAATTCGCTTTCATAGCTCTCTCTAAATTGACTAAAGATTTTATATTCTTATTTTTCAAATTGGTTTTTGTTAAAGTTTCTTGTGAAGCAAGTGTCTGGAATAGTGTTTTTTTCTTACTTGTCACAGTAAGACAAGTTCCATTAACAGCAATTGAATCACCTATAGATAAGTTAAACGGCTTGATTTTCTTGCAGCTAATTGATAAAACATATTCGCCAGTTTTTAATTTGTTAATGCTTGAAATTTTTCCTACTTCCTCAATAATTCCTGTAAACAAAGCTAAATCCTCAGTACAACGAAATACTACCGTGCCCTTTAAAAAGTTTATATATTAGTATAATAACACCTAGAGAGATTAAGAAGTCTGCTAAGTTAAAAGCTGGCCAGTGAATTCCCATATAGTGAAAATCAATAAAATCTATTACTCCTTCCTTGAAAATCCTATCGATAGTATTCCCAATAGCTCCTGAGTAAAAGAGTATGGCTACATTTTTTAACTCGCTGTAAGAATATAAAAACTTTTTTATAACAAATAGCGCTATTATGAATAACAATATGTGAACCAAAAGCATAATATTGGGATTAACCCCCGAAAACGCTCCCAAGATAAGACCTCTATTTTCAATGTAAATAAGATTCAGATAGTTAGTAATATAATGGGTTTCATTTAAAGATAGATTTTGAGTAACAGAATATTTTGTAATTTGGTCTATGAGAACCAAAAAAAAGATTGTAATATAATTCTTCATTAAAAAATCTTATTAAGTACATAGTCCCTTGGTCCTGCGGGTGTCCTAACTGTGAATTCATCTCCTTCTTCTCTCCCTAGGACTGACGATCCTATAGGTGATTGAATAGATACAGAACCAGTGTTGGGATCAGATTCTTCAGGACCTAATAGCTGAAAGGTTTTCTTGTCCCCAGAATCCAAATCTTCAATTTCAAAAGAAAGACCGAAAATCAATTTTGACTTATCTTTTATTTTTGAAGGGTCGATAACAACACAAGAAGAAAGTTTGGTCTCAAGTTCGGATATGCGTTTATCATTAAATGCTTGTTTATCTTTTGCGGTTTCATATTCAGCATTTTCAGATAAATCGCCAAGGGATCTTGCAAATTCAATCATCTTTATTATCTTTGGTTTTTCTTCTGTTTTCAAGCGCTTTAATTCAGCTTGTAGCATCTCAAAACCTTTAGGGCTAATGGGTAATTGGTCCATAATTAATTATACCTTTTAAAAATATTCTTGAAGTGGTTTAACTCTAATTGAATCATTCTTGAGATACTCAATTGCTTCTACAGCAGCAAAAGCTCCTGCAACAGTTGTAAAATATGGAACTTGTCTAGTCAAGGCTGTTCTTCTTATTGAGAACGATTCCGTAACTTCCATTTTTGTAAGAGTTGTATTCATTACTATATCAATTTCATTATCTTTAATTAAATCGACAATATTTGGATGTCCTTCTTTAACTTTTTTTACAACTTTTGAGTTTATTGAGTTTTTAGTTAAAAAATCATGTGTGCCTCGTGTTGCTATAATATTAAAATCGAGTTGGATCAACTTCCTACATAAATCAATTATTTTTGGCTTATCTTCGTCCTTAATGCTTACAAATGCATTGCCTTCAATCGGTAAATTGTTTCCCGCGGCAATTTGTGCTTTTGCAAATGCCCCAGCTAGGTCATCATCAAGACCCATTACTTCTCCAGTTGATTTCATTTCTGGTCCTAGCAGTGTATCTACATCTGGAAATTTGATAAAAGGAAAAACAGATTCTTTAACTGCAAAATGCTTTATGACAGTTTCTTTGGTGAAATTTAATTCAGTTAATTTTTTCCCAGCCATTACTTTTGAAGCAATTTTAGCAATTGGCACTCCAATCGCCTTACTTATAAATGGAACTGTTCTACTAGCTCTTGGATTAACCTCTATGATATATATCGAGTTTTCTTTAACAGCATATTGAATATTCATTAATCCTTTTACTTTTAATCTAAGAGCTATAGTTTTTGACTTTTCTATAATTTCATTAATTAAATTTTGGTCAAGAGAATAAGGAGGAAGTACCATTGTACTATCTCCTGAATGAACTCCAGCTTCTTCTATATGTTCAAGTATTCCACAAATTACTACATTTTCTCCATCAGAGATTGCATCAACATCAACCTCTTTTGCATCATTTAAAAACTTATCTATCAGAACTGGCCTTTTGTTGGAGACACTTACAGCTTCGTTTAGATATTTAATTAAATCGTTTTCTGAATATGCAACTTCCATTGCCCTGCCACCTAACACATAAGAAGGTCTCACTATAATTGGATAGCCGATAATAGTTGATAACTTCAGTGCTTCATCAGAAGAATTAGCAATCCCTGATTCTGGCTGAAGTATTCCTAACTCTTGCATTAAATTCTTAAACCTCTCTCTGTCTTCAGCCAAATCAATGCTATCAGCTGAAGTACCAATAATGTTTGCTCCAGCTTTTTCAAGATCAAGCGCTAGCTTCAGAGGAGTTTGTCCTCCTAGATGGACTATTGTTCCATCTGGCTTTTCTTTATTTATTATAGAGATTGTATCTTCGGCGGTCAGTGGCTCAAAATAAAGCTTGTCAGAAATATCATAATCTGTGCTGACAGTCTCAGGATTGCAATTAATCATTAAAGTTTGGTATCCATCATCTTTTAATGCAAAAGAAGCATGTACGCAACAATAATCAAACTCAATCCCTTGTCCTATCCTGTTAGGTCCCCCACCTAATATTGCTATCTTTTTCTTTTTAGTTGGCTTTGATTCATCTTCAGATTGATAGGTAGAATATAAATATGGTGTATAAGCTTCAAACTCCGCTGCGCATGTATCTACCATCTTGTAAGATGGAACTATACCGTTAGCAATTCTAAAATCTCTTATTTCTTCTTCCTTTTTATTTAATAAATCTGAGATGACAGAATCGGAAAAACCATTTTTCTTCGCTGTCTGCATTACTTCCTCGTCTAAACTTTTCTTGCATTTTTTCTTAATAAGAAACTCTAAATCAATTATTTCTTTTATATTGTTCAAGAACCATTTGTCTATTTTCGTTAATTTATAAATATCGTCAATACTCATTCCTGCCCTTAAAGCATTAGCTAGGTACCAAAGTTTTTTTGGATTGTTAGATTTTAAAATTTTAATAATTTTATCTTTATCGTCCTCATACAAGTCGAAACCAGAATTGTCAATTTCTAGTGATCTCATTGCTTTGCCTAGTGCTTCTTTAAAGGTGCTTCCGATTGACATTACCTCGCCAACTGACTTCATTTGTGTTCCTAGTTCAGGTTTTGTCTGAGGAAATTTCTCGAATGTAAATCTTGGTATCTTAACAACAACATAATCTAAGGTCGGCTCAAAAGATGCTGGCGTATCTATAGTTATATCATTAGGTAGTTCATCTAAGGTGTACCCAACAGCTAATTTTGCTGCTATTTTTGCTATTGGATAGCCAGTTGCTTTGGAAGCTAAGGCCGAACTTCTAGATACTCGTGGATTCATTTCAATAACGACAATGTCTCCATTTTTTGGGTCAACACCAAATTGAATATTGGATCCACCTGTATCAACACCTATCTCTCTTATTATATCTATTGAATAATCTCTGAGTAGCTGATACTGTTTGTCGCTCAATGTTTGAGAGGGAGCAACTGTAATGCTATCTCCTGTATGGATTCCCATCGGATCAAAATTTTCTATTGAACAAATTATTACAACATTATCTTTAGAATCTCTTACAACCTCTAGCTCAAATTCTTTCCATCCAATTATGGATTCGTCTATTTGTATTTCTGATATAGGGCTTGAATCCAAGGCGTTTTTCAAAAGTCCTTCTAATTCTGTGTTTGAATAAGCAATAAATCCCCCTGTCCCTCCTAATGTAAAAGAAGGACGAATTATGGCAGGGAACCCTATTTTTTTAATAGATGTAATTGCATCTTTAATGTTATTGACAACCTCACTTCTTGGAACTCTGAGTCCAATCGATTCAATTGCTTTTTTGAAATTTTCTCTCTTTTCTGCTTTTTCAATTGCCTCAACTTTAGCTCCAATTAATTCGACATTGTATTTCTGTAGCAAACCCTTTGAATCTAATTCCATAGCAATGTTTAATGCCGTCTGTCCACCAATAGTTGGAAGTATTGCGTCAGGTTTTTCTTTTTGAATTATTTTTTCTACAATCTCTATATTGATAGGTTCAATATATGTTCTATCGGAAAAATCTGGATCTGTCATAATGGTAGCAGGATTGCTATTAATCAATATAACTTTATACCCTTCCTCTTTTAAAGCTTTACATGCTTGTGTTCCGGAGTAGTCGAATTCGCAGGCCTGTCCAATTACTATTGGTCCAGAACCTATAACTAGGATTGATTTAATATCTGTTCTCTTAGGCATAATTTCTAAATTAAGTTTAGCTTACTTTGATATATATATCGCCGCCAGAATCCTTAAATTCTTTTGATTTTTTTTCAAGCTCTTTATCAATATCTTCATTTTTACTATCTTGGTTACCAAACTCATTCATTATTTCTTGTGTTATTTTCATTGAACAAAATTTTGGTCCACACATAGAACAAAAATGTGCCACTTTAGCATTGTCAGACGGAAGTGTTTCATCATGAAATAGCCTTGCGGTATAAGGGTCAAGAGATAAATTAAATTGATCCTCCCATTTGAATTCAAACCTTGCTCTACTTAAAAGATTGTCTCTATATTGTGCAGTTGGATGACCTTTCGCAAGATTTGCAGCATGTGCGGCTATTTTATAAGCTATAACTCCATTCTTTACATCTTCTTTGTTTGGCAAGCCTAAATGTTCTTTTGGTGTAACATAGCAAAGCATAGAGGTTCCATACCAGCCAATCATAGCTGCTCCAATTGCGGAAGTTATATGATCATATCCAGGAGCAATATCTGTGGTCAACGGACCTAGGGTGTAGAAGGGAGCTCCTTTGCAAATCTCTACTTGTTTATCCATGTTCTCTTTAATCATTTGCATTGGTACATGTCCAGGGCCTTCAATCATAGTTT
This sequence comes from uncultured Spirochaetales bacterium, assembly GCA_964440275.1. GTDB lineage: Bacteria > Desulfobacterota_D > UBA1144 > UBA1144 > UBA1144 > JAYYZJ01. The sequence goes on along the minus strand of CAYTRR010000010.1, from coordinate 43,539 downwards.
GGATGTCATTTTCCCAAGCTATATCAGTGAGCTCTCCTAATGTTTCAAGTTCAGCAAATTGCGCTTCATCGTTTGCATCATAAATTGAGCCCGGTCTCAGACCATCTCCTAACGAAAATGCTATATCATATTGTTTCATTATTTCACATATTTCTTCAAATTTTGTATAAAGGAAATTCTCTTCATGATGCGAAAGGCACCATTTAGCCATTATAGAGCCACCCCTAGAAACTATCCCTGTTCTTCTTTTTACGGTCATTGGAATATAACGTAAAAGTACACCAGCATGAATAGTAAAATAATCAACTCCTTGTTCAGCTTGCTCTACAAGAGTGTCACGGTATACGTTCCAATTTAAATCTTCTGCTTTTCCTTTCACCTTTTCTAATGCTTGATAAATTGGCACTGTTCCTACTGGTACAGGGCTATTTCTAATTATCCATTCTCTTGTTTGGTGTATGTTTGCACCGGTAGAAAGATCCATAATTGTATCGGCCCCCCATCTACATGACCAGACCGCTTTTTCTACTTCTTCTTCTATACTTGAAGTAACAGCAGAGTTGCCAATATTGGCATTGATCTTAACAAGAAAGTTTGAGCCAATTATCATGGGTTCAGATTCTGGATGATTAATGTTGGAAGGTATTATGGCTCTTCCTGAAGCAATTTCAGACCTAACAAATTCTGGTGTTATGAATTTCTTGCTAATCTGAGAATGAAACTCGGTTCCTTTATGAGTTGCAAAGAGGTTGTTGTCCTCAGAAATAAAACTTTCTATTCGTTGGTTTTCCCTAATAGATATATATTCCATCTCTGGGGTTATAACGCCATTTTTAGCATAATGCATTTGGGTAACGTTCTGCTTAGGCTTTGCTAATAGTGGCTTTCTATTCAAAAACTTTAATGGAATCAAATCTTTTTTATTGTTAGTTCTTTCCTTTTTAGCAAAAACCGAAGAACACTGTTTTGAAGCCTCTACATCATTTCTTGCTAATATCCATTTCTCTCTCATCTTTGGAAGTCCTTTTCTTACATCAATCTTAATTTTAGGGTCAGTGTAAGGTCCACTAGTGTCATAAGTAGTAAAAAATGCTTTAGTATTAGAAGGATTTGTGGAATAAAAATTCTCAGATTCAGATATTTCTATTTCTCTCATAGCTACTTTCAATGACTTATGAATCTCACCTTTAACATAAACTTTTTTTGAATTTGGAAAAGGCTCTCGAGAAATAGAGTCTTGATTTTTATAAATATGACTGTTGTTTTTAACCATTTTTGAGTAAATTTTACCACAGATTTGAACAATTAGTTCATATTGAAAATAATTATGGTAGGTTTAAAAGCTTATGAAATATTTTATGGGAATCGAAACATCTTGTGACGAAACAGGCGTGGCTATTCTAGATGAAAATAGCAAAGTGTTGTCAAACGCTCTTTATAGCCAAGCAAGTATTCACAAAGAATTTGGTGGCGTTGTTCCAGAAATTGCATCTAAAAATCATTTAGAAAAAATCATACCAATGGTAGAACATTCATTAAAAACTGCGGGTAGACATATTGACGAAATTGATACGATTTGTGTAACCAATGGTCCAGGTCTTTTAAGCTGTTTGATGATTGGTGTTTCAACAGCAAAGGCATTATCTTTGTTAAATGATAATGAGCTTATGCCAATAAATCACTTAGAGGGTCATATTGCCTCTTGCTTTATTGAGAATGTGGTAGATTTCCCAGCAATTTGCTTAGTAGTCTCTGGAGGACACACAAGCATTTATTACCTTGAAGATGAAATTAACTTTAAAGAAATATCATCAACAATAGATGATGCAGCTGGTGAGGCGTTTGATAAAGGCGCAAAAATGCTTGGGCTAGGTTACCCTGGTGGCATTAGAATTGACGAAGTTTCTAAAAATGCTAATAAGGAATTTCATACTTTTCCTATTCCTGAATTAAAAAATTCTCTAAATTTTAGTTTCAGTGGATTAAAAACATCTCTTAGATATTATTTAGAAAAAAGAGGTGATTGGGAAAAAGATATTAACGATATCGCCTCGTCTTATCAAGAAGCAATAGTCAAGTCATTAATTGCTAAAATGAAAAAAGCTTCTTTGGATTACAAACCAAAAAGTATTTTATTCTGTGGTGGAGTAGCCTGTAATTCAAGACTTCGTGAAGTTGCACAGTCTGAATTAACTAAGTTTAAAACTATTTTTCCTTCGAAAATATTTTGTACAGATAATGGGGCTATGATTGCAATGAGAGGTATTCAAAAGAAATCTGTATCTAAAAAGAAATCTCCTCTGAATTTTCCTGTTTTCAGTACAATAAGAAAGTTTAAAAAAGATTAGTCTAATTTTGGATTTACAAAATCAAAGTCGTCAATATTGATACCTTTCGACTTTAATAATTTTGAGATTTCTTTAGGTACAATCTTTAGAAATCTTGGTTCGTAAACTTGGAAATTATCAAGAATTTTCTTGGCTTTATTGCTCTTGGTCAATTTGTAATGTTCGTTGAGTTTAAATTTAATTTTTTCTATATCTTTTCTTGTGATTTTTTCTATTGAAACCATTTCGTGGTTAACTTGATGGTTGATATCTTTATTTTCATCTAATATGTAAGCAAGACCTCCTGACATCCCTGCTCCTAGATTTTTTCCAATTGGACCAATTATGTAAACTTCTCCACCTGTCATATACTCGCAAGCGTGATCCCCTACCCCTTCAACTATCGCAACAACTCCGCTATTTCTAACACAAAATCTTTCGCCGGCGCATCCAGCAGCATAGAAGTATCCACCAGTTGCGCCATACAAAACCGTATTGCCAATAATAGAATTTCCTTCTGCTAAATAATTGGTATCTCTATCTGGAAAGATAATTACCTTTCCTCCATGCATAGATTTTCCTACATAGTCATTGGCTTCTCCTTCTAAAAACAAACTAACTCCGTTTACCAAATATCCACCGAAACTCTGCCCAGCAATTCCTCTGAGATTAATAGTGACAGTATCATTTGGCAATCCTTTGTTTCCGTATTTTTTTACTATTTCACTCGACAGTATTGCTCCGACTGTTCTATCTGTATTCCGTATTGGCAACTCAAGAGAATTCCTTTCCCCATTCTCGATACTCGATGCAACATCTTTTAATATTTCGAAATCAATTGGGTTTTCACTTCTATCGTTTCTTTTAAAAACCTGCCTTCTTGGTTTCTTGTTAGATGGATCAGGATCGCCTATGAGTTTTGACAAATCTATATTGCTAGTTTTGTTAAAAGGTATGTTGGATTTAATTTTTAACAATTCAGTTCTTCCAATAATATCATTAATAGATTTCACTCCAATTTTAGACAAAATTTCTCTTATGTCGTTTCCGATTGCATAGAAATAGTTGACGACTTCATCAGGTATTCCTGGAAATTTTTCCCTTAATTCTGGTTTTTGTGAGGCTATTCCTACAGGACATGTATTAAGGTGACATTGCCTTGCCATAACGCATCCTAATGAAACTAAGACTGAAGTACCAAATCCATATGCATCAGCTCCCAGTATCGCTGCCACAACAACGTCAAAACCTCTCTGAAAGCCTCCATCAACGGTCAAGCTTACTCGTCCGCGTAAATCATTCATGACCAAAACTTGCTGTGTTTCAGCTAATCCCATTTCCCACGGAATACCAGCATTTTTTATAGACCCCAAAGGAGATGCGCCTGTTCCACCTTCACTTCCACTTATTTGTATATTGTCCGCATATCCCTTTGCAACACCCGCGGCTACGGTTCCAACACCAACTTCAGAAACAAGCTTTACACTTATGCGAGCAGTGGTATTCGCGTGTTTGAGATCATATATAAGTTGTGCTAAGTCTTCTATGCTGTATATATCATGGTGCGGTGGTGGGGATATTAATCCTACACCAGGAACAGAAAATCGCTGTGAAGCTATTTCTGAACTAACTTTAGGGCCTGGTATTTGACCACCTTCCCCGGGCTTTGCACCTTGTGCCATTTTGATTTCTATCATCTCGGCTGATGCTAGATATTCAGGGGTTACCCCAAACCGTCCAGAAGCAACCTGTTTAATTGCACTATTTCGCCAACTACCATCTGCGTCTTTTGTAAATCTTTTAGAATTCTCTCCACCTTCTCCGCTGTTACTTTTTCCACCAATCTTATTAACAGCAATAGCTACGGCTTCATGCGCTTCAGTGCTTAAAGCACCATGAGACATTGCACCTGTCCTGAATCTTTTAAATATTTCTTCTACGTCTTCAACTTGCTCAATTGGTATTTCCCCTAAAGAATCAAATTCAAATAAATCTCTAATCATTGATGGTGGTCTATCTTCATGTAGTGAAACAAATTTTTTATAATCGTCATAAGATCCAGTCTTTGACAATTTTCTAATACTTTTAAAAATTAAAGGATTAAAGTAGTGATATTCTCCACCCTTTCTAAAACGATAGATTCCTTCTTCTCCGAGCTTATGTTTCTTCTCTACGTTAAATGCATTAGAATGGAGAGCTAAAGTATCAGCCTCAAAATTGTCTATTGAAACTCCTTCGATTCTACTAACCGTACCTGGGAAATAAGTATCAGTTGTCTGTGTATCTATTCCCACAATTTCAAAAATTTGCGAGCCGGTGTAGCTTGCAACAGTGCTGATGCCCATTTTTGACATTACTTTTAATACTCCTCGTTCCAGTGCTAACTTATAATTTGATAAATAAACCTCAATTTTATCATCAAACTTTTTCATCCAATCTTTGACACTAGCAAAAGCTAAATACGGATTAATACAAGAAGCTCCATACCCTAATAAACAACAGACTTGATGGTCTTCCCTAACTTCTCCTGATTCAACAACAATTGAAACTTTCATTCTTTTGCCCTGAGAAATTAATTCGTGATGAATTGCGCTAACTGCAAGCATTATTGGAATTGGTGCTTTATTTTGAGATATATTTTTATCCGAAAGCAAAAGAATCTTAGCACCATTATCAACTTCGTTTATAGACTTAGTTACGATTTTTTTCAAAGAGGTTTTTAAATTGTTTTCTTTGTTAGCAGCAAACAGCGTTTCTATGGTAGATACTTTAAATTTCTTTGGTTTTAATTTCTTAATCCAATTTATTTCTTCGTTTGTTATTATGGGAGAATCAAAATAAAAAAACTCTTGTTTCCGATTAAGTGAATCAAGGAAATTTGATTTGTCTCCTATTAATACTCTTAAGGACATTACACTTTCTTCTCTATAAGGATCTATTGGTGGATTAGTTACCTGGGCAAATCTTTGTTTAAAATAAGTGAAAACTGATTTGGGTTTTGATGATAACGCTGATATTGGTGTATCATCCCCCATTGAACCCATTGGCTCTTTTCCATTGATACTCATTGGCTCTATCAATCTCTCCATATCTTCGAGGGTGTAACCAAAAGCTTTTTGTAGATTTAGTAAATCATCTTCGTTTAAATCGATTTCAACATTTTTGTTTAATTCGTTGGCTGATAACATCTCTGATGCTTTATGAAAACTTTCAGAGGCCCAGTCTTTATAATTAGTTGATTTAGAAAGATTTTCTTTTATTTCATTATCAAACATTAATATCTTTTCTTTTGTGTCTACTGCCAAAATCTTTCCAGGGGCTACACGCCCGGACCTAATTATATTCTTTGGTGGAATATCGACTATTCCAATTTCGGAACCCAAAACAATCAAATTGTCATCTGTAATGTTATAACGAATGGGTCTCAAGCCATTTCTATCTAAAGCAGCCCCTACATATCTACCATCAGTAAATACCACGGCTGCAGGGCCATCCCATGGCTCAACAATACAAGAGCTATAATCATAAAATGCTCTTAAATCTTCATTTATGTCTGGGTCTTTTTCGTAAGCTTCTGGTATCAGCATACATACCGATTCAAGAATGCTTCTACCAGACAACGTTAGTAACTCTAATGCGTTGTCTAAGTCTGCAGAATCACTTCCATCAGCAGCAACAAACGGCTTTATATCATTGATGTTTTCTTTCCAAATTTTAGATATTGCTGAATTTTCTCTGGCTCTTATCCAGCTTTTATTACCCATCAGTGTGTTGATTTCTCCATTGTGTCCAATTGCTCTATAAGGATGTGCTAATTTCCAATCAGGAAATGTATTAGTGCTGTATCGTGAATGAAAAACAGCCAAATTAGTTTTATAATTTGGATTCCTTAAATCAAGATAGAATTGATCTAATTGACGAGGTACGAGCATTCCTTTGTAACATATTGTTTTTGAAGAAAAGGAACAGCAATATAAGTCTTCTATCTTGTTTTTTATAGCTTTTGCTTCAATTTTTTTTCTTATCTTGAAAAGCTGTCTTTCAAATTTGTCTTGATTCAGAGAGCTTTTAGGGGAAACAAAAAATTGGTAGATTTCTGGTAAGGTATCTAATGCTTTTTCGCCTAAAACAGTAGTATTAACTGGAACGCTCCTAGTTAGTAATAATTTTACCCCATCTTCTAATATAGTATTTTCTATTATTTGGATAGTTTCAGAGTGGTTAACTGCCGCCTTGTTAGGCAAAAAAAACATTCCAACACCTAAATTACCGAGTTTGATGTTTTTCACACCTTCGTCTTGAAGCAAGTCATTAAAAAGCTCAAGAGGCAATTGAGTAAGTATTCCGGCTCCATCTCCAGTTTTTTGGTCTCCACCAATAGCACCTCTATGAGTTAAATTGATTACTCCTTCTATAGCTTTTGTTAGAACTCGATTCGTTCTTTTCCCTTCTATATCAGCTACAAATCCGACACCACATGCGTCGTGTTCAAATTGTTTTTCATATAATAAATCTGTATTTTTCATTCTAACTACCTAATTCAGGGTAAAGGGTATTATATATTTTGCATTGAAAGTATCAAAATGATAATTTTCTGAAAACTAGCGATATCCAGGGTTTTTCTTGAAATTCTGAAACTAAGTGCATATCGTTTTTACTTGCTAGATTCACATATTTTTCTTTATCTTTATGATTAAAACCAGAAATTACCAAATAACCTTTATTCATTACCAGAGAAACTATGGTATTAAAATTATTGTAAATAAAATTAAGGGATATGTTTGCAACCACTAGACTGAATTTTTGATTAATTTCATTAATTTCATCTTCGGATAGGATTACATTTTGTGGAACTTTCTTAAAATTTGATATTATATTTTTTTTTGCTTCATTCAATGCGAATGGATCTACATCAATAGATAGCACTTCCTTATAGTTCAATTTTAAGAGAAGTATTGTTAAAATTCCTGAACCACATCCTATGTCTAAAGCGGATGAAAGATTGGCAGGTAGAGACGTAATACCCTTAATTGCTAGTTGAGTTGTTGAATGATTAGAGCCGAAAGCTGAGCCTTTATTTAAAAAAATTTTAATGGATTTTTCTAATATTGGTGAATTTATATTAATCTCCAAATCTTCCAATCTTTCTTCTATATAAGGTTCAAATGTTTTCATATATTTAAAATTACATTAAAATAATACTTTTAGGATGAAAAAAAATATTCCGATTGTTCTTAGTATTGCTGGTTCAGACTCTTCAGGGGGAGCTGGGATTCAAGCAGACATCAAAACACTTAATACAATGAATGTTTTTGCCGCTACTGCTGTCACTTGTGTAACAGCACAAAATACGCAGGAAGTTAGCAGTATAACGAAAATACCACCCTCTTTAGTTGAGGCACAGATTTTATCAGTAAAAAAAGACTTTAAAATCTCGGCTATTAAGCTAGGCATGTTGTACGACAAAGAAATAATGGCAATTGTTGTAAAATCTCTTAAGTCTTTAAGTAAAGTGCCAATAATAGTTGATCCAGTAATGGTATCTAAGTCTGGAGATAAATTATTGAAATCAAACGCTATAGAATTTTTCAAAAATGAGATTATTCCTATTGCTTACATTTTGACACCAAACCTTGACGAAGCGCTAAAATTGACTGGTATGCGAGAAATTAATAGCAAAGAAGATATAAATAAGTGCTGCGTTAAGCTTAGAAACCTAGGTGCTAAAAATATATTGCTCAAAGGAGGGCATATCCAAAATCCTAAAAAATCAATTGATTACCTACTTTATAACAAAAGAATTTACAGATTTGAGTCTAAGAGGTATGAAACAAAAAATACTCATGGAACTGGATGTACATTATCCGCTGCTATATCTGGTAATATAGCTAAAGGGATAAAAACAATTAAAGCTATTAAGGAAAGTAAAAAATTTGTAAGTAAGGCAATAAAAAATTCGCTGGATATTGGTAATGGCAATGGTCCATTAAACCATTTTCCCTAGGAGACGTTTGTATGAGTTTTGAATTAATAGATGGAAAGCTTGTTTCGAATAATATAAGACAAGAAATCAAAGAAAAAGTTTCTAGTCTCTTAAGTAAACATTCACAAGTTCCCGGTTTGGCTGCAGTACTTGTTGGAGATAATCCAGCTTCGGAAATTTACGTTAGAAACAAAAGGAAAGCTTGTGCAGATGTTGGAATTTATTCTGAAGAATACAAGCTCCCGGAAGATACAACACAAGACGAGCTTCTAAAAATAATTGATGGTTTAAATAACAATGACAAAATAAATGGGATTTTAGTCCAGCTTCCTTTACCAAATCATATAGATGAATCTTTAATACTGAAGGCTGTGTCGCCTCAAAAAGATGTTGATGGCTTTCATCCAGTTAATGCTGGCCTTTTATTTCAAGGTGAACAAAAATTCATTGCATGTACTCCTCATGGAATAATTAAAATGCTTGAGTTTTACAATATAGACATACAAGGAAAAAATGCAGTTGTTTTAGGAAGAAGCAATATAGTTGGCAAGCCTGCATCTATGTTATTGCTGCAAAAACATGCGACAGTTACAATCTGTCATTCTAGAACCAAAAATTTACAGGAAATACTAAAAGAAGCGGATATAATAGTTGCTGCAATTGGTCGAGCTCACTTCGTAACAAAAGATATGGTAAAAAAAGGTGCTGTAGTAATCGATGTTGGAATAAACAGATTAGATACTGGCAAACTTGCAGGTGATGTCGACTTTGAGAATGTAAAAGATTTATGTAGTCATATTACCCCTGTTCCTGGAGGTGTAGGACCTATGACTATAACAATGCTATTATGGAATACAGTGATGTCTTTAGAGGATTCAATTGGTTGATTGCTTAACTATATAATTCCCATCTTTGTCGTTACCATCAAAGAGTAAATTTACAGTTGGATCTTTAAAAGGTTCGTTAGAATCGTCATTCTCTAAATTTTGTTGAGAAACATATGCTACATAAGTTGTCTTATCCTCGTTTTCTGCGAGTAAATGATAAAAGGGCTGATTTTTATCTGGCCTTCTTTCTTCTGGGATTTTCAAATACCACTCTTCAGTATTATTAAAAACTGGATCAACATCAAATATTATGCCCCTAAAGAAAAATTTCTTATGCTTAACAACCTGACCTAGTTTAAATTTAGCAGTATTAGATTCCATAAAAAAATGATATCCATTCATTTAATTTTTTCAATATCTTTAAGCTTAACAATATTGTGTTTTGGTAATTTTCTTGAAATCTCTAGAATAGATTTATTAAGAGTTGGGTGGATAAATTCTTGATCTATTTCCATAATTGGATAGATCACAAATGCTCTATTATGTGCTCTAGGATGGGGGATCTGGATATTGTTACTTGTGTAAATATTAGAACTATAAAAGACTATGTCTATGTCGATTGTTCTTGGTTGACCTACTTTGGTTACATCTCTTCCCATATCAATCTCAATTTCTTTAAATATAGAGAGCAATCTTTCTGGAGAAATTCCAGTTGATATTTCGAGTGCTAAATTTATAAAATCATTTTGTTTTACGACATCAACCGGTTCTGTTAGATAAAAGCTAGAGATGCGGTTGATCTCAGCAATTTTCTTAATTGATGAGATTGCTTTATGTAAATTTTTTATTCTATCTCCATCGTTCGACCCTAAAGATAAAAAGATTTTATTAGTCATCTACTAAGTCTAATTTATTTTTTTGACTTGTTAATAATTTCTGTTTATCTTTCAGAATATGCCTATTAAACGAAGAAAAATAACTATTACTCAAGCAAAGCAATTGGTCCCGACTTGGACCATAAAGAAAAAGCATTTATATAAAAAGTTTGTTTTTTCGAATTTCTCTGATGCAATTGGGTTTATAGTTCAAGTTGGAATAGAGGCAGAGAAATTGGATCATCATCCTACAATCGAGAACACATATAATAGAGTTGAAATTTATTTGTCTACGCACTCAGTAGGAGGGCTTTCAAGACTAGATGCTCAGTTAGCGGATGCAATAGACAACATTTAATCAATTTTGTAATCGTCTTTATCAATATCTATATAGCTTTGTCCATCTTTTTTTTCTTCAACTGTCTTTTTTTTAGATGGTTTTATTTTTTTGTACAGTCTTATAACAAAATAAATTAAGAGTATGCCAGCAAACGCGAGTGAAAAGAAAGCTGTGAGGGATATTAGTATTACTATACTAAGAATTGAGGATAGAGTTAGTCTTAAATGCTTCATTATTTTCTTTGTTTTTTCCTTTGTTGTCTTTTTTGTTTTTCCAACTTTCTCCTTTTTACTTTTTCTTTTTCTGAAGTATTCTTTGCCTGAATTTTCTTTTGGTTGTTCTCTTCTTTCTTTTCTTCCTTAGTCACTTCCTCAGCCTCAATTATTGATTCGTCATCTGAATATTGTACTTCATCATCTTGATTCTTCTGCTTTTCTAGTTCATCAATTTCTTCTGAGGAAATCGGTTCTACCTCTAAAAACCTCTTGATTGCTTCAAAATTAAAACTTTCTAGCATCGACTGAAACATCTCAAATCCTTCTTTCTTGTATTCTCGTAATGGATTTTTTTGTCCATATGCCCTTAGACCAACACTATCTCGTAGGTAGTCCATACTTAGCAAATGTTCTTTCCAAGACATATCAAGAGTTGTAATTAAGATGAATCTTGATATTGGCTGATAAAGCTCACCAAGGGATGATATTTTATTCTCTATTTTCTTTTGTATTACATCTTCAAGTTGAGACAAATCAGCAAAATCGTCTTCTATGTTAAAACCTAGCTGACTAACTATCGATTGTTTGTCTTCGTTAGATGGCTCTTTTACATCTGGGTATAGATTCAGAAGAGAATCGACAACGCTTCCTAATATATCGCTCAGAATTTCTGAAGATCCGTCTTCTCTCAAAAGCTTGTTTCTAATCCCATAAACAACTTCTCTTTGTTGGCTCTGAACATCATCATATTCAATTAAATGTTTTCTGATTTCGTAATTTCTAGTTTCTACTTTCTTTTGAGCACCTTCTATAGAACCAGAAATCATTTTATGTTCAATTGGCTCTCCTTCTTTCCATCCTAATTTTGACATCATAGATGAAATTTTTTCTGAACCAAAAAGCCTCATCAAATCGTCTTCCATTGAAACAAAAAATTGACTTACGCCAGGGTCACCCTGTCTTCCAGCTCTACCTCTTAGCTGATTATCGATTCTTCTTGATTCATGTCTTTCGCTTCCCAGAACAACCAATCCATCAAAATCAATTATTTTATTTTTTTCATCCTGGATTAGTTTAGCAATATCTTGCGCGTTACTATCTTCATTGTTCTTAATTAGAAAATCCTTATTGCCTCCCAACATAATGTCTGTTCCTCTTCCAGCCATATTCGTTGCAATAGTTACAGCTCCGAGTCTCCCTGCTTGAGCAACAACTTCTGCTTCAAATTCGTGGTTTTTTGCATTTAATACTTGATGCTTAATTTTCTTATTTCTTAATTCTTTACTAAGTTCTTCCGATTTTTCAACAGAAATCGTTCCAACTAATACAGGATTTCCATTAGAATTATATTCAACTATTTTATCGATAATAGCAGAAAATTTTTCTTTCTCGCTTCTATATATCAAATCATTATAGTCTTTTCTTATCATTGGGGCATTGGTTGGGATAACAACAACTTTAAGTTGGTAAATATTCTGAAACTCCAATGCTTCTGTATCTGCTGTTCCTGTCATACCTGCTAATTTGTTATACATTCTAAAATAGTTTTGTATAGTGATTGATGCAAGAGTTTGATTCTCTTCTTCGATTTTAACATTTTCTTTAGTTTCAACTGCTTGGTGAAGTCCATCGCTCCATCTTCTGCTTGGCATTAATCTTCCAGTAAATTCATCAACAATTATTATTTTTTCATCTTGAACAACATAATCTTTGTCTCTGACATACATGTGCAAAGCTCTAAGGGCTTGGTTTAGAGAATGAAGGGTAGCTAGATTCTTAGGATCATATAAATTTGTTAAATTTAAAATTTTTTCAACTTTCTCAGTTCCTGAATCTAGCAAGAATACTTGCTTTGACTTTTCCTCTTTAGCTATGTCTTCAGGGGAAAGGGTTTTGGCAACTTCGTTGATTTTTTTATAGTCAATCATAGAACTATCGGTAGGTCCTGAAATAATTAAAGGTGTTCTAGCTTCATCAATTAATATGCTGTCCACTTCATCGACAATTGCGAAAGGGTGGCCTCTTTGAGATACTTCTTCTGCGGAATATTTCATATTATCTCTTAGGTAATCAAAACCAAACTCACTATTAGTTCCATATACTACATCTGATTTATAAACCTCATTTCTTTTGGCTTCAATAAGAATGTATTCGTCTTTATTTGAGTCCAGTTCGACAACATATGATTTATCATTATTGAGTACACCGATTTTAAGATCGAATGTTTTATAAACTGGTGACATCCATAGCGCATCTCTTCTTGCAAGATAATCATTGACAGTAATTATATGCACGCCTTTATTTTCTATTGAATTAAGTATTACAGGCATACATGCAACTAAAGTTTTTCCTTCACCTGTCTTCATTTCTGCAATTTTTCCCTCATGGAGAACTACTCCTCCAATAAACTGCACATCGTACGGTCTTAACCCTAATCTTCTCTTAGATGCTTCTCTCACTAAGGCAAAAACTTCGGGTATCAAATTATCCAGAGTGTCTTCTTCGGAAAAATTATTTTTAATTGTTAGGAACGATTGTTTTAATTCGTCTAAATTTTTGGCAGAACACTCTTCTTCTAGCTTGTTAGCTTTATCTACAAGTTGACCAATCCGCGACAATTCTCTTTGATTGTCAGAACCAAAAATCTTTTTTAATACATTTTTTATCATTACTATTAAGGCTTATGCCTATGTGGATAATTCTACCGGAACAATTTCACTTATACCTTCGAGTTTAGAAGTAACACCAATAAGTTTTCTACAATATTTCATTGTCCCCTTATTATGAGTAATTATAGCGATTTGTGATTTTACAGAAATTTCTTCTAACATTTCTCCAAATTTAGAAATATTTCTATCATCTAATGGTGCATCAACCTCATCCAGAAGAAGAAAAGGCGCAGGTTTGACAAAATATGCGGATAATAGCAAGGCTATCCCAGCTAAAGCTCTTTCTCCCCCGGAATATGATTTAAGTGTTCTATATTTTTTTAATCCTATTTTCAACATTACCTCAATCCCAGAATGCTCAATAGATTCAGGATTGGTTAAAACAAGTTTTCCTTCTCCTCCTCCAAATAACCTTTGTATAGATTCATTGTATTTTTCACTAATCCTCTCGAAAGCATCGATAAAAGCTGTTCTAGATTCTTCATCAATTTTCTTTATTGTTTTTTCAAGATTCATCAAAGATGTGTCTAAATCTGTAAGTTGTTTGTCTATGAAATCATACTTTTCTTCTAGTTTAAGGTATTCCTCAGGCGCCAATAGATTTACTGGGCCAAACTCATTGATAGATTTTTGTAATCTATAAAATTTTGCTTTTGAAAGATTTCCTTCTTTACGAAGTTTGAGCATTTCTTCTTCTTCATCTTTGCTTATAATTTCAATATTTATATTCTTTTCAGCAACACTTTCTACTAACTGTTCAATCTCAATTTGTATTTTTTGTATACTAGAATCATATGTTAATGATTCGGTACGCTTTTGATCAATAATTTCTTCGTTTGAAAGTATCTCTTGGTTGATATTATCTACTTCTAAATCATTAGTTTTAATGCTTTTGTTCAATTCCAAAATAATATTTTCGATATTAGCTCTTTCGGAATTTAGACTTGGTAATTCATTTTGAGAAACAGTTAAATTCTTTTTATTGGATTCAATTTTTTCTTCTAGTTCAACCATTCTTGAGGTTATTGAATCACATTTCTCATTAATCTTCTTGATTTTATCGTTAATTTTTCCTATACCAGAAGACTGATATTTCGCGGTTGCTTCAATTTCTGTATTAAAAGATGTAATCCTATTGTTAATATCAAAAATTTCTTCTTCGGTTTTCTTAATCTCTAATGTAATTAAATCAATTTCCTCATCATATAAATCTTTTTGATTCATTAAATTTTTAATTTCTTCTTTAATTTGCAAAATACTATCTGGAGCAAATCCTACGGTTATTGAACCGTTAGAATCAAAAAACTCTCCATCTTTAGTTACAAAATTGCAACCGGGGTTCTCTTCTCTAGCAGCAAGGGCATCTTTGATATCTTCAACTACATAAGTATCTCCAAAAATGGAAGCGAGAAAAGGTCTGTTCTCGGTAGTGCAATCAATACAATCCATAATTTGTTCATAATCTAGGTTAGTATTTGCTCCTGCTATTTTTGTATGTGCTAAAGATATAAAAGTTCCTTTACCATTACAATCTTTTTTGAATTGCTCTATCGTGCTAACTGCATCCCTATCATCATTGATCAAAATCCATTTTAGCTTTTCTCCTAGCGCAGATTCAATCGCTTGCTTGTATCCATCCTTTGGCTTTATATAGTCTGATAAAATTCCATCAACGTCTTTCCCTTTCAAGTTCTGAATAAAACTTCTAATTCCTTCAGGAAGCCAGCCATAAGAAGACTCAATATTTTCTAAGAACTTCATTCTAGATTCAGTTACTTTAATCTCTGTATTTAATTCCAAATACTTTTTATTTGTTCTTTGTAAATCTTCCTGGATCTTGTTTAGTTTATCTGTCTCTTCCTGTTTGCTGATAATGCATTTTCGTTTTATATCCTCTAATTCTAATTGATTTTTTAAACTCATCTCATTATTGTTTGAATCGTAAGTCTTTTCTAGTTCTCTAATCTCTTCGCTTAATAGATTTATTTCGGAATTTAGTTCATTTTTTTCAATCTTACATCTTTCTAGTTCGTCAACAAGCAAATTGATTTCGAGAGTCATTGTTTCACTGCTTGAGATGGATTTTAACTCCACTTCTTTATTTTTAAGCAGACTATCATTAAATTGGTCCAATTTTTCATTAGATTTATTCTTAGATAAAATTATTTGTTTGATTCTATCCTTAAGGTTGTTTTTCTTGTTTTCAATTTCATCAAAAGTTTTTTGAAATAAATCTTTTTCATTTTTTGCAGAAATTAATTTAGAGTGGAGATCTTTATATCTGCTCTTATAAAAAAATGTCTCTAGATTTTTGTATTCATCAACTAGGCTGGAATATTCTTTTGCTTTTGTTGCTTGTTCGCTCAAAATATCCTTTTGCTCTTTTACCTCTGACTGGACATATCTTGTCTTTTCAACATTATCTTTGATTAACAAAATCTTTCTTTCTGTTTCTGCCCTTCTTACTTTATATTTTGCAAGCCCTGCGGCTTCGTCTATGAGTTGCCTTTTTTCCTCTGGCTTTGATGTTATGTAAGTCTCAATTTGTCCTTGCGGTATCATAGTAAAACTTTTAGACCCAGCGCCAAAAGCTATAACTGCTTCCTTGATATCTTTAAGTCTACAAGGTTGATTATTGATAAAATATTCGCTTTCACCATTTCTAAAAAGTTTTCTTTTTATTTCTGTCTCTACAAAATCATTTTTTTCGTTTTCTATTAGTAAGGATACCTCTGCGAAGCCTTGCTTTGAGAGATTGTCATTTCCATCAGAAATAATCTGTGACATTGAATCAGATCTTAAAATTCTTGGATTTTGTTCTCCTAAGACCCAACGAAAAGCATCTAAGATATTTGTTTTACCGCATCCATTCGGTCCTACAATGGCAGAAATATTAGAATCAAATTCTACTAATGACTTTTCATAGAACGTCTTGAATCCTCTTATAGATAGAGCCTTTATCCTCATTTTTAGCAATAATAAATCAATATAGTTTCCAAGTAAAGACTGTAATCAACTTTGATGAACTTATTGAAAATACTTGTTGTTTAGTTTTAACTCTGATTTTTCCATTAAATCATTAGTAAACTCGGAATAAAAGAGGGTTCTTTTCTTTGTTAATAAAATTTTTCTTATTCTGGTCTCATCAAAGGTTATGAATTCTTTATCCGCTTTTCTGACCTTTTCTATATATATTACAAACTTTTCATTCTGTCCGAAAATCTTTGGTAAAAATAGTTTTTCATTAGCTAAGTCTGACACATTAATGTCATATCCTATTAATCTTTGAAATTCTCGCAGGCTAATGTCATATTTGAACTCATAAAGATAATTTTTATCAACTTTAATAGCTGAAATTGCATCTTTAGAATTTTGTGAGGCGCTTAATAAATCTGAGAGTAGTCTTGTCTTCCCTTCGTTTATCGATATATCTGTCATCTTCTTTATCGCATTCTGCTTATTGTTAGAATATGACTCGGATGAAACAACCCAAATTTTATCCTCAAAAAAATAGACTTCTGACAATCCGATTTTCGTATTGTTCCTTTTTAGTTCATCAATTAAAGCTCTAGGAAATTGCCCTGATGGTTCAAGTAGAATAAGTTTTTTTATATTGTTATTTTTTCCGTAAATTTTAGCAATATCAGTCAAACTTGTCTTTTTGATTTGGCTATTCAATTCAACTAATTTCTCATCAAATAAACTGTTTGCGACTCTTCTCTTTATCAAATCAACAATCTCTTCTTTATCTTTCTCCGAATCGTCTGGGTAGTTATCTCTATAATTTTTGATATCTGTTTTAGATATAAATATATCTTTTGTGATATCTTTGTAATTTAACGAAAAAATCCTAAAAATTGTTTTTGTTTCGTTTCCAGTTTTTTGATTAATCTTTATGAAATTGTCAATGTCCTCTTCTGTAAAATCAGGTAATTTGCTTTTATCAAACAATGCGACAACTTTATAGAAATTTATTTTAGTAGAATCTAGCATAAAATACTTCGAGATATCTTCTTTCGAAATGACAATAAAATTAAATAAAAAAATTTTTAATTTGTCATTCAGTGCTTCTTCTCTTAGGATTTGCTCAAAAGATTCTTCAGTAAGATTGAAAACCTCTTTTATTCTTCTTTTATAATTTTCAAAACCTATAAATTTTCCATTTTGCTGAAATAGTGCACTGTTTATAATATTGTTTTTTATTTCTTCCTCAGAAACAACTAAACCTAATTCTTTCGCTTTTAAAGCTAATGCTTTTCTAGTGGCAATCATATAGACAACCTGCTTATTTATAATTCCTATCGATTCCTGATCTTTTACAACATTTTTAGGCAATTGAGCAAGACGCATACTCTTAAAATATGAAAATTCTTCTTTAGATATATCTTGGTCATTGATTTCTGCTACCACGTCGTCGGATAATCCAAAACTTGTTAGATCTGAATCCACACCCAAAGTAACTATTAGTCCTAAAGCAACTAGAATAATAATTAATTTAGATAGCAATGAATTAAATATAGATAAAGACATCATTAAAATATATCATATAAATGGAGTTCTAATTAGATTAGATTGTCGATGCTTATGGTGGAAATAATACTAAATGGTAAAAAGATTAATGTAGATGAAGAGACTAATCTCTATGAATTTTTAGAAGCTACTTTTTCTTCTAACACTAATTTTGCTGTAGCTATAAATGGAGAGTTTGTATCGAAAACTAAATATAAAGATGTTTCAATAAGTCTTGGTGATGAAATTGAAGTAGTCTCAGCTCATCCTGGTGGTTGATAATGAAGCTTTACAACATAAACCTTAAATCAAATATTATCTTAGGTTCGTCGAAATATCCTTCTCCAAAAGTATTTCAAAATTGCATTAGAAAGACTGGGACAAAAATGATAACTGTAGCGGTAAGAAGATTAGTTCCAGAGAGCGAAAACTTTTTAAAAATAATAAAAAAAACTAAATGTCATATTTTGCCAAACACAGCAGGTTGTTTTTCAGTAAAAGAAGCTGTTGCAACTGCGGAAATGGCAAGAGAGCTTTTCAAAACAGATTTAATTAAACTCGAAGTTATTGAAAACAAAAAAACACTAAAGCCTTCAATGCGAGGAACAATCAAGGCAACTGAAAAACTTATAGAAAGAGGGTTCAAAGTCTTGCCTTACATAACAGATAATCTTAATTTCGCTAAAGAAGTTGAAGCCCTTGGTTGCAAAGTAATAATGCCGTGGGGGTCGCATATAGGATCTGGCAGAGGTCTTGATAATTTATCTAAGCTTAAAATAATTAGAGAAAGAATTCCTGACAAGACTCTAATTGTTGATGCTGGAATAGGAAGAATTTCTCATGTATGCCAAGTTATGGAATTGGGTTTTGATGGAATTTTATTAAATTCTGCAGTGGTAAATTCTACATCACCTGAAAAATTTGCTGAAGCATTAGCTATTGGAATGAAAGCAGTTCAAACATCAATAAAAGCTGGTCCGATGGAACAACGTGAATACGCCACAGCTTCTACAAGCAACAAAGGTAGACCATTTAGTAAATAATGGGTAAAGCTCATAAATTTTTAATCTTTTCCTTGTTGTTTTTTACTTCAATATCAATAAATTATTGTTATGATGGAGACACCTGTACCTCAGATAAAGGTGAAAAAATACGTTTGGCCTGCATTGATGCTCCTGAATTAAAGGGACCAGAAGCTAATCCTAAAAAAGCAAAAGCAGCACGAAATCACTTAAGAGACCTGGTTTATAAAAAAAATATACAAATTCGTAGAATCACAAAAGATCATTATGGAAGAACTGTGGGAGAACTATTTGCTGATGGATTAAACCTTCAGGAGCAAATGGTTAAAGATGGTCATGCAAAGATTTACAAAAAATATGCTTTTCAATGTGAGTGGTCTAAATAACCTACTTCATGGATTTAATCGATTTATAGAATGTTATTGACCCATCCCTAGATTTTCGTTGGATTAAAAATAAGCAATTCTGATCTGGCTTAATTTTTTTAATTATGGAATTAAAGCTTTCGATGTTTGATATAGATTGGCGGTTAATTTCCATGATAATATCACCTTTAATCAATACAGATTCTACAATTGAATTTGGATAGATTCTGGTAACCACCATTTTACCGATATTAGAATTGGAATCTTCTACAAATTCAGTTACATCAAAACCAAATTTATCTCTTGCTTCTCTACTAATTTCTTTATTATTCTTAGAGAACTTATTTGTGGGAATCTGCCCAAGCCTAACTGAAATTTCTATTACTTGATTATTTCTTATAATGCCAAGCTTGACTTTTGTATCTGGCTTAAGCCTGCCAACCTCTCTAGGCAAATCAGAATATTCTTTAATTGGCTTGTTATCTATAGATACAATAATATCACCTCTTTTTAAACCTGCTTTAAATGCAGGACCGTCAACTATTACATCGCTAACCAATCCTCCAGTTGTTGAATTCAATTTTAGAGAATCGGCTATTTCTTTGTTGATTTTTTGTATCACAACCCCAAGCCATCCTCTTTCGACTCTTCCATTATCTTTTAACTGACTAATAACATTGGATGCCATATTGGAAGGTATAGCAAAGCCAATTCCTTGTCCTCTTGCAGAAATTGCGGTATTAACACCAACGACTTTACCGTCTAAATTAAAAAGAGGGCCGCCGCTATTTCCTTTATTGAGTGCTGCATCTGTTTGAATGAAATCTACGTAACCCCCAAGATCATCAATGTATCTTCCTTTAGCGCTAACTATTCCAGTTGTAACAGTTGTTCCAAAACCGAGTGGATTACCAACCGCTAAAACCCATTCTCCAATTCTCAACGACTCAGAATCTCCTAGTGTTACTTTCTTTAAGGATTGTTTTGGTTTTATCCTTAAAAGAGCTAAGTCCGTTCTTTCGTCGGTTCCTACTATCTCCGCTTTATATTTATTATCATCACTCAAAACTATAGATATTTCAGAAGCTTCTTTTATAACATGATAGTTTGTGACAATGAGTCCGTCCTCTGAGTAAATAAAACCTGAACCCAATCCTTTTGCATATTTAGGCTGGGATTCCTTACCATAGTTCTGATTAAAATTCTCACCAAACTGCCTGTTTAAAAACTCATCTAAGAAAGGATCTCCTGTGAGTCCAAATTGTTCTTGCTTGATACTCGTTGTCTCTATTCTGACAACAGAAGAGCTTAGTTTCTCCACCAAATTATGTATATTTTCTAATTTTTCTGCATTTGAATTAAATGAAAATAGTGAGATAACTAAAAAAAATTTATAGAAAAAAATTCTAATTTTTTGCATAAGACGTAAATATAAACAATAAATGTTCAGGTTGCCAGTCAAATAAGTTAAATATGATAAGATTAACAAAATATGAATATAGTCTTCATGGGAACTCCAGATTTTGCTCTAACTATTCTAAAAGAATTAGATTTGGAATATGGTGTAAAGCTAATTGTTGCGCAACCTGATAAGCCTACAGGGCGCAAAAAGGAAATCGTCTTCAATCCTGTAAAACAATTTGCAGTTAATAAAAATATAAATATTCTACAGCCAGAAAAAATAAAGGGTAATTCTGAGTTTGTTCGTGAATTGTTGAATATAAGTCCTGATATTATATATGTAGCTGCATATGGGAAGATTTTATCTGAAGAAATTTTAAAAATACCAAAATATGGTTGTATCAATATCCATGCATCACTATTACCAAAATATCGTGGAGCTGCTCCTATAAATTGGGCTCTTATTAACGGAGACAATGAGACTGGTATTACATTGATGAAGATGGACGCTGGTATGGATACAGGAGACATAATCTCTAGCCATAAAATAAATATAGAAGACGATGATAATGTAGAGTCTTTATCTAATAAACTTGCAAATTTAGGAGCAAAAAAATTAATAGATTTTACAGACACCTTAATTAAGAAAGATAAATATGGACTTGTGAAACAAAATAATAGCGAAGCATCCCTAGCACCCAAGATTAAAAAGGAAGACGGTTTGATAAATTGGAACCAATCATCAATGGAGATAAGAAATTTAGTCAATGGTTGCAATCCGTGGCCTATTGCTTTTACAAATCTAGACGAAAAAATAGTAAAAATTTTTAAGGTAGAGATAGTTAAAGAAAACGATATTAAACCTGGGGAAATTTATAATAGTGGTGGCAAATTAGTGGTAGGATGCGGGAAAGGCTGTTTAGAGATAATAGAAGTTCAAAGAAGTGGTCAAAAAAGGATGCCGGGAAAAGACTTTCTAAATGGAATTAAGAAAATTGAAAACTTGTGTTTCACTTAATAGGAATTTCAACAGAAAACGAAGATATCTTCATTCTTTCTATTAATTTATTTTCAAAACATAAATCTCTTACTTGTTTTAATGACTGTTTTGGTACGAAAAGTATGCAATTGTATCCAATTGCTTGTAAAGATTTCCACTTGTCGGTCGAGCTGGAATTAATATTAGAAATTGTTTCAACTTCTCCAATCATAACAACTTGTCCATAATTGCCAAATATAATATCCGGGTATTGACCTTCAATTGAGTGTAATTTTTTCTCTGTTGTATTAGTTTGTATCTCGTTAAATTCTTTGGAGTATCTTTTTTGTATCTCTTCTACAACCCAATCATGAAGAAAAGCTTCTTTTTCATTTTCTTCCATAATTGTTACTCCACATTAATTTATCTTTCAGCACATGGAAATATTTGCTATCTGGAGATCTTAGCAAACAAAGCTTGTATTTAGATTTTGAAACTATAAGTTCAGAAGTGTTATCAATCTCTAAGCTCTCATTTCCGTCAAATGTTACAAAAACTGGATAGCTTATTGAATCAATTCTTATTTTAATGGACGATTTGTCAGATATGACTAACGGTCTATTGGATAATGTGTGTGGACAAATTGGTGTCACTATAACAAGTGGTAATCCAGGTGATACGATTGGTCCACCAGCAGATAAAGAATAGGCAGTCGAACCTGTTGGTGAAGATAATATCAATCCATCTGCCCTAAGATTTGAAACCAAAATCTTGTCAATATACAAGTCTAGATTAATAATTTTCGCAAGTGCTCCTTTGTTAATGACTACATCATTAAGAAAGTTTGTTTTTTTAATTATATTTTTACCATTGGAGATTGTTGCTTGAAGTAATTGCCGATTGTCTTCTATTAGCTTACCTTCAAAAAAATCATCCAATATTACTTTGAATCTTTCATATGGTGCTTCAGTTAAGAAACCCAAACTGCCTAGATTTATTCCTATTACTGGCTTCTTGTTGATGGCTGCTTCTTCCGCAACATGCAACAAAGTTCCATCTCCTCCGAAAACAATAATAAGATCGGATTTTTTTACCAGTTCATACCTAGGAATGAAATTAGGTGGTTGGCTGGGTGCTTCATTTAAAATATCCTCTGCTAAAAGCTCAGCCTTATATTTTTTTAAAGTCTGTTCCAGATTTTGTATGACTTTATGAAAGCCCTCTAAATCTGGCTTTCCTATGACGCCTACAATCATATGTATATTATAGATGAGTTTTTAGAGTTTTCAGACAATCCTATTTTTTTGTAGATAATAAATCTTGAACTAGATTTTGAATATTGCCATCTAAAAATGATTCTACATCTCCCGTTTCGAAATTAATCCTATGGTCCTTAATCATTCTATATGGATGCAAAACATATGACCTAATTTGACTTCCCCATGCTATATCTTTCTTCTCTGAATTAAACTCTTTTTCATGTTCTTTTATTTTGTTCATTTCTATCTCATATAATTTTGAAGACAAAATTTTCATTGCTGATGTTTTGTTTTGATGTTGAGATCTTTGATTCTGACACCCTACAACGATTCCACTAGGAATATGGGTAATCCTCACAGCAGAATCAGTCTTATTTACATGCTGACCCCCTGCTCCACCAGCTCGAAATGTTTCAATCTTTAGATCGGTTTCGTCTATATTGATATCAATGTTCTCGTCAACTTCAGGAAGCACGGAAACAGAAGCGAATGAAGTGTGTCTTCTTTTGTTAGAGTCAAATGGAGAGATACGAACTAATCTATGTACACCGGTTTCGCTAGATAAAAAACCATAAGCAAATTCACCTTTAATTAATATAGTGCAATTTTTAATGCCTGCCTCTTCTCCGTCGAGTATGTCTAAAAACTCTGCTTGAAAATTATTAATCTCAGCATAACGCAAATACATTCTTGATAGCATGTGTGCCCAATCTTGAGCCTCTGTTCCACCTGCTCCAGAATTAATAGACAATATTGCATTTTTAGTATCATCTTTACCGGAGAGCATCATTCTAATTTCAAACAACTCTAATTCGTTTGCAAAGTCTGAGAGAGACGCGTCTATTTCATTCAAAGAGCTATCGTCTTCGGACTTAAAAAGATTGAATAGTTCTGAAGTTTCCATGAAGTAAGCTTGGAGCTTTAAGTAAGTATCCAAATTTTTTTTTATTATGGAAATGTCTTTAAGTGCTTTTTGCGCATCAAGCCTATTTTCCCAAAAATCTTTCTTTTCTGTTTCTTTCTCTAACTTTTCTAAAAGGATAGTTTGGGCATCAGGGTCAAAGATACTCCCGAATCTTCTCTAACCGTATTTTAAAGTCTTTTATCTTTTGATTAATTTCTGTCATTTTTCTAACTTTCAAATAATGTTATATTTAATACATCTTGTTTCCTTAATGGAGTATATATTGAAAAATCGTGTTTTAACACCAGGTCCTGTCGCAGTCCCAGAATTTGTGATGCTTGAAATGGCGAAACCATTAATTCATCATAGGACCAGCGAGTTTGAAGAAATTTTTTATAATGCTACGGAAGATTTAAAAAAACTGTTCCAAACAAAAGAAGAGGTTTTAATTCTTGCCTCGTCAGGTACTGGAGCTATGGAAGCTGCGGTTTCCAATTCTTTTTCAAAAAATGACAAAGTTATAGTCGTAAATGGTGGAAAATTTGGAGAAAGATGGCTAAAGATATGTAAAGCTTTCGAGCTTGAAGTAATAGAGCTTTCTGTAGAGTGGGGACAAAGTGTTAGTGCAAATGAAGTTGAGCAACTTATTAGTAAAAATAATGATGTAAAAGGAATTTTAGTTCAGGCTAGTGAAACATCAACAGGAGTAGAACATCCAATTAAAGAGATAGCCAACATAACAAAAAATAGAGATGGTATTATTTTGATTGTAGATGGTATAACTGGGGTTGGCGTATTTCCGATAGCTTTTGATGATTGGGGCATTGATATATTAATAGGTGGCTCACAAAAAGCTTTCATGCTCCCTCCTGGATTAGCTTTTATTTCATTGAGCAAAAAAGCATGGGAGTTTCGAAAGAGTTCAAATCTGCCCAACTTTTATTTTGATTTAGAGGCAGCTTTAAAAAATAGTTTAAAGCATACTTCTCCGTGGACACCGGCTGTTACTCTTATTGTTGGTCTGGGTGTTGTATTAAAACACTTCAAGGATATAGGATTTGATAATGTTTACAGAAGATGTTCAATTATGTCTGAAGCTACAAGAAAAGGATTTGAAGCAATTGGGCTCAAATCTTTTGCCAAAAAAAATCCTAGTCCTGCCTTATCTGTAATATCTTCTCCAGATAAAATAGATGCTGGTTTAATTATTAATGGACTAAGAGATAATTACGGAATAATAGTTGCAGGTGGTCAAGATCAAGCAAAAGGCAAAATATTAAGAATTACTCATATGGGAGATGTGGATAAAAGTGATATGATTGCTGTAATATCTGCAGTTGAAAATATTCTAGATGAGAACGGAGTTAAATTTAAAAAAGGCGCAGGTACAAGCACGGCAGCCAAAATACTTCATAATATGAAGTAAACTTCTATAAGTTTTCTATTTTAGAAAGCTTATTCTCAAAAAAAGTGTCGATTAGGACTAGGTTGACCATTGCTTCGGCGATTGGTACTGCTCTAGGGCATAAGCATGGATCGTGTCTACCTGTTACTCTCAAATTTTTTACGGTACCTTTTTTGTTAATTGATTTTTGTTTTTTAGAAATTGACGAAGTAGGTTTTAGTGCGAACCTTACAACTAAATCCTGTCCGTTGGTTATCCCTCCTAAGATTCCACCTGCATTATTAGAATTAAATACAACTTTACCTTTCTTTTTGCCTTTCATGACATCATTAACTTCTGATCCCTTTTTCTCAGAAATTGCAAAGCCCATGCCAATTTCAAAACCCCTCACTCCTCCAATGCTCATTATTGCGGATGCCAATCTAGCATCGATTTTGTTAAATACAGGCGATCCAAGTCCAGCAGGAATTCCTATGCTTACTACTTCTATAATACCTCCAATGGAATCTCCCTCTCTTCTAACTTGGTCAATTAGTTCGCTCATTTCTTTTACTTTCTTTTTGTCTGGACATCTTAATGGATTTTTGTCTATATATTTCAAATTAACATTATCTATTTTTATATTACCAACTTGTGCTACATAACCATATGTCTTGATTCCTAATTTATTCAAAAGCTTTTTAGCTATGGCTCCAGCTGCCACCCTAGCAACAGTCTCTCTATTTGACGACCTTCCTCCTCCTCTGTAGTCCCTTATTCCATACTTCTCGTCATAACTCAAATCAGCATGACCTGGTCTATAAATATCTTTAAAATCGTCATATGATTTTGAGATTGCATCTACATTGCGAACAATCATTGAAATTGGAGTTCCAGTTGTTTTGTTTTTGAATACGCCGGACAAAATTTCTATTTTATCATCTTCTTTTCTTTGTGTAGTTAGACGGCTCTGTCCTGGTTTCCTTCTATTTAATTCAAGCTGGATATCTTTTTCACTTAGAGATAATCCCGCTGGACATCCGTCTATGACAACACCTAAGGCTTTTCCGTGCGATTCTCCCCATGTGGTAATTTTAAATAAGTTTCCAAACGAATTTCCGGCCATAAAAAGCATTCTATCTTCAAAAAAAAAATAATGCAATTTAACTAAGAATTAATTATCAACATTGCATCTCCGTAGCTATAGAATCTAAACTTTTCTTTAATTGCAGTTTCATAGCATTTCATAGTTAATTCATATCCAAGAAAAGCTGAAACAAGTACTAAAAGTGTAGATTTCGGCAGATGAAAATTCGTTAGCAATCCATCAATAAAATTAAAATTAAACCCATCCTTTATAAATAAATCCGTCTCTGACCATTTTCCTAATAAATCTTTGTCAACTCCAACAGACTCTATCGCTCTTAACGTTGTGGTACCGATAGAAATAATTCGTTTATTATCTTCTTCTATTGTTCGAATTAGCTTTTTGTCAACGAAGAATCTCTCTTTGTGCATCTGATGATTTGATATTGATTCAGTTTTTATTGGTAAAAATGTGCCTAAGCCTACATGGAGGGTAATATATTCTGTTTGAATTCCATTATTTTTTATTGAAGCCATTAAATCATTAGAGAAATGCAAGCCAGCAGTTGGCGCAGCAATAGATCCTGATTTTGAAGCAAAAATTGTCTGATAATCTATTTTGTCAAAATCATCTGAATCTCGTTTTATATAAGGCGGTATGGGCATCTTGCCATATTTAGACACTACGTTTTCATAATGAGAATCAAAAGAAACTTGCCATTGATTATTTTTGTAATATAAACTTCCGGTTAGTTCATCATCAAAAAAAATTTTCGTTTTTTTAGGATTTTTTGTAAGCACAGACCAAGTGTTAAGATTAATTCTTTTTTCTAATAGAATCTCTCTATTCTTATTGCTTTCGTCCTTAACGTTCAAAAGCAAAGGGTCCACTTTTGTATTATTGAATATTAAGAGATCGATTGGGCTTAAATAATCAACTATATTCTTAAATATTGTAATAGAAATTTCTTTAGTCCTTTTGTTAACCACTAATAATCTTGAGGAATCTCGCGGTCTTGATGGACGTAAAGCAATTAATTCATTTGGCAAATGGTAGTCAAAAGAAGATAGATTCATTACTTAATTTTACTTAAAATCAATCTTAAAGAGTTAAGTTTTATAAAACCGGTCGCATCCTTTTGATTATATAAATTATCTTTTTCAAAAGTTGCTAACTTAGGATTGTAGAGGGAATTTTTTGATCTTCTGCCAACAACTGTTATGTTGCCTTTATAGATTTTCAATCTGACATCTCCCGTGACATTCTTTTGTGATTCTTTAATGAAAGCTTGCAAGGCCTTCATTTCAGGTGAGAACCAAAATCCATTATATATAAGTTCAGATATTTTAGGAACTAGTGTATCCCTTAAATGCATAACTTCTCTATCCATAGTTATTGACTCTATTGCTCTATGAGCGACATTTAGAATTGTGCCACCCGGAGTTTCATAGACACCTCTCGATTTCATGCCAACAAATCTATTTTCTACTATGTCTACAACTCCTACACCATTTTTTCCTCCGACTTTATTAAGTTTTATCAAAAGATTTACTGGATTTATTTTTTTTGTGTTAATGGCATACGGTATTCCGTCTTTAAAAGATATATTTAAATAACTAGATTTATTTGGAGTTTTGTCCAGTGGTTTAACTAGTTCGAGCATACCTTTAGGGGGTTCAACCCATGGGTCTTCAAGCACTCCTCCTTCATAACTTGTGTGATAAATATTTCTATCACAGCTATAAGGTTTTGCTTTTGTAACTGTAATTGGTATACCATGCTCTTTTGCATAATTAATACAACATTGCCTCGATTCAAGATTCCATATTCTCCATGGTGCTATAATTTCTATTTTCGGGGCTAGCGCTTTAAATGTTAGCTCAAATCTGATTTGATCATTGCCTTTACCGGTAGAGCCATGAGATACAGCATATGCTTTTTCTTTTTTTGCGATTTCTATTTGTCTCTTAGCAATCAAAGGTCTTGCTATGGAGGTTCCTAACAAATAAGACCCTTCATAAACTGCACTGGATTGAATCATAGGGAAGACAAAATCTTTAATAAATTCGTTTCTTAAATCTTCTACGTAAACTTTAGAAGCTCCGACTCTCTTTGCCTGCGCTGCTATTGCTTTTAGATTTTCTTTCTGTCCAAGATCAGCAATATAAGCAATCACATTAGCATTATAATTCTCTTTTAACCAGTGTAGTATTACTGAAGTATCTAGGCCACCAGAATAAGCAAGAACAATTGTTTTCTTTTTCATAACCACATTATTTTTTCGTTATACCCTGGTAATCAAAGAGGTAGAAAGTAGCTTTTTTTGTTTCATAAAATTTCTCAAGAGAATATCCTATAAACTCTAATTTTTCTAAATCATCTCCTCCATGATTAGCTTTTTTTTGGTCATCAGAAAATTCTAATTTGACCACTAAATCTTTTGGCATTGTTCTCTGAGCATCTGGATGTGTGGTAAAGACAACTGCCACTTCTTTCTCTATTTTTTTATTTTTAGGCAAAGTAAAACCAACTGCTAAACTAACGGATTGCAACTCAATAACATATAGCTGGATTGACGAACCGGTTGGTTCCGGGTCTTCGGGTCCATCTTCTACAGTAATAGTGTAAGTAAAGCTAGGAAGTTCATCTCCTTTTAAGGTAGCCTCAATTCTATTGTAATCTTCATTGTCAATCAAACATCCAATATTTAGCATTATTTTCTTTCTCCTTGCATTTTAAAAAAGCTTATTGAATTCCATAAAGTATTTATAATATCTAATTAAGTTTAATAATACTAATTTGACTCTTGTCAGTTGAACCGTCTCTTCTGTATGAGTAAAAGTTGGCATTACATTGAGTACAGTTGGGAATTATCTCAACATTTTTTACTCCGTTTCTATGTAAAAATCCTTTGTTAATATTCTGCAAATTAAGATAATATTTCCCATTGCTTAACTTAAAATCATCCTTTTGTAGTTTAAATTTTTTGTCAAATTTTAACCATAAGGATTTACTAACCTCGTAGCAACAAATACCAATTGATGGACCAATGACTGCGATTATATCTCTTGATTCAGAATTAAAATCTTTAATTAGAACCTGCATCGTTTTTTCTAAAACTTTATAGAAAGTTCCTCTCCATCCTGCATGCACAGCAGCAACAAAAGTTCCGGATTTGTCGCTAAGTAGAATTGGAACACAATCGGCAGTCCTCACTGCAACATAACAATCCTTACGAGTTGTAATTATAGAGTCTGCATCTTTCTGTATATCTAAACTCGAATCATTTTTAAGAACATGAACTTTGTTTCCATGCACTTGATTTGAAAAGTAAATTTTATTTTTATTGTCGAATATAAAATTTTTATCACCAAAATGATGTGTAGTGTTGGTAAGATTGTCAAAAGATTTTGAAAAAGAGTATTTTTTCATAATGACTTGAGCCCTTTTAATACATCATCTAAATCTTTAGGCAAGTTCGCAAAAAATTTAACTCTTTTCATAGTTGTTGGATGTAAAAAAGATAAAGACTCTGCATGTAAAAAATGCCTCAAAGAAATATTTTTTCTTTTTTTTGTGTAAATTTTATCTCCAACAATAGGATAACCTAACAAGCTAAAATGAACTCTAATTTGATGAGTACGTCCAGTTAAGGGAACAGCCTCTAAAAGTGAATATTCCTTGAATATTTTTTTTACTGTCCACTGAGTAGTTGCAGATTTAGGTGAGTTTGTATTATTTGAAATTTTCGTTCGATTTTTTTTATCTCTTCCAATTGAGTGCTCTATCACTCCCTGCATTCTTTTTGGTACGCCATGCACCAAAGCTAAATAAGTTTTTTCTACTTTTCTTTTTGCAAACTGTTCTGTTAGATTTTGATGGGCAATATCATTCTTTGCTACAACCAGTACACCTGAAGTTTCCTTGTCCAACCTGTGGACAATACCCGGCCTCAACACTCCTCCAATGCCTGATAAATTTTTACAATGGTACAATAACCCGTTAACAAGAGTGGGCGTCTTTATACCCGATCCATGATGAACACTGACAAAGGGTGGCTTGTTGACTACGGCAATATCTTGGTCCTCATACAAAAATTCAAGTGGTATAGCAATTGGCTCCAGATAAGTAACCTGTGGCTTAGGAAAAATGACTCTAATCTTATCACTTTTTTTAACTTGGTATGAGGCTTTCGTGTTCTTATTGTTGCATAAAACATACCCTTCTTTAATAAGCTTCGCGATATAAGCCCTAGAAATATCAGTTAAATTCTCTGATAGTACTTTGTCTAATCTTTTTCCATAATTACTATCATCAACAATAAATTGCCATAAAGAACTATCCATTTTATTATTTAATTATGTTCATATAGTTAAGTTAATCAAATACTTAACAGGAGGAGTACTTATGGAAGTATTAGAAGCAATAGGAAAAAGGAGAAGTATTAGGTTTTACAAAGACTGGAAAAAAGTTGAAGATTGGAAAATTCAAGTAATTCTTCAAGCAGCTAGGTATGCATCCTGTCAAGGTAATTGCAATTCTACCGAAGCTATAGTCATTGACAAAGCAACTTATCCAAAGAAAAAATGGGATGAAATAGTTCAATGCGTATCTGCTTTCAATGAACTCCATCTCCAAACTGCGCCGACGCTTATCGTTTGGCTAACCAATTTAGATGGTTGGTATAAAGATTTAGTAAAATCTTTTGCGGTACTCTTTCCTCTTAGGGCCATTTCTGCAGCTCAAGGATGGACATATAAACTTCTAACTGAAACTACCTATCCTAGATTAATGAGCTTTCCTAAGGATAAAACTGAGGACTTGTTTAGAATAGAGGCAGGTCAAGCAATGGCACAATCTATGCTCGCAGCGACCGAGCTTGGATTGGGAACATGTCTAATTGCAACAGGTAGAAATCCGCAAGCATTTCCTAAGGTATTAGGTCTTCCAGAAAATGTTGTTCCTTTATGGGCAATGACTGTTGGTTATCCACTAGAAGATCCGGATCAAAGACCGCGAAAAAGATTTGATAGGCTCTTCCATTTCAATGGATATGGCAAACCCTTAAAGGAGGACAAAGAGACAAAGGAACTGCTAAAAGAAGCGGGTATGATACTTGACCCTAATCCGATTGACGAGAGAGAACAAGAATTGAAAAATATTTGTAGATCCTTAGGTCTGACTGAGGACATGCCTGACATGCCAAAAGAGAAGATAAAAGAATTGTATAAGAAAGATTCTCCATATTATGGAGAGCTGCCAAAAGATTTAATCAAGAAGGGTGTTTAGTTGACTGAAGACAACAAAAGAATTGATTTAAGATTTGCTTTAACTGCTCCTGGTACGATGTGGAATCTTCTCTATGAAGGGATGGAGCAGAATGTAAACTTAAGATCAACTTTTAAAGGTAAAGATGAGGAAAGCGTAGAGGCTTTAATTAAATTTGGAGAAATATTAAGACGAAAAAAAGACTACGATATAAGTATTACATCAAATGGAATAGAGATTAATAAAGTAATACCTATCAGTGACTATAAGTCTGGAGAACAATGGACAGATTTAATGTCTAAACTTAAAGAAGAAATTACAAAAATGATTTAAATCTTAATTTCGCCACTATTAATTAACTCTATATTGTTCTCAACTTCCAGAATCAATTCACCTTTAGAAGTAATACTTTTGGCAATGCCTGTTAATAGTTTGTCATTTTTAATAATAGATACTTCTTTATTCTTGTCATTCCAGTTCTCTTCCCAAAACTCTATTATCCTACTTGGATTATTTCTTTTGTATTCATGCATCCAAAAACAAAAAGAATCTATCAACTTATAAGCTATATCCTCAAGGCTTGATTGTTTTCTTAGTTCGATACTGATGCTAGTAGGACTGATAGCATAATTTGCTCCTTCATGAAGAAAGTCTTTCTCGTCTAAATTAACATTAATGCCAATCCCTACAATAATGAAATTTTTAGAATCTTTCTCGTAGTTTGATTCACATAAAATTCCTGCGATTTTATTAGAATTAACAAGAACATCATTTGGCCACTTAACTTTCGGCTGCAAATTAAAAGACGATAATGTATCGAGTACAGCATTTGCAGATAGAAGAGATATTAATGATGGTGGAGGGTCAGCGAGTTTCGGGTAATTTATTATAGCTGACATTGCAATGCTCTTTCCTTCCATTGAGTGCCAATACCTATCATTCCTACCTCTGCCTCCAGTCTGAGATTTTGCAATAATAAATACGCCTTCTTCTTTTGGATTCATGGATAAAGCATAATTGTTAGTCGAATCGACATTTTCTAGATAAACAACTTGTTTTATAAAATCCTTATAATTTGAATAATCCTGAAGTCTCTTTTCCAAATGACTATACATTTTAAACACCTAGTTGATTATAGTCTCTATACTCGGCAATAATGAGAGAAATAACTGAAAGAGCTATTGACGCACATAGTAGTGAGGATCCACCATAGCTAAACATAACTATTGGTATTCCAACTACAGGGAATATGCCTAAAGTCATACATATATTAATTACAAAATGAAAGAAAAAGTATGAACACATACCAAAAAGCAAAACTTGTAAAAAATGATCCTTGATTTGATTTAAAAAAGTTAGAGGATATACAACAATAAAGGAAAATAAAAATATTAAAAAGGCGGAACCAACTAGACCCGTCTGCTCTGCCCATACCGAAAAAGCGAAATCTGTATGTTTTTCTGGTAAGAATCTAAACCTACCTTGTGAGCTGTTTCCAAAGCCTTTCCCAACTAATTTGCCTGAACCGATTGCTATTTTTGATTGTATTGCGTTATATCCATGCCCTCTAGGATCTTTTTCCGGATTAATAAAATTAATTATTCGCTCTTTTTGATAATCTTTAAGATAGTTATTCCATACTGGTACTGAAACTATTGAAAATACTAAAAAGATTCCAATCAAAATCCCTCTATTGTATGAAAAAGTGAATATTATAGATAAAGAAACAAGCAACAACATAAACCCTGAACCAAAATCTGGCTGAATAATAATTAGGATAAATGGGGGGACAAGCAACAGTGCCCCCAAAATATATTTAACTATGAAAGATTTCGAATAAGCTCCGAGTTCTGAATAGAATTTTGCAATAATGAAAATGAATGCTATTTTTGCAAATTCAGATGGTTGAAATGAAATAAGGTTTCCAAATTTAATCCAACTTTTTGCACCAGAAATCTTTTGACCAAAAAAGAGAACAACCACTAGTAGGATTATAGATATAACATATATTGGGATTGATAAATCTTTTATCACCTTAGGTCTTAAGTTTCTTATGACTAACATCATGGCAAGTGCTATAAAAATCCAAAAAATTTGTCTAAATGCATAAGATTTTGAAAATGGTACATCTTCAATAAACAATAAATTTATAAAACTGAGTGTCATAATAAAAAAACCAGCAAAAATTATTTTAAATTCTGGCCTTCTCCATAAGTCGACTAAAGTCATGCTATATATCCTTCTTCTTTTTTTCCTTTATATAGTTTGCTTTGTAATATCTAACAATTTTTTTAATAATAGGTCCTCCTGCTGCACCACCTGAGCTACCATGTTCAGCAAATACAGAAATAACGATTTTAGGATTATCATATGGATAATACGCTGTAAACCATCCATGATTTCTAAACTTTCCGTACCCATATTGTCTTGCATCTTTAGAAATCACCTGAGCTGTTCCTGTTTTTCCTGCGAGTTTTCCATCATCTCTAGCATATCCACCTGTACCTTTCTTGTCATTAATTACACCTAATAATCCTTTTTGAACAGTTTTTAGTGTTGATTCACGAATTTCTATTTTTTCATTTTTTAAAGATTCATTTTTTTTAACTATATGCAAACTCGGTACATACCCATTAGAAGCAATGATTGAAGTCATAACTGATGCCTGAACCACATTGAGTGTTAAATAGCCCTGTCCTATGGACACATTAGCCATATCGCCAGGGTAGAATTTTCCTTTTAAATACTTCTTAATAAATTTTTGGTTAGGTACAGTTCCAGCGTTCTGTGCGAATGGTAATTTGGTAGAATGCCCTATTCTGAATTTTTCTAACCAGTTGCTATATCTTTTAATCCCTAATTTTAATCCGACCTGATAGAAAAAAACATCGCTTGATCCGATAATTGCTTGTTCTACATTGATTGTTCCATGACCACCTTTAAGCCAATCCCTAAACCTTCTTCCTCCTATGTTGATGGAACCTGGGCAATGTAATTTAGTATCTTTTGTTATAACTTTTTCCTCAAGTGCCGCTGTAGCAGTTATGATTTTAATAATTGAACCAGGTGGGTAACTAGCAAGCAGGGCTCTGTCCATAAATGGTCTTGTTTCGTCGCTATTTAATTGTTTCCAATTCTTATTGGATATAGGTTGTGCAAACAAATTTGGATCAAAAGAAGGTTTGCTAACCAAAGCTAAAATTTCCCCTGAGCTTATGTCGTGAACCATTGCGGCTCCATTTAGTTTACCGAAGGCCTCGTATATCAATTTTTCTAACTCTATATCAACTGTTAAAGAAATATTCTTTCCGCTTTTTGTTTCAATAGCTACAGCGCTATCTTCATCACCTTCTATCTCTTTTCCCTGATTATCGACAAGTAAAAATTTAGCTCCAAGCCTACCTTGAAGAACTGTATCGTATTTTTTTTCTAGGCCAGAAGCACCAGAACGACTGGACAAAAATGAACCATAAATCAAATCTCTTTTGTCGTTTGTTCTTAGATATCCAATTTTATGTGCACCGACTTCTCCATATGGATAAACTCTTAAATAATCTATTAAGAGTTCTAGAGATTCAAACTCATCTATATAAGGTTCTAATTGATAAATCAGATTTATATCCAAATCTTTTTTTAATAATATTCTTTTGGAAATGTATGGTGATTTTTCAAATTTAATTTTTTTTAGGGTTCTCTCGTCTAGATTTAGTTTGTTAGTAAGAAAGTCTTTAATTCTTGTCTCTTCTTCAGAAACATTTACTTTCATGTAAAGATTAATGATTGGTTTACTGATTGCTATTTTTCTTCCAAATCTATCTAAAATATCACCACGCGGTGAAGGCACAAGAACTTCTTTTAAAAAATTATTTTTTGATATTCGATGATATCTTTCACCCTGTATGATTTGTAAAAAAAAGAGCCTTGATAAGATGATAGCTACGAAAACTAATACTATTAAGATTGAAAAGTTTTTTCTGGATAATGAGGCCATGAAGTATATTTAATCATAAATAACATAATAATTGAAATTAAAGAATTATATAAAAGCGGTATCGTCACCATATTGACATAATCTATCAAATTTACATTATATAGATGCCTGTAAATGGCAAAAACTAAAAAAGAATGTAAAATCAAAAAAGAAAATATCATTAACACATCATTAATTGTTGATCGCCAATAGTATTTTCTAATAAAATAAAAAAAAGTAAGAAATAGAAAAATTTTTGAAAAAGTGTCAGCATAACCTACGTAATCATTAATTGATAAGTATAAAAAAATTGTAAAAGCAAGGCCAATAATTCTATTGGAATTAATACCTGTGGCAAGAAATATAATAATAAGAATTAATGAAGGGTCAGTATATCCCCCAAAATCAATTGAGTTAGAGTGAGGGAAGATTGGTAAAAAAACAAATAAGGATGCCAATATTGTTTGTAAATAATTAAAGTTTTTCATTTTTTACAATTGAAATGAACTTCGCTCCGCTTGAATAAATTAAGTCTTTAACTTTGATTCTTAAAAATCCTTCTTTGCTATCTATCTTTTCAACTCTTCCGATTTGGAAACTCGTGTATGCGAAACCACTGTTATCAGAAAGAAGAATTTTATCATCAATATTTATTTTAGACTGTGTTGGGATGTACTCAACATATGAAGAAACTCCATCTCCTTTAAAAATTCCAGAGATTTGATTTTCTCCCACTAAAACTAAAGTACTAAATCTTGGACTGTGAGGAAAAATAATTTCAGAGTGGTTCTCGAACACCTTACCAATTTTTCCAATAAGTCCTTTATCGTTAATAACTAAGTATCCTTCTTTGACTCCATCGTTCTTGCCTTTGTTTACATAGCCCATTCCAGATAAAACAATTGGTGACTTGACAGTAATCTGAGCATGAATCAAATTAAATTTACTTTCTTTTTCAAGTTTTAATATTTTCCTTAATTCTTCATTTTCATTAATTAATGATTCTTTGAGTTTGTTGTTGACTAAGGCTTCATCGGTGTAGTGTTTTGATATTTTGCTAGTAGTTACATCTGACAAGTTAGATGTAAAGAAATCAGAGAAAATAAAATGTAAATTCAATAAAAAGAAAATTACGCAAAAGAGTATTACTAATAATGTTAGTGAGATTCTTTTTATATTTCTCTTTGAAATCATTAATGTTAAATGGAAATTCTTCTTAAAGTATTAATCTCTTCAAGAGCACGGCCACATCCTCTAACAACGCAAGTTAAAGGCTCGTCAGCTACAGATACTTTAAGATTAGTTGCCTTGGAAATTCTTTCTGCAAGACCGCCAAGCAAGGCTCCTCCTCCTGCAAGCACAATTCCATCAACTATAATGTCTCCAGCAAGTTCTGGAGGTGTCTCATCTAAGGTTTCTCTTACAGCAGAAATAATATGATCTACTGATTCATCCAAAGCTCTTTTTACGTCTACTGCTGTGAATTGCATAGATTTAGGTAACCCAGAATCTAGGCATCTCCCTCTTATTGACATCTTAAGGCTTTCGCTGGGAGTCTCTCTCACATCAGATATTTTTTGCTTAACACTTTCAGCCATATTCTCTCCAACCAATATATTGTAAGTATTTCTTATATAATCCACTATTGCTGTATTCATGGAATCGCCTGCGGTCTTAATTGATCTACTAATAACCAAGCCTCCTAGAGATAGAACTGAGATTCCAGTAGTACCTCCACCAATATCTATAACCATTCCGCCTCTTGATTCTAGAACGGAAGGCATCTCGGCACCATATGCAGCTGCCATAGTTTCTTCTATTAGATATACTTCCCTTGCACCAGCTGACTCCGCTGCTTCAATAACAGCTCTCTTTTCAACAGGGGTGATTCCAATTGGAACAGACACAACAACTCTTGGTCTAACAAGAAAATTATTTTTGTGATATCTTGAAATAAAATATTCGAGCATTTTCTGTGTTACTTCAAAATCAGCAATAACGCCATCTTTGAGCGGTCTAATCGCATCAATTTTTCCATGAGTTTTACCTATCATAGCTTTTGCCTCATCCCCAACCGCTAAAATTGTTTTTTCACCCAATTTGTCAATTTGAACAGCGACAACGGACGGTTCGTTAGCGACAATACCTTCGTTTTTAACATATACAACAATATTGGCTGTACCTAAATCTAATCCTATATCTATAGAAAAATAGTTAGCTATTTTGTCCCAGATTGTATAACTTTTGGTTGCATTGCTCATTAATTCTTAATTATGATTAAAAAAAACTTTTTTTCAATTTTAATTGAGTTAAAACTCTATTTAATTCTCTGTCAATGGTCTTTTTGCTTCTTTGATTAGGATGTTTACATAAGAAAAATTTATATTATCAACACCTTTTAAATCTAAAGCTCTAAAAGTTTTCTCTTGCCTTGGATTGATTTCATCCTCTATAGCTAATTCATATTCTTTAATTAATTTGTTCTCATTGAAAAGTTGAACAACTACATTTATGTCTGATACTGAAAAATCACTTCTATTGTAAATTTTAATTGAGCCATAATTTTTAATATCATAGTCAACTATTATAAGTTCTCTCTTTGGAACAAAAACTTCTTTTGGAACATTCTTTTTTATCTTCTTTTTATATTCTTTCTTTTTCAAATGTTGGCGAGATTGGTTAACTGGCTTTATGCTGCCAATCATATTCGCGTTTTCGAGACTTACGTTTACGTTTTCAGTTTCGTACTGTATGTAGCCTACTTTAACATCGCTAAAAGTTTTTTTACTATATGGATCAATATAGTCCTTTATAATAACCTTGTCTCTTGTAAGCAAATTGCCTCGTGTAGTTTTATAGTTAATATAAATCTCAATTTCATTGTATTTAAATCGGCTATTATTAGTAATTTCAATATTAATAGTCCCTACAGAATGTTTGGCGTCATTAACCCATGAGAACCTGTCTATCCTTAAATCTGATCTTGGAACTGAAGCATCATCTATATCAATATCTCCAGTCACATCAATGTAGTCTTCATCTCCTCCGGTTAGTAAATACTCTTTTGGGGAAATCATTTTACCAGAGCCTACTTCAATCGACATACTCTCAAACTGCTTGGTCGGAAGTGCAGGAACATTAAAATTCTCAAAAATCTTTGTTTCTCCCGGTCCTATTAATTCTTTTGTTATAAAACTTCGAGAAGCAACAATTTTATTCCTATGTTTAAAATTTAATATAAATTCGATGTTTTGATAATAATTTTTGCTATTGTTTGTTATTTCCAGTTTATTAACAATAATAGTTTTTGTAGATGAGTCATCAACTATAAATTGAAATTCCTGAATCTTAATTGCTTCCTTAGCCTTAAAAGAGAATGCTTCAGAGTCATACATTATATCAGCAGATTTAATTGCTATCTGAGTCTTTACGGGATCGAAAGGTAACATCGGGGTTTTGATATCTTTAATAAGTTTTGTTGCACCAGGTTGGATCGAATCACCAATTGGGACTAAGAATGTTATAAGGGTTCCAGCACTATTATAAATTTGTATTTCTAAAGTGATATTTTTGAATCCGATTATAGATAAATTCTTAATTTCAATTTTTTCAAATTTTCCTAGTGTACCCATGGCTTTAGTTGACCATTTGAAATCAACAATTTCTAGCTTAGACAAGTCTGCCTTATTTATATTTTTTCTAATTTCTAATTCTTTTTGCTTGCTAGTTCTTTCATTTGATATTGATTCTTGCAAACAAACTGGCGAAAGAAAGAATATTGACGCTAATAATATTATATTTGATATTCTCATTGTGTTTAATTACAAAATAATATCTGATAAACTTAATTTTGTAATTAAAATTAGAGATTTCTATGCCTAGATATATTTTATTAACATCATTGACACCTGAAGGTAGAAAAACCTTGAAGGAACGTCCATATAGAATGAAAGAGGTCGATAAAGAGATTGAATCTATGGGAATCAAGATACTAAGTCAATATGCGACTTTGGGTCCTTTCGACTTTGTAAATGTAGTTGAAGCACCAGATAATGATGCGATAAGCAAATTGTCAATAGAACTGACATCAAGGGGTACAATTCAAATTACAACATTACCTGCAATTAATATCGATATTTTTATAAAGCACTTAAAAACAAAGGATGAATAAAATTTTAAATAAGCTTTTGGAGAAAATTAAAGAACAGTCTGTTAATGTTCCTGGGTATAAAGCAAAAAGAGTTTTAAAAATTTATTTATATCTCACAATTTTAGGAGTATTTGCTCCTCTGCTATATTTGGTTTGTATTTTAATTTTTAATAAAATGTGATGGTCAATATTAATATATCTTCGAAAAGATGGTTGATTGTAGGTGGAGGTGAAGTTGCAACTAGAAGACTAAAAAAAATCATTGAATCAGAAGGTTCCGTTAAACTTGTGGGAAAAAGTATTTCCAAACAAATTAAAAATATTTCCAAAAAAAACAAAAATATAAAGTTGCTAGAAAGAAGCTATCGTGTTTCGGATTTGAATTCTACAGACTTTGTAATTGCATGCACCAACAATAAAGACCTTAACGATAAAATAATCAAAGCTTCCAGAAAAAAGAATATATTGGCATCTAATGCTTCAAATCAAAAATTGAGTGACTTTTCTTTTACGTCTACGTTTAAATTAAATAAAGATATAAGTATCAATTTCGATACTGCGGGCAACTCGCCTCTGTTTAGTAAAGTTATACGAATTCTTTTTCAGGAAAATTTAAAACAAGATTTATTAAAAATCTACAAGCTACTAAAATCATCAAGAAGAGATAAAGACGAGTTGAAAAGGCTTGAAAAATTAATACTAAAATCTGGATTATTAAAAAGTGGAACATATAATAATAATGTTACTAAAATCATAAAAGAGTTAAAAAAAGGAATAAAAGCGAATGGGTCAAGTTGATACAAGCAATTTTCA
The DNA here is from genome assembly GCA_964440275.1 of uncultured Spirochaetales bacterium. Classification (GTDB taxonomy): domain Bacteria; phylum Desulfobacterota_D; class UBA1144; order UBA1144; family UBA1144; genus JAYYZJ01. The sequence goes on along the minus strand of CAYTRR010000010.1, from coordinate 3,192 downwards.
TAAAGGGCTGAGAATTTTACATGAAGAAGAAATGTGGGAAATAATAGAATTTCAACATAGAGTTATGCAACAAAGAAGCCCAGTCGTTAAGACAAAATTAAAAAATATAATTAGTGGGTTAGTTCAAGAAAAGAGTTTTAGATCTGGGGATACTTTTGAGCTGCCTGATTTAGTTAAGAAAGAATCACAATTTCTATATTCAGACGGAAATAGTTTTACTTTTATGGATATGACTGACTATGAACAATACAACCTCAATAAAGAGGTTCTTGGAGAAAAAAGTAACTTTTTAAAAGAAGAACAGAATGTACAGCTAGTTCATTATAATGGCTCACCAATCGATATAGAGCTCCCTACAAGCGTGGAGCTTGAAATATCAATAACCGAGCCTGGTATTCGTGGAGATACGGTTACTGCGGGTAGTAAGCCAGCTGAATTGGAGACTGGTATTAAGATTTCTGTTCCATTATTTATAAATATAGGGGATATAGTCAAAGTTGATACAAGGGATGGAAAATACTTAGAGCGAACAAAGAAAGCATGAATAAATTTACTTTGTAGGTCATATATTTTACAATTTTGCTATGAAGAATATAAAAGTCTTCTCAGGTACTGCCAGCAAACAGCTAAGCAAGGCCATATGCAAAAACTTGCATATTAATCTTGGAAATCTAGAAATCAGAAGATTTAGTGATGGAGAGATTTTTGTAGAGATAGATGAAAGCGTAAGAGGCTCAAATGTATATGTTATCCAATCAACTTCTGAGCCTGTAAATGAGAACTTAATGGAATTGTTTATAATAATAGATGCTTTAAAACGAGCAGCTGCCAATGAAATTACAGCTGTTATACCTTATTTTGGTTATTCCAGACAAGATAGAAAAGTTTCCGACAGGTCTCCGATAACAGCTAGACTTATTTCAGATTTGCTTATTACTGCTGGAATAAAAAAAGTTATAACTATGGATTTACATGCTGGTCAGATTCAAGGATTTTTTGATATACCTGTAGATCATCTTTACGCTAGGCCAATAGCAATTAAATACATCAAGAAAAAATTTAAGAAAGAAAATTTTACTATTGGATCTCCTGATGCTGGAGGTATGGAGAGAGCTAGAGTGTTTGCGAAACAGCTAAAAGATTCAAGTTTGATTATGACAGATAAAAGACGTCCAGCACCGAATATGGCTCAAATAACTAAGGTTATTGGTGAAGTACAAGGAAGGAATGTGATATTAATTGATGACATGATTGATACTGGTGGAACAGCCGTTAAGTCTGCTGAGGCTATAATTAAATCTGGGGCAAAAAGCGTATCGATGTTTTGTACTCATGGAGTACTTTCAGGAGATGCTGTAAAAAATATAGAAAATTCTCATATTGATGAACTTATAATTACTGATACAATAAATAACCAAGAAAAGCTAAAGGGCTCAAAAAAGATAAAAGTATTAACTGTTTCTGATTTAATTGCTGAGGCTATAAAAAGAATTGTTAGTAATAAATCTATTAGCCAATTATTTTCTTAGGAGAAAAAAATGTCGACGGTTCAATTTAATGTAACAAAGAGAGATTCGCTTGGAAAAGAAGCAAGTAAAAAATTTAGAAGAGATGGCCTGATTCCAGCTGTTGTTTATGGAAAGAACAAAGAAAATCTTAATATCAATGTTAATCATTTAAAGCTAAAGCAAATATTTAAGTCTGATGCGGGCGAAAATACTATAATAGAAATGCAAGTTGAAGATTCAGATATAAAGAAAAAAGTCCTTCTAAAGGAAGCTCATCTGGATACGCTTACCAGCAACCCTATTCATTTAGATTTCTATGAGATTAACGAAAGTGAGAAAGTTAAAGTCTCATGTCCTTTAAAATTTACTGGAAAACCAGAGGGAGTAAAAAATGGTGGCGTCATTCAAACACTTGCTAATGAAGTTCAAGTTCAATGCTTGCCAGAAAACATTCCTAATAATATAGAAATTGATATTGCTCATCTTGAAATAGGGGAAACTTTTAGAGTAGAAGATCTAACTGAAGTTGAAGGGGTAGACATTGTATCGAATCCTAACAGCACTGTCCTTAGCATACTTGCGCCAAGGCTTATAACAGAAACCCAGGAAGCTTCTTCCGAAGAAGAAGGTGAAGAACAACAAGAAGAATCTTCAGAAGAGAAACCAGCTGAAAGTGACAAAGAAGAAGGAAAATAATACATTTTTATTAGTTGGCCTTGGTAATCCTGGAAAAAAATACGAGGAGACAAGGCATAATATTGGTTTTACTTTCATTAACTCCATAGCAAAAAAAGCTTCAATTAATATAGATAAATCAAAATTCTCTTCGTTGTGTGCAAGGTACGAAAGTGGAGAAAACTATTTTCTGCTAAGTAAGCCACAAACTTTTATGAATGAAAGTGGAAAAGCAGTAAGAGAAATTAAAAATTACTATAAAATTCCAATCGATAAAACTATTATTGTCTTTGATGATTTGGACCTTAATGTGGGTCAAATTAGAATAAAAAGAGGAGGAGGATCTGGTGGTCACAACGGAATAAAATCAATTATCGAAGAGCTATCAGAAGATACTTTTATTAGAATCAGAATAGGTATAGGAAAACCAGTAAAAAAGACAGATGTTGATCAATATGTTTTGTCAAAATTTAATCAAAATGAGGTTAGTACAATTAAGGAAATAATTGATATTTCTGATGAAATTATTGATGATATAGTTTTTAAAGGAATTGCATTTGCAATGAACAAATTTAACAGTAAAATTCAATGAAGATTATCCAAAAAATATAATCACTAACTGGAGGAAATTATGGAATTATCAAATCAGTTCGTAACATATGGCGGAATTATACTTGCTGTTCTAGGCTTAATTTACGCACAAGTTACATATTGGAACTTAAAGTCATTGCCTAGAGGTAATGACACACAAAAAAAACTAGGTGTCACGATTTATAATGGCGCAATGTCTTTTATAAAACAGGAGTACAAATACATAGTTATATTTGTAGCTGTTGTTGGCTCTGGATTGTTTTTTTATTTTGGCAAGGAAACTGCCATTGCATATTTTGCAGGAGCCCTTTTATCCATGACTTGTGGATGGGCTGGAATGACATCAGCATGTATTGCTAATAGTAGAACTGCTGAGGCTGCTTCTACAAGTGGTCAAGGTCCTGCTTTAGTAACCGCT
>CAYTRR010000009.1:0-32029 GCA_964440275.1 uncultured Spirochaetales bacterium | reverse complement strand
TATTAAGAATGTTTTATGTTGCTTGCTCTAGAGCAAGATACAAACTCTTAGTTACGTGTGATATGGGTGGATCAGAATTGAACCAGACCGGAGATCTTATCCGTTATTTACCAACTTATGATATAGACAATCTTGAAGAAGATATCTTATCTAAAGCACATGATGATTTTTTCAATAAGGTAATAGATAAAAAAGCATGGAATTTCACTATGCATAAAAATTTATCATGATTTAAATAAGTGTTTCCATAAGAACTATACTGTACGGTCTATAAGTTTTTTTCACTAGCAATAAATGTACTTATTATGCTAGAATAACAATAAATTATTGGAGATGCCCTATTATGAGTGTTTTGAAATATATTTCTTTGCTAGTCTTAATACTAATTTTAATTCCAAATATATCCTTAGGAGAATCACTAACCGACAAGCTTAGTAATGCCGTTGGTAATGTAGATACTTCTTCGATGGCTACCCAAAATGAAGGTGAAAAACCTAATGAATATGTAGAAATTTACAACAAATTAGGGGGGTATTATGGAGAGAGTGAAGCAATAAGAGGTGACACAAGAGGTTATTTGTATTCAAAAGCTTCTGGATTGGCAAATGACTCATATTCATCCATGAAAGAATCTTCAAAATATCCATTTTTTGCTAATTCAGAAGGGTCTTTTAATATCTCAGAGGATTCAGATGGTGACACTTTAGTCGATTTCGAATTTTTAACCGTCCTCCCTATCAAGCAAAGTATTGATTTAAAACATACATGGTTTTCTCAGTTCAGTTTTGCAAATGACGAACAATTTGGCGACAGAAGGTTTCGAGCTAACGCAGGTGGTGGATACAGAAATTATCACGCTTCAATGAATATGGTTTTAGGTTTAAACACCTTCTATGATCATGAATTTGATTCTAATCATAATAGAATCGGTGTTGGTGGAGAAATTAAAAAAGATTTACTCGACTTAGGTATAAACTACTATCACGCATTAAGCGGTAAAAAAACTATGAAAATTGACAATATAAGCGGTCAAGAAAGAGCGCTTAGTGGTTTTGATGTAGAAGCTGGGCACCCTCTTCCTTTTCTTGAATGGACAAGAGCTTTCTTCTCTTATTATCACTTTGACGGAGAACAAGGTGAAGACCAAAAAGGTTTACGCTACTCTACCGAAATGTTATTGCATGATAACTTAAAATTAGAGGCAGGATACAATGACGATCGTCAGTCAGATGGCGTGGATCAAAACTATTGGTTTGTTAAATTTACAATAACATCTGGAAATGACAGTGACACCCCTACTCTCTTTGGTACAAATTCTAAACCAATATCTGATACAATCTTTGGTACAAGAGATGTTAGTAAAACTCTAAAAAATAAAGTAAGAAGACGAAACAAGATTACTATTGAAAGAATACAAACCGGCGCCATGCAGGTTGGAGGTAATTAATATGAGGATTTATAAATATTTAATTATTTTTTTATTTCTTTTTTTAATACCGCCGAACAATGCATTATCTTGTGCTTGTTCTGGTAAGACTTCTGTGCAAGTTGCAGCATGTACGAACTCTGAGTATGGTAATAGCACTTGTACTACCAGTGCTTCTGTATATAAAATGACAGTCACTAGTGGCGAATTTTACAATTCTACTACCGGTGAGAGATGGGAATTAAAAAGTGGTAATGCAACCTACGACATCGCTTCACAAAAATTTGATTATGTCCCAGCTGTAACCAATGTTAAGCCTGGTACATATGACCAATTTAGAGGCTATGCTGACAACGTATTTACCGTAAAAGGTTATTTTACAACTACTGACGGTAAAAGCTGTGTAACATATGGGGACATGGACAGCACATATGGTGATTTTAGAGATAGTGGTATTGGTACACTTGGTAATTTAACTGAAGGTACTCTAACTACAAAAAACTTTGGTTCAAGCACATATGCAACTACAGACCCAAACGGTAATTTAGTTGAGTTGATTGATAGTTCAGGAAACAGATCAACATCTGACAGCGCTACAGATAGAATACGTGTAGTTTACAATCTACCTTCTAAACTAACACTGGTAGAATCAGACAAAATTCAAGTGAAAATGTTTCTTAAACCTACGACAGCAATTAGAGCCACATTTGCTACTTCGGATGGTGCTGGAAAATATAATTGCACTGCAGTTGGCATGAGAGCACCAATATTTACTATGACAGTTACCAGAACACCGATGCAATAGTTTTTGAATTACATTTTATTGTGGATCAATTCTAAAACTTTACTTTTTATTTGATTTCTTATCGAATCAATTTCTTTAGCAAGCGCGCTGCTTGTCCCAAGTAAAGCTGAAGGATCTTTTATATTCCAATATATTTTATCTGTTTTGTAAGGAATTATAGGACAGGATTGACCTTGTGATTCACTACATACAAAAACTATTAAATTAAATTTTGTTTTCTTTTTTAATATAGAACTTACAGTTTTTGTTTTATTTTTTGATATATCAATTCCAATTCTTTTCATAGATTCTACAACTAATGGATTGAGTTCCCCTGATTCGATTCCAGCACTTTCAACATTAAAAGCAGATTCGTCGGCTAATTGTTTTAGAAAGGCTTCTGCCATTTGACTTCTAGCAGAATTATGAATACAGACAAAAAGTACATTAAACTTTTTTTTCAAACGCAAGTCACTCATTTTGTTTTTTTTCTCTTCCCTCAGAAACTTAAGTTTCTTTTAATAAATTCTTAATTTTATTTTCTTTGGACCTTAAATACAACACAACCTTGCCTGACCCCTCTTCTATCAAAGTGTTTTTCTTTGGCACTTCTATTTGAGCAATTGAAGATGTAGCCATATCTGGAAGCTTAAAGTCTCCTAGGATGAAAGAAAGAAGATCACTTATTCCAGTATTATGACCAATTACGGTTAGCATGTTAGATTTTTTGTAAACTTTTATTAAATTTATTATTTCTCTATAGTTAGCCAAATATAGTTCGTCTAGATAAAATACATCGCTATTAGAGTTAAGTGAACACTCTAGGCAATTGTAAGTTTCTCGAGTTCTAATAGAATTCGAACAAATGATTGTATGTTTAGGGAAGTTGTAAGCGTTCAGATGGTCGTCCAAACTCTTTGCATCTGCCCTACCCCTGTCAGTCAATGGTCTGTCAAAATCATCTTCAAGGTCAAGATCATGCGAAGATTTAGCATGTCTTATAAGATTAAGAATTCTCATAATTTCATTATACGCTAATTTCAATTTGTGATATATCTTAAGTTGAAATAGCTATATAATATCTTGATATGAATCAAATCAAGCTGATAAGGTTTCTCGATTATTACATCATAGCTTCATTGCTATACTTCTTGTATAAGTCTTTAATTGTCATTCATCTGTTAGAAGATGTTGTCTTTTTTGTAATGGCAATAATTCTTTTTCCAATTACAACATTTTTCTATCCGCTATTCTTAGCATTTAGTTATAAATATTCATTATTATTCTATTACCAAGTGCTATTTTGCTTCTTTCCTATTATATTAAGAATATTGATTAAAAAAAGGAAGGGTTGATTAATGTTAAAAATAGTTTTGTTTTTTATAAGTCTGACATCAATTTCTTATGCTGGCGTTTTGGATTTTTTAAAAGCTGAAAAACCATTAAGTTTTGAAAAATTTATTTTCAAGAACTCTCTTAAGGGCCCTATAGTAATGAATCTGAGGCCATTAAAAAAAATAAACAAAGAAATATGCGGGGGTGATTTTTCAATAAAAGGGGAAGATAAATCTGCATGTACATTTCAATTTGTACCACCTAATACAGTGAAAATATTACTTACATCTGAAGGAAAAGAAGAGATTCTTATTTATGATTTGGAAGAGAAAAAAATTATAAAGAATTAAGATAACCTTTTTTTCTTAGTGCTCGTATCTTTTTTTTGACTTTACTTATATAAAGACTTTTTTGTTCGCTATAGCTTCTAAGACCATTGGCAAGATTGACAGCATCGACATGTCCCCACAATGACAGTTCAATACTTCTTATATCTCTAAATATTTGATAATTTTCCGAGGTATTAAGATTCTCTATATAGTCAGCTACAGAATCGCAAGGGGTTTGGTAAACCACTAATCCAAATTCAGCATCGGGGTTTTTCAATGGTTTAATCTGCTTCTTATTTTTATCCCAGGTTCTCATTCCAAAAAAATTATTACCTTGGATTGCGAATCTTGATTTACCCCAATTTGACTCAAGTATTGCCTGAGCTAAAACCAATTCGACTGGTATTGTATTGTTGACTTCATACTGCTCTTGGATTTCATCTGAACACCCTTTGATCAATTTAACAAAATCTTTGTTTGATGAAAAAGCATCAAAGGTAAAAAAAAGGAAGGAAAGAAAAAAAATAACTTTCATAAATGTTTATCTGTAAACCTCAAATAAGATTTCTACCGATAATTTGTCTTATAATAATGATTACTATCAAATTTTAGCTGTTGAAGTCAAGTTTTTTTTATTAGTGTTTGATGATTTAATTCATAGTTTAAATGAGATAAAATTAGGGTTATGGATATTAAATGGCTTTTATTTTCATCAGATGGGAATTTAAGCAGAAAAGATTTTTGGAAATCTATTTTGTGCTTGTACTCAATACCCTACTTTCTAACAATTTTAGGAGATGCCTTTTTTGTCAAAATCGGTGAAGATAAAATATCTTTTATGATGTTTTTTGTATCAAAAATGATACCAAGACTTTTAAGTGTTTTTGTTTTGGCTTGCACTTACTATATAGTTAAAAAAAGAGTCAACGAAATTGGTGATTCAGCCTGGATTCCTATAATTTTTATTATCTCTATATTTGTTCCAACATTTCTTTTAACTGCAAACCTTGAAAATTTAGCTTTACTCTCAGGGATTATACCTATTGTCCTAACTTTCTATTTAGGCCTTGCTTCGCCAAATAAATCCAAATTAGGTTAAAATGTATTATTAATTATGGGCAAAGAAATGGATAAAATTATTTTAATTACTGGTGCATCAAGAGGCATAGGGAAAGCTCTTGCTAATAAAATAAAAGGTAAAAAGATTGTAACTAGCAGAGATATAAAATCTTTAGATGGAGTTGGAGATCATCCTTATGATTTAGATCTTAGTTCCGTGGACTCCGTAAAATCGTTTGCTAAAGATATTAACGACAACTTCCCTAGGGTTGATGTCCTAATAAATAATGCTGGAATACTAGGCGAAACAACAAATTTAGAAGAATCTTCTTTTGAAACATGGACCAAAGTGATGGATTGCAACATCAACAATCAGTTTCTTCTAATAAAATTACTTTTGCCTTTACTAAAAAAATCTTCTAAAGGCTCTATTATAAATGTAAGTTCTACTGTAGGAAGAATGCCTAGAGAAAATTGGGGCGCTTATTCAGTTTCTAAAGCAGCGCTTGAGGCTTTAACGGTCATACTTTCTCAAGAACTTTCAAAATATTCAATTATTGTAAATTCTGTCAATCCTGGCGGAACCGCAACAAAAATGAGAAGAGAGGCTTTTCCAGATGAGAATCAATCTTCACTTCCTCAGCCTGAAGATGTGGTTCCAATTTTTAGTTACTTATCTAGCGACCAAGCTAATGAAACAGGAAAGCAGTTCGATGCGAGAGACTATATGAATAAGGAGATGTTGTAAAATGCCGATTTATGAATACAAGTGTCTTAAATGTGGAAAAGAGTTTGAAGAATTACAATCTTTTAATGACCCAGATTTGACTAAATGCCCCTATTGTAAAAAAGGAAAAGTCGAGAAATTGATTTCGTTATCATCTTTTCAATTAAAAGGAGATGGTTGGTACTCTACCGACTATGCAAAGAAAACCAAAGCAGTACATACTGCACCACCAGCAGATGGAATGGATGCGACTAAACAATCTATTGACAAAGCATCAGGAAGCAAAGACAACAAAGCAGTTGCAGATTCAATTAGCAAAGATGTAAAGAAAGCTAGAGGGAAATAGTTAGACTTTTAAATATTATTTATTATTTTCAATACTTTGTTTTCTTGAAAAGAATCGTTTATCAGCACTGTGTTATTAATCTCTACTGGTTGATTAAGTTTAAACCAGGACAAGCAACCTTTTGCTTCCTCTATACTGTAGGATACTTTTTTTGGAAATTTGATTTTTTGAAGCTCCAAAAGATAACAAACAAGTGGCTTCTTTGGTCTAAAATTAAACCTTTCTATCAGATAAGATCGTTCCCAATGGTGGTAAGGATCTAGTGGTTCCAATTTATCAATAGAGTCTATTTGAAAGGAGTGTTTAATTTTAGCTATATATTCAAGATCAAAATCTCCTGTATATTCCGCGGTTGTATTTTGTAAATAATTTGCATACTCGTTTTTTACTGTTCCTTTTGATTCATGTTCGAATGTTTTGAATATACCAAAATAAGAACTAGCTTCTTCGAATTCTCTTTCATGTATTCCTCCTTTTCGAAAAATTAGTACAACTTTTTTATGCTCAAAGAACCTTAAAGCTGAAGACCATTCTTTCAATATCTGTTCTATAACCATGATTAATCTTTTTTTATAAATCTAATTGGCTGATTACCCGTTTTGATTAATTCGTAACTCTCCTTAGCTATTCTATAGGCACTTATAAACATAAGCGAGGCAATCATCAAACCAGCTACAACATCGGGCCAGCTTGTCTCTAATTTGTAAACTAAGAATGCAGAAAAAATAATCAGAACGTTCCCAATTGCATCATTCCTGCAACATATATAAGCGCTTTTGATATTAATGTCATCCTCTTTAAAGCCTGACATGAATACAACTGTAGAAACATTAACTATAAGGGCTGCGATTCCAATTGAACCCACTAAGAAATGAGAAGGTATTGAGCCAGTTTGAATATTTAGAAATGCATGATACAGTGCAAGACCGCCGAAAAATACCCAAAAAATACACTTAACTATGGCAAGTTGGGCCTTGCTTTTAATACTTGCACTTATAAAAAAAAGGCTAGAACCGAGTATTATTGCGTCCCCTATATTGTGTCCACTATCACTCAATAAAGCTGCAGAGCTCTCAATAATCCCGTAAAATAATTCAATTCCAAAAATTATAAAATTTAACAAAAATGCGACGAACAAGGCATTTCTTTCGCAAAAATAGCATTTAATATCAACCGTATGATTTAAATTAAAGCAAAATCTTAGCTTTTTCACAATTTTATTATACATTAAATATAAATGAACTTAGGAATTGATAATAGATTCGCCATAATTTGTGCTTCTTCTAAAGGACTAGGCTTCGCTATAGCAGATTCCTTATTACATGAAAAAGCTAGAGTTTTAATTTGCTCATCAAAAAAAACAAATTTAGAAAAAGCAAAAGAGATTCTTGTATCTAAAGGGTTTAACAATAGCTTGTATACTTTTCACGCAGATCTTTCTACAACTGAAGGCGTTAAGGAGTTGTTTGAATTTGCTTTAACAAAAAGTATCAATATAGACATATTGGTTAATAATTGTGGTGGTCCGGATCCAGGCGATATCGAATTGCTTAATGAGAACGATTTAAATAATGCTATAAATAGAAATTTAAAAAATGTTTTTAATCTTACTAAACTTGTTCTTCCTATTATGCAAAAAAATAACTGGGGTAGAATTGTTAATATCACTTCATCATCAGCGAAGCAACCTATAGATGGATTGTTGTTGTCTAACATTACAAGACCTGCAATAACAGGCTTTGCAAAATCAATATCAAATCAGTATGCGAAATATAATATTTTAGTTAACAATGTTTTGCCAGGAAGAATCATAACAGATCGAATAACTCAGTTAGCAGAAAAAAAATCAAAAGAGACAGGTGTAACGACAGATGAGGTTATCAAAGCAATGGGTAAAGACGTTCCTATTGGTAGACTAGGAACACCTGATGAGTTTGCATCAATTGTTACTTTCTTGTGCTCTGAACAAGCTAGTTACATAACTGGAAATTCTATTCATGTTGATGGAGGATTAATTAAATCTATTTTCTAATAAGTAGTTTAAAAAATTGTTATGACATTCAAAGAAATTTTAAATAAAACAGACGATCAGATCTTGAAAGGTCTAATACTTAAAGTAAAGAATGAGGCGATGAAAGATGACATCGCATGGAAAGATTTAAGAAATCATTTACAGAAACTGTTAGAATATGATGAACAAATATTTTCTTTAGTAGTTAATTTAGTTGTTAATAAGAAATACAAATGATGAAAGTGTTCAATAGCATTTTAGAAACAATAGGAAAGACATCTCTTATCAAACTAGAGAATCTCTATAAGAATCAAAAAGTAGAAATTTACGGAAAATTTGAAAGTTTGAACCCTGGTGGAAGCATAAAAGATAGAATATGTCTTAATATGATAAATAAAGCCGAAGAAGAAAAATTAATAAGTCCTGATAGAACTACTATTATTGAACCAACCAGTGGTAACACTGGAATCGGTTTAGCGTTGATATGTGCTGCTAAAGGGTACAAATTGATATTGACTATGCCAGAAGATATGAGTGAAGAAAGACGAATGATGCTAACGGCTTACGGTGCTGAAGTTGTTCTAACTCCTATGGAAAACCAGATGCAAGGTTCGATAGATAAATGTGATGAGCTGCTTTCAGAAATAAAAGATTCATTTTCTCCAAAACAATTTGATAATAAAAACAATCCTGAAGTGCACAAAAAAACGACAGCGGTTGAAATTTTAGAACAAATGGACTCTAATCTTGATGCATTTGTTGCAGGGGTAGGAACTGGTGGAACAATCTCTGGAGTCGGGTCTCTATTAAAATCAAAATTGCCAAATATAAAAATCATTGCAGTAGAACCTGATGAGTGCCCTACTCTCACATCAGGCAAGTCTGCAACTCATTTGATTCAAGGCATAGGAGCTGGTTTTATACCTAACACTTTAGATCAAGGTTCTTACGATCAAATAATAAGAATAAAAGGAAAAGATGCTGTCAGGATGACCAAAAATCTAGCAAAAAATTTAGGCCTTTTTGTTGGCATCTCCGCTGGTGCAAATGTTCTTGCATCAATTGAACTTTCAAAAACAATGCCTCCTGATACTAAAATAGTTACTATATTGTGCGATACAGGCGAAAGATACCTCAGTACTGGTATCTTTAGTTAAATTTATTGGTTATATTTTACCTATGAACAATATGTTTTTGAGAAATTTATTTGTTTGGTTTATTGTTTTTGCTTCTCTGATGGGTGCATATCAGATACTTTCTGAAGGTAAACCTAAGTATCCAGATATACAATACAGCCAATTTCTTGGAATTGTTGAATCTGGCCAAGTATTAGAGGTAGAAATTAAAGGTAATGAAATTACTGGTCAATATCTTGTACCTTCCGCAGACGGAAAACCTCAGTATTTCAAAACATTTGGTCCAGTAGGAGAAGATCTTCTAAAAACTTTATCTAGCAAGAAAATAGCTTTTAATTTTGTTTCAAATGAAAACAATGGTCTCTTCGCAGTTTTAGCTAACTGGGCACCTATGATTATTTTAATACTTCTAATGGTTTTCTTTATAAGACAATTACAAGTTGGAGGCAAAGGAGCTATGAGCTTTGGAAAAAGCAAAGCTAGAATGCTTTCCAAAGAAGAGAACAAAAAGACTTTTGATGATGTAGCAGGTATTGATGAATCAAAAGAAGAGCTTCAGGAAATTGTTGAATTCTTAAAAGATCCAAAAAAGTTTACAAATCTTGGTGGAAGAATACCAAAAGGAGTTCTACTTGTTGGCGCCCCTGGAACTGGAAAAACCTTACTTGCACGAGCTATTGCAGGAGAAGCGGGAGTTTCTTTCTTTATCATTAGCGGTAGCGATTTTGTTGAAATGTTTGTTGGTGTTGGTGCTTCCAGAGTAAGAGATTTGTTCGCTCAAGCAAAAAAGAACTCACCTTGTATTCTTTTTGTCGATGAATTAGATGCAGTTGGACGTCATATAGGTGCCGTTTTAGGTGGAGGACATGACGAAAGAGAGCAAACACTAAACCAACTTCTTGTAGAAATGGACGGATTTGAATCAACCTCAGGGATAATCGTAATTGCAGCTACAAATAGACCTGATGTTTTAGACCCTGCTTTGTTAAGACCTGGTAGGTTTGATAGGCAAGTCGTAGTTCCAAGACCTGATGTCAAAGGAAGAGAAGAGATACTCAAAGTTCACACTAAAGAAGTACCTTTAGAAGATGATGTAAGTTTAGAAATTGTTGCTAGATCTACGCCAGGTTTTTCAGGTGCAGATATTGAGAATCTAATTAACGAGGCTGCTTTAAGAGCTGCCAGAACAGAAAAAACTAAAATTTCCATGGACGAATTAGAGTTTGCCAAAGACAAAGTTTTGATGGGTGTAGAAAGAAAAAGTATGGTAATTAGCGAAAAAGAAAGAGAAATTACTGCTTACCATGAAGCTGGACATGCATTAGTTGCTAAACTTACCCCAGGTACAGATCCTGTACATAAGGTTAGCATAATACCTAGAGGCATGGCCTTAGGTGTAACTCAACAGTTACCAACCGAAGACAAGTATATGTTATCTAAAGATTACTTAATCAAATCTATAAGAGTTTTGCTTGCTGGTAGAGCAGCTGAAGAAATTATTTTTAACGAAAGAACGACTGGTGCGGGAAATGATTTAGAGCGCGCAACAGAAATGGCAAGGAAAATGGTTACTGAATGGGGTATGTCAGAAATTGTTGGCCCTATTAGACTTGCACACAAAGAAGGCGAAGTATTTCTAGGAAAAGAAATGTCTTCTAGACAGGATTACAGTGAAGCTACAAGCTTAGAAGTCGATAAAGAAATCAAAGATATAATTGTGAATGCATATAACAATGCAATTAATCTTTTAAAGGAAAATGAAAAATCGCTACATAAACTTGCTAAATTACTTTTAGAAAAAGAAGTGGTAGAAGCAAAGGATTTAGATGAAGTAATTAAGCCATCTTCGCCAGAAGACACACCACCTGATTTGACTGGTTTTAATCCTCATACAACTACTGCTTTTAATAAGATTAGTTAAATAAAATTTGATGGTTTTTAAAATCAAATCTAGGACATATGCTAAACACAATTTCCCGCTAATTGTTGGTGTTTTAAACTTAACTCCCGATTCTTTTTATGACGGTGGCAAGTACAATACTATAGATAAAATACTCAAAAAAGTAGAAAAAATGGTTAAAGAAGGTGCAGACATTTTAGATATAGGCGGAGAATCTACCCGTCCATTCTCGAAGAGAATATCATCATCTCTTGAGATAAAAAGACTCTTAAGCCCTCTAAAAAAGATAAAGAAGAATTTTGATATACCCATTTCAGTGGATACCATGAAAAGCGAGGTGGCAGAAGTTTGCTTGTCGGAAGGTGCGGAAATTATAAATGACGCAACTGGTTTAATGTTTGACCAGAAAATCGCAAAAGTTGTTGCGAGATACAATGCTGCGCTGATAATCAACCATACACCGGATATGCCAGAAAGAATGCAAGAAAAACCTTATTACTTAAATATTACAGAGGAAATCAAATCCTTTTTTCACAAAAACATCATATTTAGTTTAAAAGCAGGCATCTCAAAAGAATCTATAGTTCTTGATCCTGGAATTGGTTTTGGAAAAAATTTAACACACAATATAGAGCTAATAAAGAACATAAAAGAATTTAAGAAACTTAAATTGCCTTTAATGTATGGTGTCTCAAACAAAACATTCATTGGAGAAATAACTAAAGTTAAAAACCCGAGAAAAAGGATTATTGGTTCTATTGTTACAGCGAATATATGTATTAGAAATGGTGTTGAGATGATAAGAGTTCACAATGTTAAGGAAACAAAGCAAATGATTTCCATTTGGAGTGAATTAGAATAAATGTTTGGAACTGATGGTATACGTGGCTTCCCATACAAGGAACCGTTAACAAAGACTACTATATTCAAAATTGGATATTCCTTTGCAACTTATTTAAAAAAAAGTAGCTCCATCTCAAATATATTTATTGCCAAAGATACACGTAAGTCTTCAGATTATATCAGAAAGAATATTACAGAGGGTATTAATTGCGCTGGAATATCTGTAATAAATCTCAACATTTTGCCAACTGCTTCAATTTCTATATTTACAAATAAATACCCTGACTCCGCGGGGTTGATGATTACTGCATCACACAACAACTATAAATATAACGGGATTAAATTCTTTAATAGTCTTGGAGAAAAACTTTCTCGTAAAGATGAAAACGAAATAGTAAAAGTTTTTAATTCAACATCATATAAAAAACTTAAAAAACCTAAAAACGTAAACTACAATTCTTCTCTGAAAGAGTATGTTGATGAAATTATCAAAAGAGTTGATTTCTCCTTCTCCCTAAAAGAAAAGTTCGCAATTGATCTTTCAAATGGAGCTTCATATAAAGCCACACCAATGATATTAAAAAAATTAAGAATTAACGCGAAAATGATTTCTATTTCACCCCAAGGGCTAAATATTAACAGGAATTGCGGAGTTGAATATATAAAAAAAATAAGCACCTATGTAAAAAAGAACAACCTAAGTTTTGGTGTAGCAATTGATGGCGATGCCGATAGGATTATTTTTGTAGATAAGGATGGGAAGTTTATAGAAGGAGATAAAGTTATTTACTTTTTAGCAAAAAGCTTGCTAAGAAAGAACGAACCACTTGTTACAACTATCATGTCCAACAATATATTGGAAACAAAATTAAAAAATAATTTTAAATCTATAATTAGAACTGAAGTTGGAGACAAAAATGTTTATTCTAAGATGAAAGAAGTAGATACTTCCTTTGGATGTGAAAACTCTGGTCACTATATATTTAAAGATTATCTTAATACATCTGATTCAAATCTAACGTTACTACTAATCTTGAGCTTGATTGAACAAAAAAAGTTTCAATTTGATTCTATATCTAAAATTCAATTAAATCCTAGTGCTCTAAAGAGCTATGAGGTTAATCAAAAAAAACCATTAAAATCGATAAAAGAATTGCAGCTTTTCATCCAAAAATTCAATAACAAGTATAAGAAAAACTCTTATATCAATGTAAGATATTCTGGAACAGAAAATAAGATAAGGATTTTAATCCAGCACCCAAAAGAAGAGGTAATTGAAGAACAGCTTTTAATTTTCGAACAGATTCTTAATGAAATAAACAAATGATAAAGTTAAATGTAAATATTGATCATGTAGCGACCTTAAGGCAATCAAGGTTAGGTTTTTCACCTGATCCAATAAAAGCAGCCAAGATTGTTAAAGAATCTCGGGCTAATGGAATAGTGATGCATTTAAGAGAAGATAGAAGGCACATTCAAGACGAAGATCTAGTTAGGATTAAAAAAGAACTGCGTTTTCATCTCAATTTGGAGGCTGCAGCTACAAAAGAAATGATTCGCATTGCAAACAAAATAAAACCCGATGTAATTACTTTTGTGCCAGAAAAGAGAAAAGAGCTAACAACTGAAGGTGGTTTAAACGTAAAAAAGAATTTAAGAGTATTGAAATCAAGACTTATCGACTTAAACCCTAAAATAAAAGTAATGTTATTTATCGATCCTGTTAAAACTCAAATAGACTCTTCGCTGATTCTTAATGTATATGGTATAGAAATTAATACTGGAAAATACTCTGAGTCTAAGGGGCTAAGTAAAATAAATGAATTGAAGAAAATAAGAAAAGCTGCAAAATACGCAAACGAAAATCAACTTTATGTTGCCGCTGGACACGGACTAAATGAAAAGAATTTAAGAATGTTGGTTAGAATAAAAGAAATTAAAGAATACAATATTGGCCATAGCATTGTAGCCAATTCTGTTTTTGTTGGTTTAAAGGAATCAATCAAGAAAATACAAGATATACTAAAGATATGATTAAAGGAATAGGAATTGATATTTTAGAGATTAAAAGGTTTGCTTCCTTGTATTCAAAATGGGGAGATAAATTGATAAATAAAATATTCAATGAAGATGAATTACTCTTCTCAGTTTCAAAAAAAAGAGTTGTAGAATCATTGTCAGGAAAATTTGCAGCAAAAGAAGCTGTTGCTAAAGCTTTCGGTACTGGATTAGGATCTGTCATTGCATTTAAAGATTTGAGAATTCTAAAAGATAACCATGGAAAACCAATCGTTTACTACAAAGGAAAAAAGTCAACCAATATTCATCTCTCAATTACTCATAGCAATGAATATGCTGCTGCATTTGCAATATTAGAGGGCTAAAATGAATGATACTATATTTGGAAAGATAATAAGAAAAGAGATTCCTGCAGAAATAGTGTACGAAGATGATGTTTCGATTGCATTTAAAGACATAAGCCCACAAGCACCCATTCATATCTTAATTATCCCCAAACTCTTAATCGATATGCCTGAGAATATAGAAGAAAGCCATCAAGGGATAGTGGGTCACTTGTTCGTTGTTGCTAAAATTTTAGCTCAAGAACTCAAAATCAAAGAAGGCTACAGGTTAGTTATGAATAACGGAGAAAATGCGGGTCAATCAGTTTTTCATATACATTTACATATGTTAGCTGGTAGAAAACTAAATTGGCCTCCTGGGTAAATGAATACCAATATAGAATTGTTATCTAAATTAGGAAATAGCAAAAAACCTGGATTAATCAAACTAAAAAGTGCTTTGTCTTTATTTGATAATCCGCATGAAAAGCTCTCTAATTGCATACTTATCTCAGGTACTAACGGAAAAGGTACAGTCGCTAGAACCTTATCTGATATTTTAAAAACATCAAGATACAAAGTTGGTTTGTACACCTCCCCTCATCTAATCAGAATCAATGAAAGAATTCGTATTAACAACAAAGAGATTAGCAGTAAGCAACTAAATAATTTGATTGGAGAAGTAACAAGTAAAATAAATGTGAGATTAAGCTACTTCGAATTACTTACTCTAGTTTCAATTGTACATTTCCATAGAAATAAAAACGATATAAATATATTTGAAGTCGGCCTTGGTGGAAAATTTGACGCAACTAATGTTGTTAAGTCAAAGGTATCTATCATAACAAACATAGGAATAGACCATCAAGAATATTTGGGAAACACTATTACTTCAATTGCAAGAGAGAAAGCTGGAATCATAAGAGCTAATGGGTTCGTTTCAACAAATGCAAAAGGTAAAGGATTAAAAGTAATAAAAGAATATGCAAAAAAGAAAAAAGCATCTATTTATATAGGAGAAACAAACGATTATACGTCTTTTCGTTATAAGACAAATTTAATTGGAACTCATCAAGTAGAGAATTTGTTCCTGTCGGTTAACACAATCAAGATTTTAACAAAGCATTTTAATTTTAGAGTATCAGAAAAGAATATAGAGAGCGCTCTAAAAAAAGTTAAGATTCCCGGAAGGTATCAGGTGTTTTCCAAAAAACCCTTGAAAATTATAGACACCGCTCACAATCTTGCTGCAATAAAAAATCTAGTTAAAAATATAAAAATTATTTTTGGAAACAAAAGAGTTACTTTTCTTTTTGGTATGCTTAAAGACAAGAAACCACTAGAATGTATAAGGTTAATAGAAGAAGTTTCAAAGAAAATTTATTTAATTAATGTTCCAAATAAGAGATCTTTTGATGCAGAAAAAATATCTATCAGGTTAAAGAACAAAAAGATAAAGTTTACAAATTACGATAATCTGTCGAAAATAATCAACGCAAACGAAAATATTGTCATTGCGGGTTCAAACTTTTTAGTTGGGAATTTGCTTGATAAGTATATAAAAAGAAATTAGAATACATGTTCAATCGGAGGTTCATATGTCTAAAGTCGCAATAATTATACTAGCCGATACAGCAACTCCAGAAAATTTTGGTAGAGCTGTGAATGGCTTAATGACAGCAAAGGAATTCAAGGATGCTGGTGACGAAGTCCAGATTATTTTTGATGGTGCTGGCACTAAATGGATAGGTAAATTCAACGAAGAAGGTGGCAAATATAATGATTTATTTGCTTCCGTAAAAGATAAAGTTTCAGGAGTATGTGGATATTGTGCTGGTGCTTTTAAAGTTGTAGAAGACGCTTCAAGTAACGATATTGTTTTACTTGATGAAGTTAATGGCCATCCTAGTTTTAAAAAATTAGTAGATGAAGGCTTTACAATCCTTACTTTTTAGAAAAATCTTTTTTTCTGAAATCTTCGCCTGTAAGCTCTAAAATATTACACATTTCAAAAATCCTTGAAATGTTTCTATCTCCTATCTTTGTATCTAACACCATAGATGGATCAGTAACTTTGTATTTGGTGCCATTGATTAGAGCTAAATTAGAATTAAAAATGGTATGCTTATCCGAGTTGTATCTTTTAGCTATTAAAGTATCAAGCACGCTGGTTTCCCATTCACTCATTCTTGTTGCTCCAAGATCATCAATAACTAAAACGTCATAATGACAAAGTGTTTCGACATAGTCTTTCTCGGATTGATTCTTAACGTAAATATCCTTTATATCAGAAAGCAAGTCTCTAAACTGCTTAAAAATACATTTTTTTCTTTTAGAAAATATTAATTCGCTAATAATGCAAACTGACAAATGGGTTTTTCCTAAGCCCGGCGAACCTAAAAAGAATGGTGGTGGAATGTCTGGAAAATTATCTACATATTGAATACTGTAGTTTAAAGCTTCTTGGATTGAACCCTTTCTAAGCTTCCATTGTCCGTTATCAAATCTAGTATCTCTACACTTGGAATATCTGGCTGGTATTAATGAGGAGTTATAAAAATTAATACTTTGTTTTCTTGGACAAAAAGTCGTTCCATTTTCAGCATAAACAACTCCGTTATTATTGCAGATGGAGCAAACATGTCCTTTTTTGTTTTTTACTTTTGAATAGTCAGAATTTTGATAGAAATCTAACCCTTGTAGTAATTTTTGATTAGGTTTTACCATTTTCTATAACCTTTAACATTTTCTCAGTAGTCTTCTTGTAGTCTTTTGTATTAAAAATTCCTGTCCCAGAAACAATAATGTTAGCACCAGAACTTACTAGTTTTGAGACATTGTTAATTTTTATACCACCATCTACTTGTATTGGTATGGGTGTACCCTTTTCATCTAGATGTTTCCTCAATTTAGAAACTTTCTTAAGAGTTGAAGATATTATTTTCTGTCCTGCAAAACCAGGCCAAACAGTCATAATCAAAGCTAAGTCAATAAATTTTATTTTTTTCAACAAACCATCTATAGGGGTTGAAGGATTTATTGCCAGACCAAAACTTATTCCATTGTCTCTTGTTAGATTTGATATTTTTTTGATATTTTTACATGTCTCAAGGTGTACGGTAATGTTGGCAATGGACTTTTTTTTATACTTGTCAATGAAAAATGGCACTATGTAGTCTGGATTCGAAACCATGAAGTGTAAATCAAGTGGGATTTTTGATTTTTTTACTAAGGAATCGAGTTCACAGGAACCAACAGTTATATTTGGCACAAAATGACCATCCATTATGTCGTAATGGATCCATTTAGTTCGAGTTTTTTTTAGTTCCCTAATCTCTTTATCTAAGTTCCAAAAATCCGCTGCTATTAAAGATGCCGCCAAGAAATTTTTCATAGATTTTGATTATAACATGTAAAGAAAAAAGAATTATAAAGTCTTTTTTTTAAGCCATATTGTAGTATTATAAAGCCAATGTTATCTGAAGGTTTTATTTTCACATCAGAATCTGTAACAGAAGGTCACCCTGATAAAGTTGCTGATCAAATTTCAGATGCGGTTTTAGATGCAATTATAAAAGAAGATCCTACTTGCAGGGTTGCTTGTGAAACCTTAATAACCAGAGACAGGGTTGTCCTATCTGCTGAAATTAAATCTAAAGTAACCGTGGACTTTGAAAAAATCGTAAAAAAGACATTGTTATCTATAGGATATAACGATAAATCTGTGGGTTTTGATGCAAACAATTGTTCTATAGACTTATATATAGAAGAGCAGTCTCCAGATATTTCTATGGGAGTTGATCAAAAAGATTCTCAAATTATAGGTGCTGGTGACCAAGGTATAATGTTTGGCTATGCAACAAACGAAAATAACGACTACATGCCCTACCCTATATTGCTTGCTCATAAATTAACAAAAAAGCTTGCTGAAAAAAGAAAATCCAAAGATTTACCTTTCCTAAGGCCAGATGGAAAATCTCAAGTCTCAATTCAATATCATAATAACCAGGCAATTTTCATTGACACTGTATTGATCTCTACTCAACATAATCCAGATGTAAAAGATTCTCATCTTAAAGAATCAATAATTGAAGAAATCATCAAGAAAGAACTTCCGCCAAATCTCATAACGAAAGATACTAGTTTTATAATTAATCCTACTGGAAGATTTGTAGTTGGTGGCCCACAAGGTGATACCGGGTTAACTGGAAGGAAAATAATTGTTGATACATACGGTGGATGGGCCAAACATGGTGGAGGTGCTTTTTCAGGAAAGGATCCATCAAAGGTTGATAGAAGTGCATCCTACATGGCGAGATACATAGCAAAAAATATTGTCGCTTCTGGGTTGTTGCCAAATTGTGAGATTCAATTTGCTTATGCTATAGGTCAGCCAGAGCCAGTATCATGCTATATAAATAGTACGCTCAAAATTGACAGAATACTTATTAATAAATTGTCAGATAAAATTTTAGAGATTTTCGATTGCACACCAAAAGGCATCATAGAATCTTTGGATTTATTAAAACCTATTTATCAAAACACTGCATCGTATGGTCACTTTGGAAGAAATGAGAGCGGCTTTAATTGGGAAAAATTAGACAAAAGTGATGAAATAAAATCCCTTTAGGAGGAAGAAATGAAGTCAGATATAAAATCTAGTAGTTTAAATAAAGAAGGAAGAGACAGGGTCGAATGGGCTTATCGCGATATGCCTGTATTGCATGAAATTAATAAAATGTTTATGCAAAAAAAACCTCTTAAAAATATAAATATTGCGGCTTGCTTGCATGTGACTACTGAAACAGCGAATCTTCTTATAACACTAAAGAATGCTGGTGCTAATGTAGCATGTTGTGCATCCAATCCTCTAAGTACACAGGACGATGTCGCAGCTCATCTGTCAAAAGATTACGGCATTGCAACTTTTGCAATCAAAGGAATTAACAACAAAGGATATTACCAACATATAGTTGACTCCTTAAAGATTAAGCCAAACGTTACAATGGACGATGGTTGCGATTTAGTTGGAATAGTTCACAAAACACATAGAAATTATTTAGATAATATAATTGGTGGAACGGAAGAGACAACCACTGGTGTTATAAGGCTAAATAGCATGTCTAGTAATAATGTCCTTGAATATCCAATTGTAGCAGTCAACAATGCGTTCACCAAACATCTCTTTGATAATCGGTACGGAACTGGTCAAAGTGTAATAGACAGTATAATGAGAGCCACAAATAGGCTTATTTCTGGTAAAACCTTTGCTGTTTGTGGTTATGGATGGTGCGGAAGAGGTCTTGCAATGAGAGCTAGTGGTCTTGGGGCGAATGTGATAGTAACTGAAATTGATGCTACCAAAGCTCTAGAAGCAAAAATGGATGGCTTTCAAGTAATGACAGGTGATGAAGCTTTCAAAAGAGCTGATTTTATATGCTCTGTTACTGGGAATATAAATGTTATCGACAAACATCATTTCAAAAAAATGAAGGATGGTGCCATTATTTCAAATGCAGGACATTTTAACGTTGAAATCAATATAGAATCTCTTAAAAAAATGTCTACGAAAAGAAAAAAGATACGAACAGATATAGAAGAATTCACTCTTGGAAAAAAGAAAGTTTATCTATTATCTGACGGTAGACTTGTGAATCTGTCAGCGGCTGAAGGTCACCCTTCAAGCGTAATGGATATGAGTTTTGCCAATCAAGCACTTTGTTCTGAATATATTGTGAAAAACCATAACAATCTTGATAAGAAAGTGTATGATGTGCCTTTAGATATAGACAACAAAGTAGCTAAAATAAAATTAAAATCCATGGGAGTTAAAATTGATAAATTAACTCCAGAACAAGATAAGTATCTTAACTCTTGGGAGAGTGGTACATAGATAATATATGCAAAAGATAATTGACGATTTTATTAAACATAAGCAATTAACTCAAGCTAGTATTACTCAAAATACCTCAAATTCATATTCTAATGATTTAGGAAATTTTCTACTTTTTCTTAAACTAAGAAATATTAAAAAATTCAAATACATAGATAGAAATTTATTGGATGAATATTATAGTAGTGATATTTTTAATGTATATAAAAGACAATGGAAAGATAAAACTGGAAAAGTAGTCAAAACATTTGACGCTAATAGATCTGAAGCTTCTAAATCGAGAATAGTCTCTTCTATTTCGAGTCTGTTCAAGTATCTAATTTTTAAAGATATCCTGAAAGAATCGCCTATATACAAAAGAATATCGAATCCTCGCACCATTGAATCCCAAACATTAACAAAAAAAGAAATTAATCAAATATTTAAATACCTTGATTCTAAAGATTTTTCAGAAAAAAATAAACATTTCAAATACCATAAAAGAGATAGATGCATAATTGAAACTTTGTACTTTTGTGGTCTTAGGGTTTCGGAGTTAGTTCAAATTAGAATGAGTGATTTAAAACTCAAGAAAGCAACGCCTTTTATTTATATTAGAGGTAAAGGCAACAAGGTAAGAGAACAGCCCATTCCTCACCATAAGAATCTAATTGATTATATAGACAATGAAAGAAATGAAATATTAAACAGTAAAAAATGTGATTTCTTATTTGCTAATTTTTATAATAACGAACCAAAAAGATTTACACGTCAAGCAATCGATAAAAAGATTAAAAGAATTTGCGAATTAGCATTAGGTGAAATGAATATCAAGAAAGATGGTTCTGTTAAATACAAAAAGATAAGCCCTCACATGTTTAGGCACTCTATCGGTAGCCACATGCATGATTCAGGAGTAGATTTGATTCGAGTGAAAGAACATCTAGGTCATTCATCTGTATCAACTACAAGCAGATATGTTAAAAGTTTTAAGAAAAAAGAAGATATATTAGAAAAGTATGGTCCTATCTCTGGGAGCGAAAAATAGTGCTTAGCAAAGAATTATTATTAGTAATCTTACCGATTGTCCTTTTCTCACTAAGTGTTCATGAATATAGTCATGGGTACTCAGCTATGCTATTAGGAGACAAAACAGCCAAAAAACTAGGAAGGTTGACTTTGAATCCAATTAAACATCTTGATTTGATTGGAACGCTTGCAATTCTTTTTATAGGTATAGGTTGGGCAAAACCTGTTCCTGTAATGGTTGAAAATCTAAGTAGAGGTAGAAAAAGCTTGTGGATTGTTGCGCTAGCTGGACCAGTTTCTAACTTCATAATAGCAATATTCTTTGCTGTTATATTCAATTTGTTCGATATGTCGAACGATATTCAAATTGTTAAAAACACGATAGAATTATCAATCCCCTATTTCTTTTTGGCAATGATTTTTTTGAATGTAGCTTTAGGTATTTTTAATTTACTTCCTATACCTCCTTTAGATGGAGGGAATATAATATATAGCCTCTTGCCTGACAAATTGGCAGATTATTATTCAAGATACTCAGGTAGATTAATGATTCTTTTTATAATATTAATATTTCTTTTGATCAAGTCTTATCCGGATATTGTGATTAGTCCGGTCATAGGTATCGTAAATTTTTTAATTGATGATGCTATAAGGTAACAAATGGAAAAAACTGTAATGAATAATGATAACTTTGAAAATGTAAAACTTGATATATTTGAAGGACCACTTGATTTATTGCTTAATTTGATAAGAGAAAATGATTTAGATATTTACGAACTTTCGCTAGCCCAGGTTACTCAGCAATACCTTGAATATGTTGAACTATTAAAAAATTTTGATTTTGACAATATAGGCGATTATATGGTTATAGCTGCTGAATTGGGGCGATTGAAATCCAGATCACTGTTACCAAAAGACGAAGAAGAAGAGATTATAGAAGACGAATCTGGAATGAATTTGGTTGAAATGTTAAAGGAATACAAGAAATATAGGAAACTCTCAGAGGAGCTAAACAATAGAAACATCTTAGGCAGAGATACCTTTAAAAATTCTTTTGATACTTCTTATAGGACCGAAACCTTATGGGAGGTCCAAAAAACGGATGTTTGGAAACTCGTAGGAGCATTGAAAAATATTTTAGCACTTGAAAGGTACAAGGATCCTCCAGAAATAGAATTCAAAGAAGAAGTTATTAACAAATTTGAAAGGAGAAAAGAAATTGAAATTCTTTTCAAACAACAGAAGTCAATTAGATTTAATGATTTTTTTGTTAATCTTTCTAAGGACAACATTATAGTGTCATTCCTTATTTTGCTTGAAATGGTTAAAGAGTCTGTTATTGATTTTACAGGTTCAGACGAAACCGATATAGAATTTTTTAAAAAGGGAGAGAGTCATGAGTAACATTAAAAGGGAGATTGAAGCCCTGATTTTTGTTTCAGAAGTACCTATTTCATCCAATGAAATATCATCTTTTTTGGACATAAGTAAGGATGACTGCAATAAGATATTAAATGAGTTGGTTAGTGATTGGTTACACATGAATCTTTCGATAGAAATACATAAGGTCAGCGGTGGGTATCAATTTAGAACAAAAGAAGAGTACAAAGATAAATTAACACTTTTCATGAACAAGAAACCTTTTAAATTAAGTAGGGCTGCTTTAGAAGTCTTAGGTATTGTCTCTAAAAAACAGCCTGTAACCAAAATAGAAATAGATAAAATAAGAGGTGTAGATTCTAGTGGTGTTATTGGAGTCTTAATTGACAGAGAGCTGATTAAAATTGTTGGTGAAAAAGATGTCCCTGGTAGACCTTATTTGTACTCAACTACCAACACGTTTCTAGAAGTTTTTGGACTTGATAAGATTACTGACCTACCTCCAATTGATGAATTCGAGGACTACGAATCAACAGAGGGAGAATAAAGTATTATTTAGATAACTTTTTTGTAAATCTTTTCTTGTAGGTCGAACATGGATTGTTCCTTTTTTTTAGTATCGTGATCATAACCTAGTAAATGTAAAATTCCATGTATAGTTAAAATTGAGCACTCATCCAAAAGTGTATTGTTGTTTTTATTGCAATTTTTCTCTGCATCTTTTATGGATATAAAAATCTCACCCATCAGGACAGAGTCAGAATAATCATAGAAGAAGGATAAAACATCTGTCGATTTATTAATTTTTCTGTATTTATAATTAATCTTTTTCATCATATATTGAGAAATAAAAGAAATATCTAATGATTTATTGTTTATTTTAAGGTATTTCATAGATTTAAGAATTCTGGAATTAAAAATTGATTTATTTATTTTTTTAGTATAGAAATTAGAATCATAAATATTTATAGGCATTAATCAGATGATACCATTAATATCAATTGTTGGAAGACCAAATGTAGGCAAATCAACCTTATTTAATAGGTTGGTTGGCAAACGTAAATCTATAGTTTTTAGTGAACCAGGTGTGACTAGAGACTTAATTAAAGAAACATTTGTTATTGGAAAGAAAAAATTTAATTTAGTAGATTCAGGTGGTTTTGATAATACAAAAGACCATTATCCAATTTTAATTAAAAAAAGCGTTCACAAAACTATAAAAGATTCTGACTTTATCATTTTTTTATTGGATGGAGAAAGTGGTTTGCAACAAGAAGACAGGGAGATCTTAGAAATTATATTAAAATCAAAAAAAGAATTCTTGACAGTAATTAACAAAATGGATGATAAAAAGTTTCGTGATAATTTCTCTGACTTTTATAAGTTAGGAATCAAGAAATTTGTTGAAATTTCCGCAGAACACAATAGGAATATATCTATTCTAATCGAGAAAATTGATAAATCATTTTTATCAATTAAAGAACAAGAAGCAAACACGGTCGAAAGAGTACCAAAAATTGCAATTGTTGGAAAACCTAACGCAGGTAAATCTACTTTGTTGAATTCGTTAGCAAACGATAATATTTCGATTGTAAGTGAAACTCCAGGGACTACACGGGATGCTGTAAATATTGTCATAAATAGAAAGAACAAGTCTTATAATTTTATAGATACAGCTGGGCTAAGAAAAAAATCTAGAATATACGATAATGTCGAATATTATTCTACAAGCCGTTCTATTAGCGCAATAGAAGATTCAAACATAGTTATACTTATTGTTGATTCACAATATGGACCTACAAGTCAAGATTCAAAAATATGTTCTTTAATTAAAAAAAATAACAAAGGTGTTATTGTTGTAATCAATAAATCCGACTTAATACCGGTTGAATTAAACAATGAACGAGTAATATCAGAAACAATTTTGAATACTTTAACTGAAATTAGTTATGCTCACACTCTACTGATATCAGCACTTCAATCAACAAATATAGATAAAATATACAAATTAATTGATGAAATTGAGACCAACTTAAACAAAAAAGTTAACACGAATAATTTAAATAAATATCTGAAAGATTTGATAGAACGATCTACTGCTCCTGTTAATAGAGGAAGAAGGCTAAAATTGTATTACGCAACCCAAACAAATTCTGACACTCCATCTTTTGTGCTGTTTTCAAATTTTGCTAAAAAAATACCAAATACTTATAGAAGATTTATTGAAAGATCAATTCGAGATGAATTTTCATTCAAAGGAATTAGTATTAAAATTAGCTTCAAAACTTCGAGGTCAGAGTAATTTTAATTCTTGAATTATTTGTCCAGCAATAATTCTAGAATCATATTTATTTACTGCTTTTTTTCTTGATTCAAAACTCATTTTTAGTCTCAACTCATAGTCTTCAATTAGATTTAGAATTTTATCTACAGCATTATCATTAGTAATTGAAATAGAAAAACCGTTTGTTCCATCATCAATAGCTTCACCTATTCCACCAATGTCGTAACCTACAATTGGCTTACCTAATGACATCGACTCCACTACAACTCTAGGAAATGGGTCTTCATATTTTGAAGGAATAAAAAAGATATCGAAATCAGAAATGTATGCTTCCACGTTTTCTTTGTAACCGGTAAAAATAAATTTGGATTCAAGATTTGCTTTAGCAACAATTGATTGCAGGTTATTAATTAGTGTCTGCTTGAAGTAGAAAGGAGTGTCTCCAACTAAAACAAAAAGACAATCCTTTTTGTGCTTTGTAAGAATTTCTATTCCTACTTCTATAAAATGCTCAAAGTTTTTTCTCGGAACAACTCTTCCAGCAGTTCCTATAATAATCTTTTTAAGTGGTATGTCATATTCAGATCTTAAAAGTTTGTCGACTTTGGCAAGGTTGTATTCTTCTGTATCAACACCATTATTGATTACAATAGTTTTATTGTTATTTTTAAATTGCTTTCTTGTTGCGTTAGAAACACAGATTATTTTTTTAACAGAATTGAAACCGGAAAACTTATTTAAAAGTAGTTTTAAAAATAAATTCTTTTGTATATTTCTTACATGCCAAATAACTTTTAAGGAATAAAGAGAGCCGAGCAGTGCTCCAAAGAATTTAGCCAGTGTTCCATTGCAATATATAATATCTATCTTATTTTTTTTGAGCTCGGATCTCAAATTAAACAACAAGTATAAGAGTCTTATCGTATTAATAAAAATGTCTAAAGGCAGTATTCCTAATTTATTATTATTTAGTGCAAAATTTTGCCTTTTTAGGTTTTCTGGAAAATTATTATTAATAATCTCTTTTACGTTTAGACCATTTTCTTCTAATTTTTCGGAAAAAATATCTTTTGACGGCAACAAAGCAAAAACGTTGAATTGTTCATAATCGAAATGCTTTAATAGGTAAAAAAGACTCCTGCCGGGGCCACCGTCTCTTACTGAATGATTAATAAAAAGTATATTTTTCTTCATTATTAATGTTTAATAACATATAGTAATTTTAAATTATCTCAACTTGACAATTATATTAATTATAAGAAAATAACATGTATTATTTTTTGTTATGAAAAAGTCTAAATTTATATGGTATAACGGCAAGCTTGTTCCTTGGGAAAAGGCTAATACTCATGTTCTTAGTCATGGACTTCACTATGGGACAGGTATATTTGAGGGTATTAGAGCCTACTCGAATAAAAAAGATTTATACATTTTTAGACTTCAAGATCATTATGATAGATTTTTCAATTCTGCAAAAGTAGCAATGATGCAAGTTCCATATTCTCAAAAAGTTTTAGAAAAAGCTACTATTGATTTGTTGAAAAAGAATAAATTAAAAGATTGTTACATAAGGCCACTTGCTTTCATTGGTGAAGGAGCTATAGGTATTAATCCAGGTAAGAATAAAATAAATATGATAATTGCTGCTTTTGAGTGGGGTAGATATCTAGGTGAGGATGGTATATCCAAAGGAATTAGAATGAAAATATCTTCTTACGCTAGAATGAGCGTTAATTCGTTTATGACAAAATCTAAAATATCTGGAAATTATATTAATTCTGTTTTTGCTAAAAGAGAAGCCGTAGGACTTGGATACGACGAAGCATTGCTTCTTGATGATGATGGTTATATATCTGAGGGTACAGGTGAAAATATTTACATCGTAAGAAATGGTGAAATTAAAACAACCCCAGTTACATCAATCTTGGAGGGCATAACTAGAGATTGTGTATTTAAGATATGTGCCGACAACAACATCAGAATAAAAGAACAAAAGTTTACTAGAGATGAGCTTTATATAGCAGATGAAGTTTTCTTGTCTGGGACAGCTGCTGAAATTACACCTGTAAGAGAAGTGGATGATAGAGGAATAGGAACAGGGAAGCCAGGAAAAATAACTCAGCTCATACAAAAAGAATACGCGGATATCATCAAAGGTATAAACACTAAATACAAAAACTGGCTAACTACAGTTTAAACACCCAGATAATTTAATAAAGTTCTAACTCCATAACCAGTTGCACCAGGAGCTGTCCAGTTTCTTTTTCTTTCAATATATGCAGGACCAGCGATATCGATATGGGACCACGGCACATCTTTTACGAAGAATTGTAAGAACATGGCAGCTGTTATAGCGCCACCATATCTAGTTGATCCAGAGTTTTTAATATCTGCTATGTTGCTGTCTATGTCAGGTCTTAGCTCTTCATCAAGAGGAAGTTCCCATAATTTTTCTCCAACTCCTTTTGATGAATTAAGTAAGTTTTGAGTTAATTTTTTATCGTTAGAAAACAACCCAGCAGTAAAATTCCCAAGAGCTATCATGCATGCACCCGTCAAAGTAGCAAGATCAATCATTTCATCTACTTTTAAATTGTTTGCATATTCAATAGCGTCAGAGAGAATAACTCTACCTTCTGCATCAGTATTAATGACTTCTATCGTTTTACCACTAAGTCCTTTTACTATATCGTCTGGTTTGTATGCGTTGGGTCCAGGCATATTTTCAGCAGTAGGAATTAATCCATGAACTTCGAGATTTCTTGGTTGTATCCTACCAAGTGCTTCAAAGACACCAAGTACGCATCCAGCTCCAGCCATATCCATTTTCATGGTAACCATGTAATCTGCAGGTTTAAGTGACAGGCCGCCACTATCATAAGTCACGCCTTTTCCTATAAGTGCTATTTTTTTTGTTGTTTTAGAGATTTTTTTTGGTCTGTATTTTAAATGTATAAACCTAGGAAGATTAGAGCTAGCTTTACCAACATCCCACAAGCCTAGCATTTTTCTATTGAGAATTTCTTTCTTGTCAAAAACAGTGCAAGTGATATTTGAATAGCTAGATATTTTTTTAGCAGTATTCGCTAAAACTGCAGGGGTTAATACTAAAGGCTGTTCGTTCACTAAGTCTCTAGTAAGATTTACTCCATTAAACTTATTCGCAGATTTTGTAATTATTTTATCGATAGTTCGCCGATTGGATTTACCAATAGACAAGTTAATTGAAACGTCAGAAATATTATTTTTTTTCGTTTTGTATTTATCGAACACATAATGTCCATTATTAAGACCATCTATAGAGGAAGTAATATATTTATCGCTAAAATTAGTCGGATAGATTATAGATATTTCCTTGTCTTTATATTTCTTTTGTACTTCATTGTATGTAATTGAAGAAAAAGCTTTAAAAACTTTTTCGTGATCGAGGTCCTTTTTGCTACCCAGCCCTATCAAGACGATATCCTGATGTCCACCTTCACCAACAGATAAGAAATTAAGTCTCTCTAAAAATAATCCTTCAAATTTGTATGAAGAAACTTTCGAAGAAATATTAATACCAATAGATTTATAAAAAGTACTCTTTAAAGATTCAGCAAACAAAGGTATAAAAATACATCCTGAAAGATCTTTTGGTTTAATTAAATTAATATTTAAAGACATGAATTTAATTATAACTAATGATGAATAATCTGTATAATTAACTTTTATATGGAATTCGTATTATCTCTACTTGCAGGTCTAGTCTCTTTTTTCTCACCATGCATACTACCACTTTTTCCTGTATATCTATCGACAATTAACACTAAAGGCTTCGAATCAAAACAGCATGCCCTTGTCAATACTTTAATTTTTGTCTTTTCTTTTTGTACGATGTTTATCCTTTTAGCTTTAAGTGCAACTAGCATTGGATTTTTTTTAAATATAAATAAAATTTTTCTAACGAAACTAGCTGGAATTCTTATAATAACTTTTGGTATTATAAATTTAGAAATTTTTAAAATAGATTTCCTTCTTAAAAACTATCGGCTACAATTTTCTTCAAGTAATAGATATCTTAAGCCAATACTTTTTGGTTTATCTTTTGGAATAGCATGGACGCCTTGCATTGGACCTATCCTTGCTTCTATAATTGCTTATTCGTCAGTTGAGAAAAATTATGAATATTCATTCTTGATTTTGTCAGCATATTCAATTGGTCTTGGTTTGCCATTTTTAATTGGGGCTTTGGGTTATGAAAGAATTATTAAATCTTTTAAACGATATAGTATTTTTGGAACTTATTTCAATATAATTATTGGAACTATACTTATAATTTTTGGGCTTTTGGTTTATTTTAATAAAATATATCTGTTAACTATTTATATACAAAAGGCTTTAAATCTCTTTAATTAATGAAAATCTCTTACTACTAATCCACAATCTTTCAGGTATTATTAATCTGTTGGAAATTAGATTTTCCATCTGATTAATATTTGTTTTTTTTACTAGACGGGGGTAATTACATGAGTAATGATTCAGATAAGCGCAATGAAGCCTTAGAGTATCACTCTAAACAACCAAAAGGGAAAATTGAAACTAGTGTAACTAAGCCAGCTGAAACTCAAGATGAGCTTTCTCTTGCCTATTCACCATGGGTTGCTGAACCATGCAAAGAAATTGATAAAGATGTTCAGAAAGTTTATGAATATACAAACAAAGGTAACTTAGTAGCAGTTGTATCAAATGGAACTGCTATTCTAGGTCTTGGAGCTTTAGGACCTGAGGCAAGCAAGCCTGTAATGGAAGGTAAAGCTGTTTTATTTAAAAGATTTGCACAGGTTGATGCTTTTGATATTGAAATTAAAAGTACTAACGTTGATGACATCATTAGAACTGTTGAAGATTTAGAGCCGACTTTTGGTGGAATCAATTTAGAAGACATTAAAGCTCCAGAATGTTTTGCAGTTGAAGATGAACTAAAGAAAAGGATGAATATCCCGGTATTTCATGATGACCAACATGGTACAGCTATAATTTCTAGTGCTGGTCTAATTAATGCAGTTGAACTTACCAATAGAAAAATGTCTGATATTAAAATTGCTATTAATGGTGCTGGTGCTTCAGCTATATCTTGTGCAAGATTGTTTATAATGTTTGGAGCAAATCCAGACAACATTCTAATGTGTGACAGTAAAGGTGTTATATATAAAAATAGAGATGGATTGAATAAGCAAAAAGAAGAATTTGCTGTAGAGACAGATTGTAGAACTCTTGAGGATACATTAAAAGGTGCAGATGTCTTTATTGGGTTGTCAATTGGAAACGTGGTCTCAAAAGAAATGGTTTTAACTATGGCAGATAATCCAATTATTTTTGCAATGGCAAACCCTGATCCAGAAATTTCACCTAAGGATGCGTTTGAAGCTAGGCAAGATATAATTATGGCTACAGGTAGGACCGACTACCCTAATCAAGTTAATAATGTCTTAGGATTCCCATTTATTTTCAGAGGCGCCCTTGATGTTGCTGCAACAGATATTAATGAAGAAATGAAAGTAGCAGCAGCACAGTCTTTATCAAAATTAGCAAAATTAGGTGCAGGTCCTGAAATTGCTGCAAGACACAACAGAAAAGAATTAGTTTATGGTAAAGAATATATCGTTCCCTCACCTTTTGACCCTAGAGTGCTCGTATGGGAATCATATGCAGTTGCAAAAGCTGCTATAGATACTGGAGTAGCAAGGATTAAAATTGATTTAGACGAATATAAAGAAAAATTAGAGAAAATGGCGGGCGTTGAACCACAAAATTTTGATTAGATGAAATTTACTTATTTCATTCTCTTTTTATCTATCTTGGCGTTTACAGCATATGGTAATAAGGCTTATTCTAATTCGACCGCACCATTAATTAGCCTAGAAAAAAAATTATCTCTAAAATACGAACTACCTGTTTTAACTATTGGGAAGTCAAATTCTAAATATTCTTTGAAAAATCTAGAAGGAATGGTAATCATTAACTTTTGGTCATCTTGGTGTGGTCCATGTGTAGACGAAGTTGATCATTTAAATCAGTTTCAAAATTTTATAGAAAATAATAATTTAGAAATTAAAATAATTGCTATTAATATTTTCGATGAAAAAGAAGATGCTAAATCTTTTATTCTCAAATACAAACCAAACTTTTTATTATTATTTGATGACTCTAAAATGATACCAATTGATTTTGCTGTATCGGGAGTTCCAGAAACTTATTTTATTAAAGATAATAATATTAAATTTAAATACGTTGGTAAAATAACAAAGGAAAAATTAGTTGAAGGTTTTGAAAAACTTAAAGCATCTGAATAGAATAATACTTACTACTTTTATTTTTTTTCTATCCATGAACACCTATGGAAGTAATTCTTTATATGACATTTCAGACGAATTAATGTGTCCTGTGTGCCAAGGTCAAACTGTTGCGGAGTCAAATTCCAAACTTGCAATATCAATGCGTGAGGTCATAAAATCTAAACTGAAAAATGGTGAATCTAAGGAGCAAATACTGTCCTATTTTGTTAAACAATATGGTGACAACATTCTAGCTAAACCACCATTGAAAGGTTTTAATATGTTGCTATGGCTTGTGCCACCAGGAATATTGTTAATCTCTATATTTTTTTGGGTGACAAAAATCAAGAAAAAAAAGAGTTCTTAGTTTTAATTAGCATCATTCCTCTTAAGGTATTTTTGAAAATTTTTGCTAAATAAGACCTTTAATAATTTTCTATCTTCATAAATAATAAGAATTGGTATTTCTGCCTCATATAAATTATCAAACTTTTTATTTTTAAAATCTGAAAGATTAAAAATATTTGCCATTATGTTGTTGTTGGTTGGTGATTCCGATGCAACCATGACAAACATTTTCTCTTGAAATGAAACCATATTTTTCTTTGAATCAATATTGTATGTCTTTATTTTAGATTTTTTAAAATTATCTAAAAATGAATATGAATTTATTTTTTTAATATCTACACCAGCAGCAATAAGCAATTTAACATTTGAATCATCTAGATATCCTTCCCCCTTCCCTTTAATTGAAAT
Source organism: uncultured Spirochaetales bacterium (assembly GCA_964440275.1). Taxonomy (GTDB): domain Bacteria; phylum Desulfobacterota_D; class UBA1144; order UBA1144; family UBA1144; genus JAYYZJ01. The sequence goes on along the minus strand of CAYTRR010000009.1, from coordinate 156 downwards.
TTTGTCCAAATTCTTTTTGTGAAAAGTTGAACCAAAACTTATAAAATAAGACGAAATATTATTTTTTTCTAGAAAATACCTAATGTCTTCTGTCACTACACCCTCGATAATCGAATCAAAAGTAATTTTGGTGCAGGTTTGTGTTTTGGAAAAAGC
>CAYTRR010000008.1:0-23347 GCA_964440275.1 uncultured Spirochaetales bacterium | reverse complement strand
GAAACTGCCATTGCATATTTTGCAGGAGCCCTTTTATCCATGACTTGTGGATGGGCTGGAATGACATCAGCATGTATTGCTAATAGTAGAACTGCTGAGGCTGCTTCTACAAGTGGTCAAGGTCCTGCTTTAGTAACCGCTTTTAAAGGTGGCAGCGTAATGGGTTTTTCCGTGGCTAGCTTGGGCTTGCTAGGATTATCAGTAGCTTTTGCTCTTTATTTTTATCTTAATCCTGCGACTAATCAAAGTTTATTAGATTTCGCAACGCATATAGGTGGCTTTGCAATGGGAGCAAGCTCGGTAGCACTTTTTGCTAGAGTTGGTGGAGGAATCTACACAAAAGCTGCAGATGTTGGAGCAGATTTAGTAGGAAAAGTCGAAGCAGGAATTCCTGAAGATGATCCAAGAAACCCTGCAACAATAGCTGACAATGTTGGTGACAACGTTGGTGATGTAGCTGGCATGGGAGCAGATTTATTTGAATCTTATGTAGGAAGCGTTATAGCAACGATTGTTATTGCTTCAAGCTTTGCTCTTTCTAGTGAAGCCAAGCTTGCGTACTATGCTTTTCCAATAATTCTTATTATTGTTGGGACACTAGCATCATTTATTGGAACAAAAGTTGTAGATATCCTACAAAAATCGGAACCGTCTGGTGTGTTAAGAAAAGCTTCGCTAACTGCTGGAATTCTTTTTCTTGTATTTGGCTATTTTTCTTTAAACGTTGTTGGGGGAAGTGTTGGAATACCAGAAAGTGATCTACTTAGCGTTTTCCTTTGCTCAATAGTTGGGCTATTATCAGGATCTACAATTGGGATGATTACAGAATACTATACTTCAGGTAAACCAATCCAAGATATTGCCGATGCATCAGATCGTGGTGGAGTTGCAACAAATATAATCAGTGGACTTTCTGTTGGCATGTTAAGTACAGCTCTCCCGGTAATTGTAATAGTCTTAGCTATAGTTCTTTCGTATCTAAGCTTCGGTCTTTATGGTATTGGTATAGCTGCTGTTAGCATGCTAGCAACAATTGGTATTACCATGTCAGTGGACGCTAATGGTCCATTAGCTGATAATGCTGGTGGTATTGCGGAAATGGCTCATTTAGGTCCTGAAGTACGAAAAATTACTGACAAACTAGACTCTCTAGGTAACACGACAGCCGCAATAGGTAAAGGGTTCGCAATAGGTTCAGCCGCATTAACTGCTCTAACCCTATTTGTTGCTTTTGCGGCAGCTTCAAAATTAGAGGTTGTTAATCTTACAGATCCTAAAGTAGTTGCTGGGTTGTTGCTCGGTGGCATGGTCCCTTATCTTTTTGGAGCATTAACAATGGGAGCTGTTGGTAGAGCTGCTGAAGGTATGGTTCAAGAAGTAAGAAGACAATTTAGAGAAATAAAAGGAATAATGGAAGGTGAAACAGAACCAGACTACGCTTCTTGTATTAAAATTAGTACAGAATCTTCTCTAAAAGAAATGATAGTTCCAGGTCTTTTAGCTGTCATCTGTCCTTTGGTTATAGGCTTTTTATTGGAGCCAAAAGGATTAGCTGGATTTTTAGCTGGTGCTCTTATTTCAGGAGTAGCCCTTGCTCTTATGATGGCAAATTCCGGTGGCGCTTGGGATAATGCAAAAAAATATATAGAGGAAGGAAATGTTGGAGGTAAAGGATCAGAGGCTCATAAAGCTGCCGTAGTTGGCGACACTATTGGTGATCCATTTAAAGATACATCCGGTCCTGCTATGAATATTTTAATAAAATTGATGACAATTGTGTCTTTAGTTTGTGCACCATTGTTCTTATAAAATGAGTTCACTTAGCTGCGGTATTGTTGGATTACCTAACGTCGGGAAATCAACTATTTTTTCGGCTCTTACAAATGCCGCAGCTGAAAGTGCAAACTACCCTTTCACGACAATAGAACCAAATATAGCTGTAGTCGATATTCCGGATGAGAGATTGGGCAATCTTCACAAACTCTTAAATTCAGAGAAAAACATACCTGCATCTTTAAAATTTGTTGATATAGCAGGGTTAGTAAAAGGGGCAAGTGATGGGGAAGGTTTGGGTAATAAGTTTCTTGCAAACATAAGAGAAGTTGACGCAATAGCTCATGTATTAAGATGTTTTGAAGGTGACACAACCCACGTCTTAGAAACAGTAGATCCCATTAGAGATTTAGAGATAATTAATCTTGAATTGGCAATTAGTGATTTACAAATTCTAGAGAAGAGAATAGTAAAACTTGATAAGATTAAAAAGAGTGGGGACAAAGAAGCATTAAGGGAGTACGAAATAGTAAATGAAATCATTGATCTTTTAAATAAAAATGAAAGTCTGAATATAAATGCTAACTTTGAGAAAAACGATTTACAGATTGTAAAAAGGTTAAATTTGATCTCTACAAAACCAATGATGTATGTTCTAAATTATGGGACAACGTCAATTGAAGAAGAGAAAGCCAGCCAATTAAAGGAGGCTATTTTGCGTAGGGGTGATTCGTATATAGAAATTTATGGACTACTTGAGAATGAAATTAGAGATTTAGATGATGAAGATAAAAAGCTATTTCTTAAAGAATATGACATAAGTGAAACTGGATTAAGAGTACTAATAAATAAAGCGTATTCGATGCTCAATTTGATAACCTTTTATACCGCAGGTCCAAAAGAAACAAGAGCTTGGAGCATTATGAACAATTCCACGGCTCCTACCGCTGCCGGAAAGATACATTCGGATTTTCAAAAAGGGTTTATCAGAGCCGAGATAATTGATTATTCGGATTATATCGAACTAGGCTCAGAAGAAGAAGCAAAGAATAAAGGGTTGATTAGATCCGAAGGAAAAGATTACATCGTCAAAGATGGAGATATAGTTCACTTTAGGTATAATGTTTAGCAGCCTGTTGTCAATTTAATTGACCAACAGTCCATAACAGGAGATCAGAAATGACGAATTTTTACGAGGTTCTTTTTATAGTTCCTACTACTTTACCAGAAGATACGAATAAAGAGTTGTCCGATAAAATCAAACAAACTATTGAGCAAAAGTATTCTTCAAAAATTTTAAAATTTGAGAAGTGGGCAGACAGAAAGCTTGCTTACACCATACAAGACTACAAAGAAGGTAGGTATCATCTGTTAGAAACAGAGTGTACCGCTGATTGTATCAAAGAAGTTGAATCAATATTAAGTTTTGAAAAAACTTCTGTTCTTAGATTTATAATTGACAAAATAGAAAAAAAGGTGAAAAAATGACTGAAGAAAAAAAACCATACAAAAAAGAATATAATAAAGATAGGGATAGGAAACCTAGGAAAAGACCAGCAAAGCTGCTAGAAGGGGATGTCCAAGTTAATTATAAAAATGTTGAGTTACTTTCAAACTTTATAACTGAGAGAAAAAAAATTGCTCCAAGAAGAATGACGGGTGCGACCGCTTCTCAACAAAGACAAATTTCAAAGGAAATAAAAAAGGCTCGCTATATGGCCCTTCTTCCCTACACGGTCAATCACAAATAACAATTAATCATGAAAGTAATCTTGTTAAAAGATGTTAAGAAGATTGGTAAAAAAGATGACATTTTAGATGTTAATGAAGGACACGCTAGAAATCATTTGATTCCTAACAAGTTGGCTGTAGAGGCGGATAAAAAAAACCTAAATAGTTTACATTCAAGAAAAAATAGCACCGAAAAAAGAAATTTAGCTAATATTGAAGAAGCAAAGCAATTAGCCAGTAAACTCAAGAATGAGACTGTAGAGTTCCATGTAAAAGAAAATGAAGGAAAAGTTTTTGGTTCTATTACAGGTAAATCAATTGCCAATCGCTTAATTAAACTAGGGTATCAAATTGATAAAAAATCTATAGATTTGCCTCGACCAATTAATACTTTGGGGGACTTTAAAATAAAAATTAAACTCTACACCAGCATCTATGCAGAAGTATCTGTAGTAATAAAGAAAGAAGAAAATTGACATTAATAAAAAATTTATAGTACCCTAACAAAACAATGATATTAGAAGTAATTCCAGGTGGGGCTTTTGTAGAAAATACATATTTAATTCAAGGAAGTGCGTCTGAAGAACTAATTATAATTGATCCCGGAAGTCAAATTGAGCAGATAGAGCTAGCAGCCAAAAATATTAATTTTAATACCCTACATATAGTGAATACTCATTCACATCTAGATCATGCATATGGAGTAGAGTATTTCAAAAATAAATATAATGCGGAATTCTATATCCATAAAAATGAAGAGTCGATTCTAGATGCGATGATTAATGCTTCAATCAGATTTGGTCTTGAAGAATTCGCTAATCCCATAATTCCAAAAATAGACAATTACCTTGAAGACGATCAGGAATTAACTTTAGCAGGTCTAACATTCAGATGCATACTTGTTTCAGGTCATTCTCCAGGAAGCTTATGTTTCCTTTTTGAGTCAGAAAAGAATCTTGATGAGGATTTTGCACAAAATATTGTTATATGTGGAGATACAGTTTTTGCTGGAAGTGTTGGAAGAGTGGATTTAACTGGTGGAACGACTATGGAGGAACTTGTTGGAAATATTAATAGTAAGTTAATGTGTTTACCTGAAACAACACGACTGCTTCCTGGTCATGGACCAGAAACCCTTGTTAGCATAGAAAAAGAATCTAATCCTTATCTGATTGGTATGTATAATGAATCTTAAAAATATAAAAGTTTTAAGGTTGCTCTTCATTGCGGTTAGCTGCTTCCTTTTATTGATAGTAACAATTGAAGTTTTTGAGCTGATTAAACAATCCAGCAAAAGAAACTATATATATAGCGAAATTAAAAGAATAGAAAAAGAAAATAAGATATTTAGGCAAGAAATTCTCCTTTTAGAAAAAGATGAATTTTATTTAAATCTATTAGCAAGAAAAAAACTTGGGATGATTAAAGAAGGCGAAAAAATTTATAAATTTGATAATTAATAGTAGCTATAAATCTAAAAATGTCGAGAGATATAAAAGACATATTAAAAAAAATCGAAGCTTCCCCAAAAAAAGCACTTGGTCAAAATTTCTTAATTAACAAAAAGAAAATTCAAAAAATTGCCGAAGAATTGCTAAAACATAATCCAGAAAAAATAATAGAAATAGGTCCTGGATTAGGTGCAATAACTGATAAGCTTTTGTCTTCAAAAATAGATATAACTTGTGTAGAAAAAGACGTTAAGCTTTGTAATTATTTAGCAAATACATTTAGGAATGCCCCTATGCTAACTGTTTTGAATAATGACATATTAAAAATGAAATTTAAACAGATTGGTAGCAACAAAAAAAGTATTGTTTTTGGGAATCTTCCGTATAACATAGCCTCGCAAATAATAATCCAATTTGTTAATGAATATTACAATGAAGAAAGCATAGGTCTTTTTATGTTCCAGAAAGAAGTTGCGGAGAGAATACTATCTAGACCAAAGACTAAGTCCTACAATGCCTTCACACTGAGAATTCAAACCTTTTTTAAAGTCGAAAAGATTTTAAATTTAAATGAAAGCGACTTTTGGCCATCACCAAAAATTAAATCTACATTAATTCTTTTGACACCCAGAAGTAGAAACAAGAATATCTCTCAGAATTACTTGGAATTTTGTAATTTTCTTTCTTTGTGTTTCAAATCAAAAAGAAAAACTTTGGTAAATAATTTAAAGAAAGAGTTTCAGATTGAAGATATTACATATGCTTTAAAAGAATTATCAAAAAAAGAAAATGTCAGGGCAGAAGAATTAAACAATGATAATTTTATTCAATTATTTTGTAGCTTAAAAAATTAAAAGTAATAAATTTTACTTAGCAATTTATCAATAAACGGGCGGATAGAATAGTCGTAATCGTTGACTATAATTGAGAAAGCATAGAGGTCATCATCTTCTCCTCTAAAATATCCTGACAAAGAACTAACGCCATAAATATAGCCAGTTTTAGCTCTAAGATTGTCGTAAAGTGGTTCACTTTTAAATCTTCTTACTAAAGTCCCGTCAATCCCTCCAATAGCTAAAGATTGATAGAAATCATCAAAATAATTTTGTCTGGATGCAAATTCTAAAATTTTAACCATAGCAGCAGGTGATATTTTGTTTTTTGAAGAAAGTCCAGATCCATCACTAATGGTAAAACTCTCGTCTTGAAGGTCAATCTTATTAATCAAAAAATCTTTTACTAGTTTCCTAGAATTTATCCAAGACCCCTTTGTTCTAAAAAAATTAGCGGATAACTTTTTAAATAAATGTTCTGCATATAGATTATTACTTTTTTTGTTTACTACGCCGACAATAGTAGAAAGCTGTGCGGAAGAGGATTCGTATTTTATTTTAAAAGGAGTTAGTTTTCGCATTATAGGTATCTTTGAAATTTTGATAGTGCCATTAAACTTTATTTTTTGTCTTTTCAATTCCTTTTTAAATTTTACTCCCAATAGATATAATGGATTATCAGTTAAATATATTGTTGAACCAGAAGAATAGTAGTTTCCATCAATAGCAATTGATGATACATATGGCGCCCATGGAAGCCCTTTCCACTTATCTTTCCAATCACGATTATAATAAGGTTTTTCGTAGTAGTTGTTGTTAACAACTATGTTCCCATTTATTGATTTAACTCCCATTTCTTTAAGGTACATAACTGCTTTTCTTAAGTGAATTCCTTTTAAAGTTGGATCACCTTTTGTATCAATAAAGAAATCTTGATTGTATTCGCCAGTTTGATTTTTTTTAACAGCAAGAAAGAAAATTGTCTTGAATCTGTAGTTTTTTCCTAATAAATGTAAAGAGCTTATAGTGGTAACAATCTTTTGGTTTGACGCGGGTGTAAATTTTTTATTTCCCTTATAATTTACAATAACTTTTCCATCAGTAATGTTTTTAACGTGGATTCCTAAATTTGGACTTTGTGAAACTTGTTTGCGTATTAACGAATCTAATGTTTCCGCTATAGATAAAGGGCTTATGAATAGAAAAACAAAAAAGAAGTATGCGAAACTTTTTTTAGTTAATGTGAATCTGCCCATGTTTTTCCACTTTTAAGTTCTACTATCAAAGGAACTTTTAACTTGATTGCATTCTCCATATGCTCAATTATACGCTTTGAAACATATTCTATCTTGTCTTTTTTAATTTCAAAAACTAATTCGTCATGTACTTGCATTATCATTTTAGAATCATTTTTCATCGAAAGGTCATTATTAATGGAAATCATGGCCTCTTTTATGACATCAGATGCTGAACCCTGTATAGGAGTATTGATTGCGGCTCTTTCTCCTGCGGCTCGTAGTGCGAAATTGTTTGAGTTAATATTTTCAATACGCCTTCTTCTCTTCAAAAGCGTTTCCGAATAGCCTCTTTGTCTTGTCAGATTTATTGTTTCATCAAAGAATCTTTTTACTCCGCTGTACCTTTCGAAATACTTTTGGATGTAAGTCTTTGATGTTTTTGAATCTTGATTAATTTGTAAAGCTAAACGTTTAGGTCCTATTCCATACAATATTCCAAAATTTATTGTCTTTGCTATTCTTCTTTGATTTTCATCAATCAAATCTTTATTTAAATTAAATATCTCAGATGCTGTTTTTGTGTGAATATCCTCTCCATGTTTAAAACTTTTTACCATTTCAGCATCTTGTGAGAAATGAGCTAAAAGTCTAAGCTCTATCTGTGAATAATCAGCAGAAAGAATAATAGAGTTTTTGTCACCAGATACAAACGCCTCCCTTATTCTTTTACCTTCTATAGTTTTAATTGGTATGTTTTGTAAATTTGGATTACTTGAAGACAATCTACCGGTTGCTGTTCCAACTTGATTATATGAAGTATGTATTTTTTTTGTTTTTTTGTAAATAAGATCAGGCAATGAATCTAAATATGTAGATTTAAGCTTAGAATAAAATCTAAAAAGTAGAATTTCGTTTAAGACTTCATGCTGATTAATTATATTTTGTATTGATTCTGAATCGGTAGAGAATTCCCCTTTTTTGGTTTTTTTGAAAGGTTTTAGTTTTAATTTTTCATATAATATTTTTCTCAACTGTAATGGAGAGTTTATGTTAAATTCTTCTTCAACAAGTTTGTATATGTTGTCTTCTATCTTTTTTATGGAAATGCTAAATTCACTACCCAGCCTTTGGAGTTTTTTCTGGTCTACTTTTACTCCCAAGCTTTCCATTTCAGCTAACACTTTAATAAATGGGACTTCGTGCCTATTAAAGTGAGTTAATAGTTTGTTTTCTTTTAATTTTTCATTGAATAAATTGAATAATCTTAGGGTAATATCTGAGTCCTCACATGAATAGTTAGTAGCAGTATCTATTGCAACATCTGAAAATAAAATACTCTTTTTGTCTGAGGTGGTAACTTCTTTGTACGTAATCATTTTATAATCCAGAAATTTTCTGGATAAATTATCTAGGCTGTAACTTTGCAAAGAACTATCAAGAAAATGTGCTGCAATCATTGTATCAAAATGGACTCCTAATAGATTAATGTCATATTTCGAGAGAACTATAATCTCATATTTTATATTTTGGCCAATTTTCTTAATTTTCTCGTTCTCAAGTATGGGCTTAAGTTGTTCCATTACGTATTCAATATCAAGTTGTTTTACATTTTCTTTATGTAGCAAAGGAATATAAAAACCTGTTTCAATAGTATATGAAAAAGATATTCCTACTATATCTGCTTCTACCGGATTGGGGGACGTGGTCTCTAAATCTAGGGATAAAAATTTCGAGCTCTTTAAATTAACTAGTAATTTTTCAAAATCTTTTTTGTTTAAAATTGATTTATAATTAGAAGTTTTAATTTTCTCAGAATTAGTTTTATCTTCGACAAGAGTATCAAATTCAAGTTCAGAAAAAAGATTGTTTAATTCGCTTTGATTAGGTTCAGAAATTTTAAATTCGTCTATTTTGTAGGGCAAACTTAAATCTGTTTTTATTGTTACAAGCACCTTGCTCAACTCAGCTTCCTCTTTGTATTCGAATAGAAGATTTCTAATTCTTTCTTTCTCGATTTTATCTAAATTCTTATAAAGATTTTTTAGTGTCTTATATTTTGATAATAATTCCTGTGCGGTTTTCGGCCCAATCCCTCTAACGCCTGGAATGTTATCTATCGAGTCTCCTACTAGAGCGAAAAAATCTATCATCTGATTTGGGCTTAATCCATATTTTTCTTTTACTTTATCAATCGAAGTTGTTCTATCTCGCATTGTATCAACCATGGTTACTTCTGAATCAATAAGTTGGGTAAAATCTTTATCTCCTGAGAGAATAACTATTTCATATTTAGATTTAAATTTTTTAACAAGTGAGCCTATGACATCATCAGCTTCATAGTTATCCATCGATAGGACCATAACACCTTTAGCTTTGAGAAAATTGATAATTTTAGGGAATTGAAGAGAAATATCTTCAGGTGCTTCGCCTCTATTGGCTTTGTATTCATCATAAATATCATTTCTGAAAGATTTGCCGCCTGAATCAAAAACTGCTGCAAAATATTCTGGTTTAATATTTTCAAATAACCTATTGATCATATTTACGAAACCAAAAATCGCATTAGTAGGAAAACCTTTAGAATTTTCTAGATAATTAATCGCATGATACGCTCGAAATACATAAGAGCTAGCGTCTAATATGAAAAACTTTTTTGAGCTCATTAATCATTAAGCTTCTTTGCTAATTCCCCATTCTCAAACATTTCGACACAGATATCGCAACCGCCCACAAATTCACCATTAATGTACAATTGCGGAAGTGTTGGCCAGTTCGAGAACTCTTTAATACCTGAACGAAGCCCTTCATCAGATAAAACATCAAAAGTTTTATATTCGATTTTAAAGGAATTAAGGATTTGAACTACTTGGGATGAGAAGCCACACATAGGCATTTCCGGCGTACCTTTCATGAATAATACGATCTTATTTTCTGAAATTGAACTAGTTATCAATTGTTTAATGTCTTCAGACATAAATCACCTTCTATCTCTTTGACTCTTCCGGTGAAAGAGTTTTCATTGATAATGCATGGATATCATCAACCATGTCGTCTTTTAATGCAGAATAGACCATTTTGTGTCTTTCTAAAGTAGATTTTCCCACAAACATGGGGCTTATAATTTTTGCCTCGAAATGGACTCCATCTCCTTTTACTTCTGCTATTGTTTCTGGCATAGAAGATTCTATTTTATCTTTTATATACTTAACATCCATAGCAATACAACTATTATAATACAATTCTATATGCTATCAATTTAATAAATTAAGTTAAAGAAATTTAAGAGAAAAATGATAAGAAAAAGGCTTAAAAAAAGTAGACCGCAAATAGCAAGGACTTTAAGTGGTCTATTAGGTCTAAATTCTTTAGGAAAATTAAGATTAAATATTAGTTTAAAATTTAAATATGCTAAGAAAGGGGCCGTAACGAAAGAAAGAATTGTTGCCAAATCAACTAAGTACTTCATTCTTTTCCCCAGATAAAAAATCGTAATAAGAGTTCCGAGTATAACAAATATTAACAAAACCGTTTTGTAATCTTTCTCCTCTCGTTTTGAGTTGTTCTTAATAACAGCAATACTCTTATTAAGAACTCTTGGAAATGCATCAAGACAAGTAAGTGTTGTGCTAAACATTGTTGTAAATGCAGTCAAAAGTATAATATTCCTAGACCACTCTCCTAAAGAAGAATATAGTTGGACAAGTTGATTAACAAAAGTGGTAGCACTTGGAGCAAACTCTTCTCCACTCCCATAGAATACATTCGCACCTAGGATTAAAAAAATAACTGCGAGGAGCGAGGTTACAACATAAGAAATATTAAAATCGAGAAAATTGTCTTTGTATGAAAATTTTTCATTGTTCTTTTTCTTTTCGATAATCCATATCGATGACCATGCAGATAAATCTATTGGGGATGGCATCCAACCAATTAGTGCAATAACAAAAGTTAATCCAATTGATGACATGATTTCTGGGGGTACAAAGTTTACAGAAGGAGTTAATGTAATTTGACTGGTTAGGTATACGGAGATTAAAGTTGAAACAATCAAAATAAGAATAAGAATCTTTATAAATCTATCAAAGTACTTTCTATTAACAAAAAGTATAATAAAGCTACAGACAAATAAAATTATCAAAGAAGTTGAGAGAAAATCTAGGTTTAATTGTAACCAATTTTGAAGAATTGCTGCAGTAACTCTTGTAACTCCTGCCTGAATCGTAAACATAGTAGAAACTGTTAGACCTAAAAAAAGATAAATCGCCCAATTACCAATTTTTTTATATCCATCAAGTACTGTTTCGTTTTTAACAACTGTATATCTTGTTGCAAATTCAAAAAATGGGTATTTCAAAAAATTAGCAAGAATAACTGCAAGGATTAAAATATAACCGTAAGTTGCACCAGCTCTTGTTGACTGAACGATATGCGAGACACCTATGGCTGCCGATGCCCATAAGATGCTGGGACCAAGCCTGTTAATTACTTGTAAAATATTTTTCATAAATCTAGAATATTATATTTTTTTTTAGTTAAATTATAGCTATATTTTATTTTATAACATGCAGCTTGATTTACTACTACTTTTAAATTTGATCTCCACATCAGTCCTTGTAGGGGTTATATTGGTGATACATTTTGTACACTATAAGACATTTATTTTTATTGATAAAAGTTACTTTGAGGAATTTCATATTTCCCACATTAAAAGTATATCCTACATAGTAGTCCCACTCATGCTAGTGGAGATAATTGTAGCTTTTTTTCTTTTTGTGGATATTCAAATGGGAATGAGTTTTGAAGAATGGCATCGAGTGTTAATCTTAGTTAATTTGATTTGTGTAATTTCTGTTTGGGCCGTAACCTTTTTTTTATGTGTACCTGCTCACAATGAATTGTCCTCAGGTAAAAATAATGCTCTTATATTTAAGCTTATCGAAGCAAATAAAGCTAGAGTTATATTATGGGCTGTGAAGCTAGTTGTCTCAATTATTCTATGTATTAATTTTTAGGTGTTTAGATTATGAACTTTTTTGAAACGATTGTTATAGGTGCTGGGTTGACGGGGTTAACAATAGGTTCGTTATTAACAGAAAAAAACAGAGAGTTTGTAATATTAGAATCCGATAACAAAATTGGTGGGAGAGTTAAGACAGAAAAATTTAATGATGAGTTTTTGGATGTGGGGTTTCATGTATTATTTGAAAATTATCCTAACTTTAAAAATTTTCATGGTATCAAAAAAATACAAAAGCAATACTTCAAATCTGGTTTTAAAATAAAAGTTCAAGACAAGTTTTATAAAGTCTTAAATCCCTTAAGACATCCTTTCGGTTTCTTGATTAATAATCATTTTCCGGGTTTTTCTAATAAAGATAGGTTGCTTTTATTAAGATTGCTTTTAGATAAAAAAATACTAACTTGTAAAAATATAGAAATAATTAATTTTTTACAGAATTATGGTTTTAGTAGTGAATTTATAGAATATTTTTTTAGGAATTTTTTTGGAGGAGTTTTCTTAAATTATAATCTTTCTGTACCTATGGAATATTTTCTTTTCATTTTTAAAATGTTTGCTTTTGAGAAAGTATGCATTCCAAAGGAAGGGATACAGACAGTGGCGCAGACATTAAGTAAGGGAATTACAAAAAACTCGATACTACTAAATTCCAAAGTAAAAAAAATCTTAAACAATCAATTAGAAACAGATAGCGGCCAAAAGTATTCCTTTAAAAGGCTGGTCTGTACTGACCCAAGTATCGAGCTCTGTATGGATAGCTCAATTAATTCCAACGTCTTTCGAGATATTACATATAGTTCAACACATTGCTATTATTATGAATGTAATGTCGAAAATGTTGATGAATATTTAATATATTTGCTACCAGATACAGAAGAAATAGTTAATCTGTATTTTAGAAAAGCTAATTCAGGTAAATATATAATTTCTATATCCTCAATGGGTGCCTGTACAGATCAATCAGAAAAAAAAATATCTTGTGAAATCCAAAAAATCTTCCCCACAATTAGTAATTTGCGATTAATAAAAAAGTTTTTTATAAGAAAAGCTCTACCATCCAATTCTAAATACTTTGATTACAAAGACAAATCTTTTCTTAAATATAGCAAAAATATATATTTTGCTGGTGATTTTCTTAGTTATCCTTCTAGTAATGGAGCGATTGAGTCTGGTATGAGGGTTGTAAAAGAATTAATAAAGTTAGAGAGGTAAGTATAATGATTGATTGTGCAGTAATTGGAACAGGTATAAGTGGAACATTTGCAGCATTATATCTAAAAAAATTTGGCATTAGCAATATAGCAATGTTTGATAAGTCCAGGGGTCTTGGCGGAAGGTTTGCCACTAGAAGAGTCGAGGATGGTAAGTTCGACCATGGAGCTCAATATTTAAATATAGAGCCGGTTAAATTGGTGCCAGAAATTATGAAACTAATAAAAAATAAAATTATTTTTAAATGGGGAGATAAAGAAATATATGTATGCAAAGATGGCATGAGTAATATCTCAAAATTTTTATTGTCAGAGATGCCTACAAATAGGGAGTTCAAATTAATACGCATTGAAGAAACGAGGTCAAAAATTCAACTATTTTTTGAAAATGGTGAGATTGTGGATTGCAAGTCAGTAATTTTTTCATCCCCTATACCGCAAACTATAGAGATTTTCAATTCTAGCACTGTTAGTATAGACCCTGTAGTGAGCGACAAGCTTAAAACAATAGAATATGATCCTTGCATTGTTCTTTTAATTGAATCTTATGGGAAAACACAACTTTTTAATAAATATTTTGGGAATGAGTTCGTAGTTGGGAATATTGCATGGGTTGCGGACAATCATGTAAAAACTATATCGAATAGAGAAAACTTTTTTACAGTTTTTTGCTCAACTGACTTCAGCTTAATGAATCTAGAAAAGAGTTATGAAGAAATTGCGGTTCTTATAAAAAAAGATCTAAAAAAAATCTTCCCTGATGGCTATAAAATTTTATCCAATCACAAATGGAGATATTCTATTCCTAATGTCTTCTTTGAAGATGCTTTAAGTGTTAATGTTGGAGAGAAGTCTTTTGTTGGAATATGTGGAGATGCTTTTGCAAATGGTAGATTCGATGGCGCAGTTAGATCTGGTATTGATGTAGCATCACTGTATTTAGATAAATACCGTTAACAACTCATTCCAACTTGTAGTAAAATTTTTTGATTTTTTAGTTCTTTTCATTAGCCAGCTACGGTTTGTACCAGTATTAGCATATCTCAAAGTTTCGCTTCCGTAAGACTTATTGATGTGATCAAGAACTCTCATTAGTCTCTCTTCTTTCACCACCGTTTTTAGATTGTCTCCAAGAGAATACTGTTTTGTTTCAGCATTTTCTATTCCAGACAAAAAAACGTGCGCCTTTTTATACACAAGACCCTGTCTAAATATATTCTTTAGTATGTTTGTTCCAAGAACAATTAATTTTGATGTAGAATTCGTTGAATACTCCAAAGACATAGTGCTAGATAGAAATTGGTGCTCCCTGTATAAATCAAACCTGTTAGTTGATAAAGCCACTGTTAGTACAGAACAAACTGAATTTTGATTTCTCAGTTTCTCAGATGCTCTGGATATATAAGCTCCTACGGCTTCCTCCAAAGAAGCCAGGTCTGAAACCCCCTTGGCAAATGCTCTAGATGTTGTTATTTGTTTCTTTTTAGAGATCTTATCTTCGAGTTGAATACAAGGTATACCATTAAGTTCCAAAACCGTTTTTAGGACGTTAACACTTGTTTTCTTACGTATCCATATTTTATCGACATTGCTCAATTGAAATGCATTTTTTATTCCATGCAAATTAAGTGTGTTAGTGAGTCTTCTTCCTATGCCCCAAACGTCTTCCACGTGAACGTCTTCGAGAATCAATTTTCTAGAGTTGGAATTGTTTGTGCATAAAGTCTTAATTCCTTGTTCTTTCTTGGCTAATTTGTTCGCGACCTTTGCCAAAGTTTTTGTTGTTGATACACCAATAGAAACTGGTATTCCCGTCCATTTCAATATTGTTTCTCTAAGAATTTTCATATCTTTAATGAGTCTAGATTCATTAGAGCTTTTGATTTGGACGAAAGCTTCATCGATAGAATATATCTCTGTATCAGGAAAAAAGCTTTTTATTATACTCATTACTCTATTAGACATATCTGCATACAAAGTATAATTTGAAGAGAATACTTGTACTTTATTGGACTCAATTATTGATTTACATTTGAAAAAAGGATGGCCCATTCTTATTCCAAGGTTTTTGGCTTCATTTGATCTAGCAATTATACAACCATCATTATTAGAAAGAACAACGATTGGTTTGTTTTTTAGTGAAGGGTTAAACACTCTCTCGCAAGAAGCATAAAAGTTATTACAATCAATTAGCGCTATATACTTTTTCATTGCTAAACCTTATGTATTACGTATGTAACGACGCCCCATATGTCGAAATCCATCTCTTCAGTTATACGAATTTTTTTAAAGCTGTCATTTTCTGGAACAAGGAAGATTTTTCCGTTTCCTATAGAAATCCTTTTAACTGTTAGCTCTCCATTGATTGATGCTATGACTATATTTTTATCTTTCACCTGGGTTGCTCTATCTACAATAAGAGTGTCGCCAGATTTTATACCCGCATCTAACATTGACTCCCCTTCCACTTTAACAAAAAAAGTTGCTGATGGATTCTTTATAAGTAGCTCATTAAGATCCAGTTCTTTTTCTATATAATCATCACCTGGAGACGGAAAACCAGCTTGGACTCTTGCAATAAACAAGGGTAACTTTTTTGCCCCATGCGGTTTCTTTATTGGTTTAATCTCAGATACCACTAAAGCTGGCTTGCTAACAGAAGACATAGATGTAATTATACCGAACTCTTTCTAATTATTTCGATAGCCTTGCTTTTATAAAAAAAGAAATAGCGGTAACGAAATACGGAATAAGTACTAAAGCCATCAGTGTTTTATATAAAGTTGCTAATGGTCTAGCCAAGTCGTCACATGTTAATATAGCCTCACACGAAAGAAGAGTGGGTATTGACGAAAGAGAAGTTACGCTCCCTGCAAGACCTATTACTACAACAACAACTGCTATATGGATAAATTTTCGTCTTCTTTCGGTTTTTAATGCAAACGCTCCAAGTAAAGCAATTATTGCTCCCAAAAATGCTGGTATAAGAACGGTGACTGTATCGTGGGACAGGTAACCAAAAACTCCAAGCAATATCAATAGCGCTCCTGTAATTATCGTATATTTTGCCATAAAACCTCCTAATTCGTTATGACTTACAAATAAGCTTTCCTCCGGAGGAGGGATTTGAACCCCCGACCAAGTGATTAACAGTCACCTGCTCTGCCGCTGAGCTACTCCGGAATATAAGACTATGAATTTAATGTAAATGAGCTCTACAGTCAAGCAATCTTTATAGGATTGGAAACATAAAAGTATAAAAGTATAATCAACATAAATGAAGAAGAAGAATAAAAAGACAGCTCAAATCGTTAATCAAAATGCTAATTTACCTGTACCAGCTAATTCACTTGAGAAATATTTAACTGAGATAAGCAATTATGAGATATTATCTAGAGAAGAAGAATACGATTATGCAAAACAATATAGAGAATCTGGTGATATTGATGCTGCGAGGAAGCTCATTACCGCAAACTTAAGATTTGTCGTTAAAATTGCAACAGAATATAAAAATTACGGATTAAACCTCATGGATATAATTCAGGAAGGGAATCTAGGTTTGATGCAGGCTGTTACCAAATTCGACCCCACGAAAAGATATAGGTTGATTTCATATGGAGTATGGTGGATTAGGGCATATATTCAAAACTTTATAATGAAAAATTGGAGTCTTGTGAAGATAGGTACTACTCAATCTCAAAGAAAACTGTTCTATAAAATTAGATCAGCTAAAAGTTTATACAATTCGGGTGACATATCTCAAGATGAATATTATCAGAGATTATCTGAAGACCTAAAGATATCGATAAAAGAAATTAAAGAGATGGATATAAGAATGGGTGGAAAAGATTTCTCTTTGGATGAAGAGATCAAAGCTGGCGAACGTCAAACAAAAATTGAGTTTCTAGAATCAGGAAATCAGAATCAGGAAGATATTGTATTAAAGCAAGAAGAAGCTGAGGCACTTAATTCTGCGCTTGCTGAGGCATTAGAAATTTTAAATGATAGAGAAAAATACATAATAGAGAAGCGGATACTTACTGAAGATCAACTAACTCTTGAGGATATAGGAAATAAATTTAAAATTTCTCGAGAGAGAGTAAGGCAAATAGAAAAAACCGCTATAGGTAAAATTAAAAAAATTCTATTAAAGCGCGGGGTTAAAGCAGATTTTTAATAATCTTAAGAGATGAATTTAGTTCCCGAATTGTATCACATCCTGCCTGTGCAAGATTCTTGTTCCCTCCACCCTTACCTTTAAATTGAGCCGAGATATCTTTAATAGCTTGCTTGCAATTAAAAGATTTAACATTTTCACTAGATGCGCAGACAACTAATGATTTCTTTTCATTATTGGATGCAAAGAGACCTACAATTTTATCTTCCTTGGTTTTTAAATTGTCCCAAAGTAATTTGATTTGATTAGCGGTCATATTCTCACCTAAAAAAGAAACAATTCTTACATTATTAAAAATTTCAGAATTTTCAAATACATCCTCTGCCAATTGGTTCAAATTCTTCTTGTCTATTTGATTTAAATTAACTCTAAGTTCATTATTTTCTTTTTGCATACGGACAATTGATGCCGGTATATCTTCTATTGAAGAATTAAGTAAAGTAGATGAATCAATTAAATTCTTTTTTAAATTTTCAATATATGTGAAAGCTGCATCTGCTGTATGTGCCTCGATTCGTCTGATGCCTGAAGAAACTGCTCCTTCAGAAGAAATACTTAAAAAACCTAGCTCTCCTGTATTGTTAACGTGTATCCCTCCACATAGCTCCATACTAAAATCACCTATTTTAACTACTCTGACAACATCTCCGTACTTTTCCTCAAAAAATGCTGTGGCTCCTTCTTTAATTGCTTTTTTATATTCTACATTTTCTCTTATTTCTACTGTAGAGTTAGACCGTATTCTTTCGTTGCATAATTTCTCTATCTGATTCAATGTCTTTTGGTCAATATTAGAAAAATGGCTAAAGTCGAATCGTAATCTATGCGGCTCCACTAAGGATCCTGCCTGTCTGACATGGGTTCCTAAAATATCCCTTAAACAGGAATTGAGGATATGAGTGGCTGTATGGTGAGTTGAAGTAGAGTACCTATCAATTTCGTTAATACTTATTGTTAAAAAATCTCCTGTCTTTAAGGCTCCATCCTTAATGATTGCGCTATGTATATAAAAGCCTTCTTTAGATTTTTGAGTATCAATTATATCAATCATACAAGACTCGTTCTTGCCAACCCCTACATCTCCAATTTGTCCTCCTGATTCCGCATAAAATGGAGTTTCTTCAAAAATTAAATCAACTTTTTGGCCTTTCTCTGAATTAGAGACAATTTCGTTATCTTGTAAAATTGCTATAACTTTAGAATCAAGAGATACCTTATTGTATCCGTGAAAAACTGTTCCGGAATTATTTTTTATAATATCTTTAAAATTTATATTTTGCAGATTTGTTGATTTGAATTTAGACGCTTTTTTAGAAGATTTTTTTTGTTTAATCATCTCTTCTTCATAACCTTTTAAATCTAGCTCATAATCACTGTCTCTAATAATATCTTCAATTAAATCGACCGGAAACCCGTAAGTGTCATAAAGTTTAAAAACATCTTTGCCAGACAATATTTTAATTTCTTTTGATTTATCCATTGCTTCTTGCAATTGTTCAAGTCCTCTGTCAATAGTAAGAAGAAATTTTTCTTCTTCGTTTTTAATAATAGAAATAATATTATCTTCTTCATTCTTTAATTCTGGATAAAAGTCTTTCATTTCTTTTATAACAAGAGTTGATAAATTAAATAAAAAAGGATTGTTTATCCCTAATTTTTTATAGTGTCTTACTGCTCTTCTTAAGATTCTCCTTAGAACATAACCGCGTCCTTCACTTGATGGAGTTACTCCATCTGCAATGAGGAATGTCACCGCCCGTGAGTGATCTGCTAGGACTCTAATTGAAATATCTTGATTTTCATCCTGCCCGTACTCAATTGATAGTGATTTTGTAACACTATCGATTAAATATTTAAATAAGTCAGTATCGTAATTACTTTCCACCTTCTGTAGAACGGATGCTAGTCTTTCTAGTCCCATGCCTGTATCAATACTTGGGCTTGGCAATTCCGACAATTCACCACTTTCAGACTTTTCAAATTGCATGAATACCAAATTCCAAATCTCTAAGTATCTTCCACACTCACATTCAACACTACACCTTTTTGGGTCCTGACAACTTGCTGTCGCTTCACCCAGGTCATATAAAATCTCTGAACACGGTCCACAGGGACCAGTATCTCCCATCGACCAAAAATTATCTTTGTCGTCAAGTTTATAAATTCTAGAAGGCTCAACCTTCAGTTTGTTTTTCCATATTTCTTCAGCCTCGTTATCATCTTTGTGTACTGTTATATAAAGTTTTTCAGCTGGTATCTTTAGTTCTTCTGTCAAAAACTTCCATGCAAATTCAATTGCTTCTGGTTTAAAATAGTCCCCAAAAGAAAAATTGCCTAGCATCTCAAAGAAGGTATGATGTCTTCTAGTTCTACCAACATTTTCTAAATCATTATGCTTCCCACCAGCGCGAAGGCATTTTTGGCATGAAGAGGCTCTAATAAAATCTTTCTTTTCGTTCCCCAAAAAAACATCTTTGAATTGGACCATCCCTGCGTTGGTGAATAACAACGTAGGGTCATTAAAAGGAATTAAGCCAGAACTTTTCATAATTTCATGGCCATGTTCAAAAAAAAATTTCGAAAATCTTTCTCTTAAATCAGAGGATTTCATTTGATTAGTATAATGTGGATATCAAATAGAATAAACTGCCTGATAAAAATTAGATTTTTGTTTAGATTGATTTTATGAATTAAGTATTGTGAATCTTAATTAGCAGAAGTCTCTACGTTTACAAAAACTTTAGCTTTGCCTCTTTTATCAAACGTAACTAGGCCCTTTTGTAAAGCAAAAAGTGTGTGATCTTTTCCCATACCTACGTTCTTTCCTGGTTTAAATTTGGTGCCGCGTTGCCTAACAATTATTCCACCAGTGTTTACACTCTGTCCACCAAAAAGCTTTACTCCTAGCCTTCTTCCACTACTATCTCTCCCATTCTTACTACTACCACCACTTTTTGTTGTTGACATTACTTTTTACCCTTTCCCTTAGAAATCGATGTGATTTCTACAGTCTGATAAGACTGTCGATGTCCGTTTAATGTTTTTGAGTTTTTTCTTCTTCTAAATTTAAAGACTTTTATTTTTTTGCCTTTATCATCAGATAAAATCTTTCCTGAAACCTGGAATGATTTCAATTTATCTGGTTCAGAATATATTTCTTTGGTATCTGAAATCATCAGTATATCTTCGAATTTAATTTCGGCGCCAACCTCTTGGTTGGTTTTTTCTATTAAAATCTTATCGCCTTGCTTTACTAAATACTGCTTTCCACCAGTTCGAACTACGGCTTCCATGATATCCTCCAAAAGCTATATTTTCACAAATTATTCCCTTTTGTCAATATTTTTACTTAATCTTCTAGCTCTACATTCCAATATGAGGCATCAACAAAGCTTAAGAAAGGCTTCCACTCTTCAAACTTAACTGTTTTTATATATAAATTTGAAAGAAGTTCCCATGAGGGTTTTACAGGTTTGTTTATTAATTTCATATTTGTAAAAGTTAATGCCTTGCTTCCTTTCTCTCGATTACATTTGATGCAACAACAGACAACATTTTCCCACATGGTTTTGCCACCTTGGGATTTCGGTATTATATGATCAATAGTAAGTTCGTTCTTTGGAAATGACAATCCACAGTATTGGCACTGTGATTTATCTCTTTTAAAAATATTATATCTATTAAACTTAACTTCTTTTGTAGGCACCTTGTCATATCTTATGACCATTATAACTCTTGGTATCTTTATAAGTTTAGATACAGTTCTTATGCAATCTTCATTTTTCATACTAGTAATTTCGCTCCAAGTATTAAAATCAAAAGTTTCATAATTAATATCAACGGCTTTAGCAGCACCGCCATAAAGCATTAAGAATGCTCGTCTTACACTGGTCGTATCTATTGGAAGAAAAAATTTGTTTAAAACTAGAACTGGGCTGTTAAGCATCATATTATAATTTACCTGGAATTACGAATAAAAGATTTACGCAATGTTAAGAAAGGCATATAATCTAATTATGACTGCTCATTTACTTATTATTCTATCTGCAGCATTATTTATTGTTCCTTTCTTGAATTTTAGCCTTTGGCCTATTTCATGGTTTTGTTTTGTACCTTTATTTTACTTACTTAAATTTAGCAAGTTAAGCGCTATAAGAATCGGGGTTGTTTTTGGAACTACTGTTACACTAATTGGTACATATTGGATACCTACAACAATTGTTAATCAAACTGGTGCGAACTATATAGTTTCAATAACCACACATTTTTTCTATGCTTTATATGAATCTTTATTTTATATAATAGTTTTGTTCTTGTTCAAATTTGTCTCAATGAAAAATTATAATAAGGCTTACCAGTATTCTTTATTAATATTTTCTTACATTGTTTTGGAGAATTATTTCCCAAGGATTTTTCCATACAGATTAGGGAACAGCCAAATACTTTTTCAGCAAGCAGCCCAACTTATTTCGATTTTTGGATTAAATATATTAAGTATTTTTGTTCTTGTGGCAAATATAGCAACATACGAATTAATTTTTGGAAAACGGGTTAAAGTTTTTGGTGGTTTTGTTTTAGCTATAATTATTATTTTTCTTTATGGGCACTCCGCTATTAAAAAAACAATCGAACTACATTCTAATAGAGATAAAGTTTCCATATCTATAATACAACCTAATAAGAGTGTGGAAAACTTAATTGAACTTAATAATTCAATTAAGCATGAACCATACTTGGTAATATGGCCGGAGAGTTCACTCGATCGTATAGATATGTATCCTGTCCACCAGCAAAAATACCATGAACAAAAATTCCAGGAAATTTTTAAAAGTAATCATCAAATACTTTTTGGTGCAATTACTGGTTTCTGGCATTCTCGCCAAAGACCTCATTATGCAAATAGTGCAATTTTATTTAGTGCTAATGGTGATAATGAATATGGATTTCATGAAAGCTACAATAAAAACAAGCTGATGATTTTTGGTGAATACTATCCTTTTAAATCTCTTATTTCAAAAATAATTCCTATTTATGATTCATTTGTAGAGCTTAAACCAGGGGAAATAGTACCAGTTCTTTCCCGTATACCTATAAAATACGAAAATATTGGAGCTTGGTTTACCAAATTCGGTGTAGTGATTTGCTATGAAGACCTGTTTGAGACGAATTCACTTATTCTTGCTAACAGCGATTCTCATGTTCTAATCAACATTACTAATGATTGGTGGTATGGTGATACTCTTGCTTCATATCAACATTTAATGTTATCCATTCCTCGAGCAATCGAGAACAGAAAATATTTGCTCAGATCTGCACAGGATGGAATTAGTGCTGTTATAAGTCCTACAGGTGAAATTCTAGAAAAAATAGAAAAAAATAGAAAAGGAATTATTAATTACAATATCGAGTTGATTGATTCAAAGTATTTGCCTTTTTTTTCCAAGTATCATGGACATGTTAATAGTTTTTATTTCATCATTCTTGTTTTATTGGTTTTACCTCTATTTAACTATAAAAGCAGAGATAGCTCTGATTAATTTATTGTTCTCTTTTGGTGACCCAACTGTTAGTCTCAAGCAATTTTTTAATTCCTTATTTGAGTTAAAACTTCTAATAATAATACTTTGAGTCTTAAGGAAATTATTTAGAGATTTAGATTTTGTTGTTCTGATTAATATAAAATTAGAATCTGTTGGGTAAACCTCAAAATTAGTTTTGTCTTGAAGAAATTTTACTAGTCGAGTTCTTTCACTCTTAATGATCTGAATTTTCCTTTTTATACTTTTTTGATTATCAAAGTAATCACAAGCTATTAATTGAGAAAGAGTGGAAATATTGTATGGCAATCTTATTTTGTTTATTTCGGAGATAATCTTACTATTCCCAATCAAGTATCCCAATCTTAACGAAGCA
>CAYTRR010000007.1:0-45640 GCA_964440275.1 uncultured Spirochaetales bacterium | reverse complement strand
AAATAAGACGAAATATTATTTTTTTCTAAAAAATACCTAATGTCTTCTGTAACTACGCCCTCGATAATCGAATCAAAAGAAATTTTGGTGCAGGTTTGTGTTTTGGAAAAAACATTGGATATTTTTACTTCAATGTTTTTTAGAGAGATACATTTGTTATACAAGTCAGAATTTAACAAAAAATTAACTTTTTCTAGTTTTGTACTAATAGAAAGAACAGAAAATGTAGTTGGATCAAATTTTCCTTTCGTAATTTTGTTGTAGTTAGATAAAATTTGGAAGCTATCTACAAATAAATCTGGTAGAGAAATTTCACTAAATTTCTCCATGTTGTTAAACCTAGATACAAACGAATCAGATTTGTAAGTATCTAAAACCATCTGTATGGTATTAAGACGGTTTTCAATAACCTTGAAAATCTCTTTAGTCGAATCCTTAGTGTTAATATAGATTGTCAACTTGTTATTAAGTAAGTTATAATCTCTTTTATTTGCATCACTAGAAAAAGAAGAATTTGCAAAATTTAGTAAAAAAAATAAAATTAAAATTAATCTGAACATATGATTTTAAAAACCAACAGAAAATTTGTTAAATCTATTGAAATTATACCTCCAAGGTGCAAAATTGATAAGATATTAATTCAGAATATAATAAAAAATCAAAAATATTTTGACTATCTAGATATTGCTTGCTGTCCGATGGCAAATTTACGGATATCTCCACTTGCGTTTGCTCATAATTTAATTATTAAAGGAGCTGATTATAAAAAAATAATATTAAACTTCTCTACAAGGGACAAAAATACCTTAGCTCTACAAAGTGAAATTTTAGGTGCCCATTCAATGAAATTAAATAAAGTTCTTCTTGTGAAGGGAGATCCAATCAAAATTGGCAATAGTCGCAATTCTAAAGAAGTTTTTGAAGTTTCTACAAATAGTTTAATAAAAATTGTGAACAACTTAAACAAGGGAAAGGATTTTGCTGGAAATAAATTAAATTTTAAAGCTCAGTTCGTAACAGGATCAACTATTAATATTGATAATAATTATAAAAGTATCAAATCTACTATATCAAAAAGAGTTAAAATAGGCTCAGATTTTTTTATAACACAACCCTTGTACACAGATGATGATTTTGAAAAACTAATTAAATTATCTAAAAATAAAGAATATAAAATACTTGGTGGAATACTACCGATAAAGAATAAAAAAACTCTTTTTAATATGAAGAACAAAATCAATGGTATAACAAAAGGAAATAAATTGTTTGAAATTTTATCTAAATCAAAAGAAAGTGATTTTGTAAATATTTCAACTGATTTCTTTTTAGAATCATTAGAAAAGTACAAAAGACATCTTGACGGAATACATATTATGACTTCTGGTGATATCAAACTTGCAGTTAGGATTAGCAAAGTTATTTAAATGCCTGATACGAAAGACACTTTTGATTCAATATCTCAAAAATATGATTTAATAAATGACATAATTAGTTTAAAAACCCATACA
Source organism: uncultured Spirochaetales bacterium (assembly GCA_964440275.1). Lineage (GTDB taxonomy): Bacteria > Desulfobacterota_D > UBA1144 > UBA1144 > UBA1144 > JAYYZJ01. Next base: position 44,132 of record CAYTRR010000007.1, on the reverse strand, counting down.
ATATGGAAAAAGAACTTTATTAAATTATTTGAACCAAAAGGAAAATTACTCGATGTAGCTACTGGAACAGGAGATATAGCTATTATGATAAAAGAAAATTATCCTAATACCCAAGTATTTGCTTTGGATCCAAGTAAAAAAATGCTTGAAATTGCAAAAAATAGAAAAAAAGGAAGTTCGATTAATTTTATTGAAGGATGTTGCGAAGAAATCCCGTTCCCTGATTCTACATTTGATTTTGTCACGATAACTTTTGGTTTACGAAATACAAAATCAGTAGCTACCAGCCTAGATGAAATAAAAAGAGTTTTAAAAAATGATGGGAAATTAGTATTAATGGAATTTTCAAAAAGTGATAATTTAATTATCAAAGTTTTTTATAAATTTTATTTAAATATTTTTATACCTTTCATTGGTTTACTTTTTGGAAAATTTGCTGAATACAAATATTTAGCTTCTTCAATAGAATCATTTTATACACCAAAAGAAATGAATAAAATATTGAATTCTAAAAGACTTAACGTTATACAAAATATAAAATACAATTTTGGTTTAGTAAGTGTATATATCTCTAATAATTCTAAATCTTAAAGTGCTCTAAAATATTATTTTGATATTCTGAAACAACATCTTCGTCTAAATAATAATGAGGGGCAGTGAGTATTGGTAAGTCTATAATTTTTTTATAATCTTCTAGCTGGTGTTTTGCATCATCTGGGCTTCCACATATAGAGAAATTCTTAACCATATCGTCTGTAACATTTTTAATCATTTCTGATATATTGCCTTCGAAATAATGTTTCCTTATTCTTTTTACATCCTCTTCAAATCCGAGATCAACAAAAGGTTTAGAATAAGCCTTAACCGTTGTATAGAAAGCTATTGTACCTTTGGCATCGTTAATTGCTTTTTGCCTGTCCTTATTAATAGAGCATAGTACAACAGTTGATTTAGTAAAATTATCGTCATTTTTAGGTAAGTTTGGCTCAATATTGTTTTTTATGTAGGGTTTGGAGCATACAACGTGTCCAATATGACCTTGAAAAAGTTTTTTCGATATATTTGTCATTTTTGGGCCTATGGACGCTAAAAACAGTGGTATTTGCTCTCTAAAAGTATCAAATGGTCTTCTAAAAGATTTCATTTCTAGGTTATAAAAATCGTCAGAATATATAAGATCTTCTCTAAAAACTAACGATCTCTCAATTGATCGAAAAACTTTATAAAAAGACTCAATCCTTTCAGCTGGATTATCAAATAAAGTGTTACCATGCCATTTTCTATTTGTATTAATAGCTCCAGATCCTATACCAAGTATCAATCTTCCTTTGGATATCTCATCTATATCAAGAGAAGAAATAGTAGTTACGAGTGGTGAACGAGTAAATGCAAGAGTAACTGCTGATCCTATTTTAATTTTTTTTGTTAACTGGGAGATGTATACCATCTGCTCAAACGAACTTCGAAATAGCTCTGTTACCCAAAGAGAATGGAAGCCGTTCTTTTCAGCTAACTTTGAAACAGTTTCAATATTTTTAAAAGAATTCGGATCAAGAATTATACCAATATTGTTATTCATTTGCGAGTTTACTAATCTTTGTCTTTTGAAGTTGGAGTTTCAGATTTTGTTTCTTCAGGATGTTCTACCTTGAAAGGAACATTTAAACCTACAAGCTCAATAGCAGAAACTGGAGCAGCATCTCCTCTTCTATGGTTTAATTTGATTATTCTGGTGTATCCACCGGGTCGGTTAATAAATGATGGGGCAATGGTGTCAAACAACTTGCTTAAAACTTCTCTGTCTTTGATTTTTGTATTAACTAATCGTCTTGCATGAACGGTATCGTTTCTTGCTATAGTAATAATTCTTTCACTAAACCGTCTTAATTCTTTAGCTTTAGAATCTGTAGTAACAATACGACCATGTTTAAATAATTCTGTACAAAGATTTCTAAGTAAAGACATTCTATGCCCTGTTTTTAATCCTAATTTACCTTTCCTAACTCTATGTCTCATTTTTATTCAACTACTTCATCTGATTCTTGAGATGTATCTTCTTGTTTAGTTCGTTGTTGGTAGTAAAGGTCTTTATTGATGCCTTCACCCAATTTTAAACTAAATTGAGCAACAACATCTCTAACTTCAAACAAAGACCTCTTTCCAAAGTTCTCTAAATTGAGAAGATCGTCTTCGGTAAGTTGTATCAAATCACCAAGATATTTAATATTTGCTTTTGCTAAACAGTTTAATGATCTTGCAGAAAACTCTAAATCTTCTACTTTTGTAAACAAGACATCCTCGGATCCAGTTATTTCCTCTTGTGTTTCTTCGACAATTGGAATTGCATCAATTTCTTCTTCGTCAAAATTGACAAAGACAGTCATTTGTTCTTTTAATATTTTTGCAGAATACGCTAAAGCATCTTCTGGTAAAATTGTACCATTTGTCCACACTTCTAAAGCTAACTTTTCATAATCAGTTCTTTTGTCAACTCTTGCGCTAGTAATGTCATAATTAACTTTTATAACAGGAGAAAAGATAGCATCGATTAAAATTTCACCTATAGATTTATTTACATTGTCCATTGCATCAGTTGGAACATACCCTCTTCCCATTTCAACTGTCATTTCAATCTTAAGTCGAGAGCCTTCTGACAATGTAGCAATGTATTGATCCGGATTAATTATTTCTACATTTTGATTAACTTCAATGTCGCCAGCTTTTACAATTCCTTCACCAGATGCATCCAAATTAATTTTTTGCTGTTCGTACGAATGAAGTTTAAGATTTAATTGCTTTAAATTTAAAATAATTTCAGTTACATCTTCTCTTACGCCTGGGATTGATGAAAATTCGTGCATTACTCCATCAATATTTATCATTGTTATTGCTGGCCCTTGTATTGAGGACAAGAGTATCCGTCTTAATGAGTTTCCTATTGTTGTCCCATATCCTTTTTCAAGTGGCTGACAAGTAAATTTTCCATAAGTATCACTTTTAGACTTCTGTTCGATTTGAATAAATTTTGGTCTATGTAGACCAAGCCAATTTCGTTGAAATTCCATAATTTCTCCTATAATTTTGAGTAAAACTCAATAATAAGTTGCTCATCAAGTGGTAAAGTAAAATCTTCTCTGATTGGCAACCTTTTAACATTCCCTGTTAATTTTTCTGAATCTAAATCAAGCCATTCGGGGACACCTCTCCTAGCAACTGATTCGACAGAACTTTTGATTCTATTGTTCTCCTTAGACTTCTCCCTTATAGAGATAGTATCATCAATGGAAACAACATACGATGGAATGGTTACTTTTTTTTCATTAACTAAAATATGGCCATGATTGACATACTGTCTTGCTTCGTTTCTTGAGCTAAGCAGTCCTAGCCTATAAACAACATTATCTAATCTTCTCTCAAGGTTTGAAATTAGATTATGTCCGGTAACACCCCTCTGCTTAGTAGATTTAATAAAATTATTTCTAAATTGCTTTTCAGTTAAGCCAAAAATCCTTTTTAATTTTTGCTTTTCTCTTAATCTTACACCGTACTCAGAGTTTTTGTGTCTAAAATTAGATTGTGCCTGTCCAGGTTTGACGCTTAATCTTCTAGCTGCCTTATCAGTAAAAGATCTGTCTCCTTTTAAAAAAAGCTCTTGCCCTTCTCTTCTTGATAGTTTTGTAGTTGGTCCTGTATATCTAGACATTTATTTAAACCCTTCTTTGAGCAGGAGGCCTGCAACCATTATGAGGCAATGGTGTTACGTCCTTAATTAAATTAATTTTAATACCTGCATTTTGTATTGACCTAATTGCTGTTTCTCGACCTGGTCCTGGTCCTTTCACAAATACAGCAATTGTCTTCATACCAAAGTCAGCTGCTTTTCTAGCAGCCTCTTCAGCCGACAGTTGTGCAGCAAATGGTGTACCTTTACGAGTACCTTTAAAACCCCTTGCTCCAGCAGCTGCAGATGAAACAACATTTCCCTGTTCGTCAGTAATAGTAATAATTGTATTATTGAAAGTTGCCTGGATATGTGCATGTCCAGATTCAACAAACTTCTTAACTTTTTTTGTCTTTTTATTTTTTTTCAATGGAAAAATCTCCTTTATTTAGCACCAGCTTGTTTCTTCTTCGCTATCGCAAGGCCTTTCTTGCCTCGTCTAGTTCTTGCGTTTGACTTGGTTCTTTGTCCCCTAGTTGGAAGCTTCTTTCTATGTCTTATACCTCGATATGAACCAATTTCTTGAAGTCTTTTAATGTTGTTCTGAGTATCTACCCTTAGTTCACCTTCAACTAAGTATTTATCCTCTATTAGTTGTCTAATTTTACTAACGTCAGAATCAGTTAAATCCTTAGTTCTTAAAGATGGGTCTATATCCGCGCTTTTAAGAATATTATTTGAAATCTTTTTACCGATTCCATAAATATAAGTTAGAGCTATCTCTACTCTTTTATTGTCTGGTATGTCAACTCCTGCTATTCTAGGCATAAAACTCCATTAAAACCCTTTATTATATATGATAATTTTACTTCAATCTATATGTTATTCTGCCTTTTGTCAAATCATATGGTGACACTTCAACCTTTACTTTGTCACCAGGCAAAATCCTAATAAAATGTGTCCTCATCTTGCCAGAAACATATGCTAAAATCTGGTGTTCATTTTCAAGTTCAACCTTAAACATAGCATTTGGTAACGCTTCTAAGATTGTTCCTTCTAATTCTATTCTATCTTCTTTAGCCATAATTCAATTAGTTAAAATCATAGGTCCTTTTGATGTGATTGCAATAGTATGTTCAAAGTGAGCTGACCAACTACCGTCTTTGGTCTTAACCGTCCATTGGTCATCAGGTGAAACGAATACTTCGTGTTGGCCCATATTTACCATTGGTTCAATTGCAAGAACCATCCCCTCCTCTAAATCTAATGAATCTTCTCTATTTTCATGTGTATTTACAAAATTTGGCACTTGAGGGTCTTCGTGCAAATCTCTACCAATGCCGTGACCAACAAAGTCAGTCACAATGGAAAAACCATGATCTTCAACAAAATCTTGTATTGTTTTAGAAATATCAAATAATTTATTTCCTGGTATCGCTTGACTGATGCCCTTGTGCAGTGATTCTTTTGTCACTTTCACTAATCTATTCACTTGAATATCTACTTCTCCAACAGAAAAAGTGAATGCACCGTCAGCATAAAAACCATCTTTAAAAACTCCAAAATCAATTCCTACTATGTCACCATCGTTTAATATTCTATCTTTTGATGGTATACCGTGAACAACTTCTTCGTTAATTGATGCACATGTAGTTGCAGGAAATCCTTGATATCCTTTAAAAGCTGGCTTGAAACCTTTTTTAATAGCATGTTCTTCCGCAAATTTATCAATATCCCAAGTTGAGATGCCGGGTTTTATAAGATTCGCAAGCAACCTTTGTACTTCTCCTATAACTGAACCACCATTTCTCATTTTTTTTATTTCTTTTGAGCTTTTAATTTTAATATCCATAACTAAATTGATTCAACTATACTTTGAAAAACTTCTTCTATTGTTTCATCTCCTTTAATATCAACTAATAGGTTCGATTTTTGATAGTATTCTTTTATTGGTAATGTTTGATTTTTATAAACACTTAAACGATTACTAATTGTCTCTCTATTGTCATCACTTCTTCCTCTAAGTAGTAAACGTTCTATTAAATCATTGTCAGGAACTTCTATTGAAACAACTCTATCAATCTGTAAAGAATTATCTTGGAGCATTTTATCTAAAGCTTCAGCTTGAGATATAGTCCTTGGAAAACCATCTAGTAAAAAACCTTTGCTTTCTTTGTTTGAAACAATTTTATTTTTTATCATTTCTATAATAAGTTCGTCCGTAACAAGTTCTCCATCATCCATGAATTTTTTTGCAAGTACTCCAAGATCAGTTTGATTGCTTACCTCTTCTCTTAGAATGTCGCCAGTAGACAAATGAAGAAGCTCGAACTTTTCCTTCAATAAATCAGCTTGTGTACCTTTTCCTGCCCCTGGAGGGCCAAATAAAACAATAATCATATATCACCTCATATTAAATCTTTTAGGATCGTTAGTCTTCTTACCTGTAAGTTGATCGTAGTTTGAAGATATCAAAAAGGATTCTATGTGCTGAATAGTATCAAGGGTAACACCTATTACGATAAGTAATGCAGTTCCTCCAAAATAAAATGGCAAACTAAAAGGTGGGGCATTAAGTAGAGCTGGTATAGTACAAACTAAAGCCAAATATATTGCGCCAATCACAGTTAGTTTAGACATTACTCCGCTTATAAATTCAGTGGTGTTCTTACCAGGTCTTATTCCTGGAACAAATGCTCCATTCTTTTTTAAATTTTCTGACATTTCTTCTGGGTTAATTACTATTGCAGTATAAAAAAATGTAAAGAATATAACTAGAACTGCAAAAACTCCATTGTATATAAAACCGTTACTTAACATAGATTGAGCAAATTGATTAACTGAAGGGATATCTATAAAATTAAGAGCAGTAAGAGGTAAAAGCAAGATTGAAGAAGCAAAAATTGGTGGTATAACACCAGCTGCATTAATTTTGAGAGGTAGGTGTGATGCTTGTCCGGCAAAAACCTTTCTTCCTTTTGTTCTTTGCGGATATTGAATTGGAATTTTTCTAAATGATCTCTCTACAAAAACAATTGAATACAAAATTGCCAGCATAATAATAAGAAATAGAACAATTGTAATTATGTTTAATTCGCCAATTTGAACAAAATTGAATAATTTACCTATGGCTGAAGGTATTCCTGCAATAATTGATGTAGCTATAATTAATGATAATCCATTGCCAATTCCATTACTTGTTACTTGCTCACCTAGCCACATAACGAAAAAAGTTCCAGCTGTTAAAGTAAGTATAGTTAAAATGAAAAATTGTGGTCCTGGATTATAAACAATTTCAGCACCTGTACCTAGTCCTGACTGTAACGCAGACACTAACAATGATCCTTGGAAAAAACAAATTACTATAGTTAAATATCTGGAATATTGTGCAATTTTTTTCTTTCCTGCTTGCTCTTTATTCATCTCTTCTAACGAAGGGACAGTTTTTACAACAAGTGACATTACAATAGATGATGTAATATATGGCATTACACCTAAAGCAAAAATAGATGCTCTTTCAAAAGCACCTCCTGAAAAAAGATTGATGATGTCAAAAAAAGATCTCCCCTGACTGGTAAAAACTTTTAAAATTTCTTGTGAATCAACTCCAGGTATAGGTACAAAGACTCCAAATCTATATATTATCAAAATTAGTAGAGTGTATAGTATTCTCTTGTTCAACTCTGGTAGTTTAGGCATTGAATCAATAGAACTCATATTTTAGTTATGCTTCCACCAGCTGATTTGATTTTTTCTTCTGCGGTTTTGGAAAAATGATTAGCAAATATTTCAAATTTCTTATCTAAATCACCGTTTCCAAGAATTTTAATAGGGTATCTACCCGTAATCAGTTTATTTTCTAATAAAGTCTCATAATTAATTTTTTTTGAATTATCTAATTTATTTATAGTTCCTACGTTTACAATATCGTAAGTTATTTTATTGTAATTTTTAAAACCTCTCTTTGGAGTTCTTAAAACAAAACTAGATTGACCTCCTTCAAAAAGAATTGGTATTTTAGCACCAGATCTAGATTTTTGTCCTTTATGACCCCTTCCAGCTGTCTTTCCTTTAGAGCCAGGACCCCTTCCTACTCTATTTCTATTTTTATTTTTTGAAGAAATTAAATCATTAAGCATTTGCTTCTCCATCAGATTTATTTTTATAAAACTGCTTTGGTAAATCTAAATCAGAGGTTTCTTTGCCTAATTGGGATGCCTTGTCTTCAGGCTTGGTTAAATCAACAAGACACTCTATAGTAGCAAGAACTACATTGATAGGATTTCGAGAACCTAGTGACTTAGTCAAAGCATCCTTAATTCCTGCTAATTCTAGAACCGATCTGACTGCAGCACCAGCGATAACTCCCGTTCCTGAGCTTGCTGGACGAATCATTACTTGACTAGAAAGGTATTTTGCATAAACCTCATGGTTAATAGTTGTTCCATTTCTTGGTACTTCTATAATACTTTTTTTAGCTTTTTCAACAGCTTTCCTTATAGCGTCAGGTACTTCGTTAGACTTGCCTAAACCAGCACCAACTTTTCCTTTCATGTTTCCCACAACTACTAAAGCTGTAAAATGAAAATTCTTCCCGCCCTTAGTAACTTTTGCTACTCTTCTTATATGAACAATTTTCTCATCAAATTCTTTATCTACGTTACTTGCCAAAATAAACTCCTAAGTTAAAAATTCAAACCTTTTTCTCTTAATTGGTCCGCTAACTTTTTTATCCTTCCATGGTATTTGTAACCACTTTTGTCAAAAACAATTTTTTTTATTCCTAAACTTGTTGCTTTTGTAACTACATTTTCTGCAATTTGCTTTGTAACAGAATCAATATCTGTGTTTTTTAATTCTTTAATTTGCAATGATGATTCGGAAATAAGTGTTTTCCCTGTTGCATCATCAACAAGATTGACATAAAAATTCTTCAAAGATCTAAAAATATACAATCTAGGTACATCGCTAGTACCAGAGATGTTTTTTCTATTTCTTTTATGTCTTTTAATTCTTAATTTATTTTTGTTATCAGAACTCATTACTCTGCACCTTTTCCAGCTGCTTTACCAGCTTTTAACTTAATAATTTCGTCAGCATACCTTATGCCTTTTCCTTTATACCTTTCAGGTTTTCTTAATTTTCTTATTTGGGCACTAATTTCTCCTACTAGCTCCTTGTCTGCTCCAGAAATTTTTAATTTAGTTCCTTTATCTTCAACTTCAGCAGTAATCGATTCTGGTAGGTTGAATTTTACAGGGTTTGAGTAGCCTAAATTTAAAATCAGTTCAGTCTTAGATTTTATTTCACATTTATAGCCAGTACCAATAATATTAAGTGTTTTCGCATAACCTTCTTTGACACCATGAACCATGTTGTTAATTAATGCTCTTGTTAATCCATGGAAAGCTTTAGTTTCTTTATCTTCAGAATCCCTTTTGACTGTAATGATATTGTTCGAGATATCCACTTTTATTTGAGGAGGTATTGATTTTTGGAGTTCACCTTTAGGTCCAGTAACTTTGATTGTATTATTAACAATAGATACTTGTACATCGTCTTTAAATTCTATTTGCTGATTTCCTATTCTCGACATATTAAACCCTACAGTCCCTAAACTATTTTACAGAGAACTTCTCCTCCTACTCCTATTGCCCTAGCCTTATTTCCAGTCATAACTCCTTTTGAAGTAGAAATTATGGAAGTTCCAAGACCACCTCTGACACGTGGAATCTCGTTCTTGTTTACATATACTCTTAAACCAGGCTTACTAACTCTTTTAATTTCTTTAATTACAGAAACTTTTCTGTCGTTATATTTCAAATTTATATTAATAAATTTAAATTTATCCTGATCTACCATATCAAAAGATGATATAAAACCTTCTTCTTCTAAAATTTTAGCAATTTGTAATTTAAATTTAGAACTTGGAATTCTTACGAACTCATGTTTTTTTGAAATCGCATTCCTAATTCTTGTTAGCATATCTGATATTGGATCTGTTATCATTTTTACCTCTCGTTAATAACTAGCTTTCTTGACTCCTGGAATAAGGCCAGCGCTAGCTAGTTTTCTAAATGCATTCCTACTCATTCCGAATTTTCTAATAAAACCTCTTGGTCTTCCAGTAATAGGACAACGATTATATTCCCTTACTTTGAATTTTTGTTTTTTCTTTGCTTTAACTATCATTGATTTTTTAGCCATAATAACCTCTTCTATTTCTTAAATGGAAAACCTAGAGCCTCCAATAGTTTTAATCCTTGTTCATCATTTGTAGCAGTAGTGACGATAGTAATATTCAAACCTTTATTTTTTGTTGATTTTGTAGGATCAACTTCCGGAAAAACTAAATGGTCTTCAACGCCTAAATTGTAATTGCCTTTCTTGTCGAATGATTTTCTTGATATTCCTCTAAAGTCTCTTACTCTTGGAAGAGCTAGGTTTAAAAGTTTCGAAAGAAATTCATACATTCTTTCTCCTCTTAACGTTACTCTTGCACCAATTGATGCTCCCTCTCTTAGCTTGAAACCAGCTTCTGATTTTTTTGCTTTTGTAATTACAGCTTTCTGGCCAGCAATTAGAGTTAACTCGTTGCAAGCCTCTTCAATCAATTTTGCATCTTTTCCTGAATCTGACAATTTACCTAGACCCATATTGATGCTAACTTTTGATATTCTTGGAGCTTGCATTTGGTTTTTAAGGTTTAACTCTGTCACCAATGTGGGGATAGACTTTGTATATAGTTCTTTAACATTAAGCATCAGAAACCACCTTGATATTTGAAATGTGTATACCTTGTTCCCTATTAACTATTCCGCCACTTGGATTCTTTTTATCTGGTTTTAAATGTCTTTTTGCTACATTAATATTTTCTATAACCACTTTCTCACTTCTTTTGTCCACAGACATAATTTTCCCTACTTGACCTTTGTATTTACCAGTAATTATTTTTACTTCTTGTCCTTTTTTGGCATTTAAGCTTTTATTTTTAGTTTTCATATTACTTCTGGGGCAAGTGAAATTATTTTCATAAACCCTTTACTCCTAAGTTCTCTTGCTACAGGACCAAATATCCTAGTACCAATTGGTTGTTTTTCTTTGTTTATTAAGACGGCTGCATTATCGTCAAATCTTATGTATGAACCGTCTGCTCTTTTAATTTCTTTCTTGGTCCTTACGATAACAGCTTGAAAAATTTTACCTTTCTCTACCTTTGAATTAGGTATTGCATCCCTTATAGACACAGTCACAATATCGCCTATACTAGCATATCTTCGATAAGATCCGCCTTTGAGTCTTATAACGTTAAGTTGCTTTGCGCCAGTGTTATCTGCTGTGGACAATTGAGTTTCGGTTTGAATCATGCTTCTGCTCCTTTATTTACTATCTTTGTTAAATTCCATCTTTTGCTTTTACTGATAGGCTTAGTCTCGATAGCTTCAATCAAATCACCAACATTTGCTATGTTTTTTTCATCATGCACTGGATACTTTCTTTTTGAAATTATAACTTTGTTATATTTTTTATTTTTATTTCTAATTTCCGTTTGAACCATAATTGTTTTATCTGATGAATTCTTTACAACTATTCCTGTCAACTTTCTTATCCTGCCTCTACTCATTTTCTTTACCCTTGTTCCTCATATTGATTTCTGTCATGCATCTAGCTATATCTTTCTTAATCTTCTTAAAAATATTAGTATCAAACTCCCCTTGATTTAATTTTGCAATATTGTTTTTCAACAAAGAGCCTTTAAGCTCAACAACTTTGTTTTCAATTTCTTCTATATCAAGTTTTTTTAATTCATCCATTTTCATTATGTTAACTGTCCCTTAGTTCTTGCCACTACTCTTGTTTTTACTGGCAATTTATTTGATGCAAGTCTAAGTGCTTCTTTAGCTAAATCCTCATCAACACCAGCAATTTCATAGAGCATCGTGCCTTTTTTAATAGGTGCAACATATCTATCTATGTCACCCTTGCCCTTACCCATACGTACTTCGGCAGGCTTCTTTGTCACAGGTTTGTGCGGGAAGATTCTTATCCATAATTTAGCACCACGTCTAACTTTTCTTGTGATTGCAATCCTAGCAGCCTCAATTTGCCTGCCTGTAATTCTTGCAAAGTCCATAGATTGAAGTCCATACTCACCAAAAGAAACTTTGTTTCCTTTAGTTGCAATACCTTTTATCTTTCCTTTCTGTTGTTTTCTATACTTGCTTTTTTTAGGCTGAAGCATCTCTAACCTCTTTCTTTTCGTTTTTAGTGTTTCTTTCTTTCTTTCTAATAACTTCTCCTTTAAAAATCCAAACTTTAATGCCTATTATTCCATAAGTAGTTAAAGATTCTGCAAAGCCATAATCAATATCAGCTCTAAGAGTACTCAAGGGAACACGTCCTTCTCTATACCATTCCTGTCTAGCTATTTCAGCTCCGCCCAGACGGCCTGAAACCATTATTTTTATTCCTATTGCTCCTAGCCTTAAAGCAGATGTCATACTTCTTTTCATGGCTCTTCTATAAGCAACTCTTCTCTCAAGTTGTAATGCAATATTTTCCGCAACCAACTGTGAATCAATTTCTGGTCTCTTTACTTCTCTTATATCAATTACTATTTCTTTTTTATATTTTGCACCTAAATCTTTTCTTAGGATATCAATATCCGCACCCTTCCTACCAATTAGAAGTCCTGGCTTAGAGCAATAAACTACTAATCTTAGCTTCTCATTTGACGGTCTTTCTATATCTAGTTTTGAAATACCAGCTTGGAAAAACTTTTTCTTTACATATGTTCTAATTGCTAAATCTTCGTGTAAAAATTCTTTATAGGCTTTTTTATCAGAAGTAAACCAATTAGACGACCAATTGCGAGTAATTCCTATTCTTATTGATATTGGATTAATTTTTTGACCCATTACGCTGATTTCTCCTCTAAGATAATAGTTATATGACTTGACCTTTTTAATCTTCTTGTTGCCCTTCCCATAGCTCTAGCTTTAAATCTTTTAGCTGTAGGTCCTTCAGTGCTATATGCGTGTGAAATATAAATTCTTTCAGAATCGGTAAATCCTTTTTCAAATGCATTTGATACTGCAGATTTTAATGTTTTAGAAACCTCTTCTTTGGCTGGTTGTTTAAGTGTTTTTAACAGCATAAAGGCATAATCAACATTTTTACCTCTAATAGTTTCAAGAACATAATTAACTTTTCTAGGTGTTCTACGAACATATTTGTTTATAGCTTTTGCAATCATACTTATTTACCAACCCTAGACTTCTTGTCTCCTCCAGCATGAGAATTAAATATTCTTGTTGGTGAGAATTCACCAAGTTTGTGTCCAAGCATGTATTCCGTTACATAAACAGGTACAAATTTTTTTCCGTTATGTACAGCAAAAGTAAGTCCAATCATCTCTGGTGTCACCATAGATCTCCTAGACCAAGTTTTTATAATTTTTTGACTATCTGTTTCTTTTGCTTTTAGAACCTTTTTCATCAATTTCTCGTCAACAAATGGTCCTTTTTTAACTGATCTTCCCATCTTTTAAATTACCTCTTATCCATTCCGTAGCCGATTCTTCTTCTTTTAACAATCATTTTATCGGTTCTAGAATTTTTTCTAGTTTTCTTTCCTATTGTAATCCATCCCCATTTAGATACAGGATTAGGATTCCCTCTAGCAGCTTTACCTTCACCGCCACCATGTGGGTGATCTACTGGGTTCATCGCTACACCTCTAACTTTTGGTCTTCTTGCCAGATACCTATTTCTTCCAGCTTTTCCAATAACAATTTGATTATGCTTTTCGTTTCCAAGTTTACCAATTGTTGCTCTACAGTCAGAACGTATGTACCGAGTTTCTCCAGAACTCAATTTAATCATAGTTAATTCAGCTTCTTTGCCCAAAATTTGAGCAGAAGTTCCTGCTGATCTAGATAGCTTACCACCGTTTCCAGGTGAAATTTCTATATTATGTACTATGGTTCCTTCAGGTATGTTAGAAAGCAGCAGGGTATTGCCAATCTTGATTTCTGTTTTATCTGACGAAATAATTGAGTCTCCAACTTTCAAATCAGAAGGCGATAGTATGTATCTCTTTTCACCATCATTGTAATTTATTAAAGCAATTCTAGCAGTTCTATTAGGATCATACTCTATTGTTTTAACAATTCCTGGGATATTAAATTTATCTCTCTTGAAATCTATTAGACGGTACAATCTTTTATGGCCCCCTCCTCTACTCTTTGAAGTAATTCTTCCATTGTTATTTCTTCCTTTTTTTCTGTGCTTAGATACAAGCAATGGTTTATGCGGAGAAGTATTGGTTATTTCGTCATAATCAGCACTTGTCATAAATCTTCTTCCAGGGCTGCTTGGTTTATACTTTCTAATTCCCATACTATACTCCTTGAATTATTTCTATTGTTCCTTCTTTTAAGGTTACAAAAGCTTTTTTCTTCTTAGATTTTTTTCCTACAAGTCTTCCACCTTTAAAAACTTTCTTTCCAGGTTTAATAGATGTTCGCACTTGTTTAACTTTGACATTAAAAAATTTTTGTACTGCGTCTCTTATTTCGTTCTTAGTGCTCTCTGGCTTTACTTCAAAAACATAACATTGCTCTTGATTCATAGCAGCAATTCTTTCTGTAACTAAAGGCTTTATCAATACATCTGAGATATATTTTTTCATTATTTTATTCTCTCAATTAAATTTAGTAGGGATGTTTTATCCGTGAGGATAGACTTAAAATTTAATAAGTCATAAACATTAACACCTTTTGATTCAATTAACTTGATCTTCTTAATATTTCTTGTTGAGAGTATTAAATTATCATTTTCTTCATCTGATATTATAAGAATTTTATCTGATAAATTTAATCCCGAAATCATTTGAATTATATTCTTAGTTTTATGGCTATCTAATGAAAATTTATCTAAAATTGTAAATGAATCTTGCTGCAATTTGTAAATTATTGAATGCAAAAGTGCTAGTTTTCTTACTTTTTTAGGAACAGAAATACTCCAATCTTTTGGTGTTGGTCCAAAGATAACTCCTCCACCTCTCCAAATTGGGGAGGTTCTTGTTCCCGCTCTTGCGTTACCTGTACCTTTCTGTTTAAATGGTTTTTTGTTGCTTCCAGCAACAAGAGATCTGTTTTTAGTCGATGCAGTTCCAATTCTTCTTTTCGAAAGTTGCCATCTTACTACCTGGCTAATTACTTTTCTGTTAATTTGAATATTGTCATCTAATTCGAAAACAAATTTATCAATTTTCTTATTGTTTAAATCAACTATATTTAAATCCATTATCCTTTCCTTGTGTGGTTAACAAACACCAACGATCCATTTGAACCTGGCACTGATCCTTTTAGAAATATAATATTTTCATTCAAATCAACTTTAATAACCTGTATTCCTTGAGTAGTAGATATTTTTCCACCATATCTTCCTGGCATTTTTCTACCTTTCCAGACTCTAGCTGGATAAGCAGCATTGCCTATGGAACCACCTGAACGTTGATTTTGTGGTGTACCATGTGTGTGACTAAGACCCGAAAAATTATGTCTTTTTATTACTCCAGCAAATCCCTTCCCCTTTGATTTAGAAGTAACATCGGTTATGTCGCCAGGTTGAAAAATATTTGCTCTTATTTCTGTCCCTGGTTTAATTTCAACTTCTGGATTTAATAGATCAAATTCTTTTATATGCTTAATTGGTTTTACGTCTAATTTCGAAAAATACGTTAACTCAGACTTTTTTAATGATGATGGTTTAACATCAAGATAGCCTACTTTTAAAGATGTTTTGTCATTTTTTACCTTTTTTTCTAAAGCTAAACATGGACCTAGTTGGACTACAGTAGTAGGTATAATTTGGCCGTCTTCCATGATTGTTTGAGTCATTCCAATTTTTGTACCCATCAAACCACTAAGTTTGATATCTGAAATTTCCGAACTAGTTTCTTCTTTTGTATCTGGTCCCTCTGATTCTTCTAGTTTTTCATCTTTTGCTTTAACATCAGACAAATTTTCTGGCGCTTCTTTCTTTGATGGCTTTTGAGAAGACTCATCCTCAACTTTATTCTGAGGTTTTTCTTCAGAACTAGCAGTATCTTTGTTTTCTATCTTATTTTCTTTATCTGGCATTTACTCACCCTGCAGCTTAATTTCTACTTCTACACCTGAAGCTAAATCTAGCTTCATTAATGAATCAATTGTTTGTTGAGTAGGTTCGAAAATATCCACAAGGCGTTTATGTGTTCTAACTTCAAAGTGCTCACGTGAATCTTTGTAAACATGTGGCGCTCTAAGAACACAAGTTCTAGAAATATGAGTGGGTAACGGTATCGGACCTGCAACCTTTGCACCCGTCCTTTTGACGGTATCAACAATATCAAAAGTTGATTTATCTAACAGCCTATGGTCAAATGACTTAAGCTTAATCCTTACTTTTGGTGCGGTTTCCATAGTTCTCCTTTATTCGTTAATTTTAGTTATAACTCCTGCTCCTACGGTTCTACCACCTTCTCTAATTGAGAACTTAAGTCCATCTTCCATAGCAACTGGAACTATTAAATCTACATCCATAGTTGTATTGTCTCCTGGCATTACCATTTCAACTCCTTCACCTAATTCGATTGATCCGGTAACATCAGTAGTTCTAAAATAAAATTGAGGTCTATATCCTTTAAAGAAAGGAGTATGTCTTCCCCCTTCTTCTTTTTTTAAAACATAAACTTCTGCACTAAACTTTTTGTGGGGCTTAATTGATCCAGGAGCACATAGAACTTGTCCTCTTTCAACATCATCTTTTTCTATACCTCTTAGAAGTACGCCCACATTATCTCCTGCTTCAGCATAATCCAAAATTTTTCTAAACATTTCTAAACTTGTAGCTGTAGTTTCAGTAGTGTCTTTAATACCAACAATTTCTATCTTGTCTCCTGAATTAATTTTTCCTTTTTCTACTCTACCAGTAACAACAGTTCCTCTTCCTGAAATAGAAAAAACATCTTCAATTGCAAGAGAAAAAGGCTTGTCAACTTCTCTTGTTGGTTGTGGTATCCACTCATCAACTTTTGTCATCAACTCTAAAATTGATTCCTCGCCAGTTTTCGCATCTCCACCTTCGACAGCTGCTAAAGCTGATCCAGAAATAATTGGTGTATCATCACCTTCAAATCCATATTCATTTAAAAGTTCTCTAATTTCTAATTCTACTAATTCTACCAATTCTGTGTCTCCACCTAATTGGTCGACTTTGTTAAGATATATAACAATTCTAGGAACACCGACTTGTCGAGCAAGTAAGATATGCTCTCTAGTCTGTGGCATTGGTCCGTCAGTTGCACTAACAACTAAAATTGCTCCATCCATCTGTGCTGCACCTGTAATCATATTTTTTACATAATCAGCGTGTCCAGGACAATCAACATGGGCATAATGACGATTTTCTGTTTCGTATTCAACATGTGCTGTATTAATAGTAATGCCTCTTTCTTTTTCTTCTGGTGCTTTATCTAT
Source organism: uncultured Spirochaetales bacterium (assembly GCA_964440275.1). Lineage (GTDB taxonomy): Bacteria > Desulfobacterota_D > UBA1144 > UBA1144 > UBA1144 > JAYYZJ01. The sequence goes on along the minus strand of CAYTRR010000007.1, from coordinate 26,946 downwards.
TTCGTCATATGCAATAGCATCACCGCCTCCAGCTTTAGATAACGTTTGAGTAATAGCAGCAGTTAACGTAGTTTTCCCATGGTCTACGTGTCCAATAGTTCCAATGTTAACGTGAGGCTTGTTCCTCTCAAATTTTGCCTTAGACATAAGTCTTTTCCTCCTGTAAAAAAAACAATTATGCTTCTTTTAACTTCAACTCCTCGTAGATGTTGGCTGGAACATCACTATATGTTGAAAACTCCATTGTAAATGTAGCTCGACCTTCTGTCAAGGACCTTACATCAGTTGCATATCCAAACATTTCACATAGCGGAACCTCGGATTGTACTCCTTGGAGTTCTCCTCTTAGTTCGGTACCCTGAACTTTCCCTCTTCTTGAACTTAAATCACCTATAACTGACCCCATAAAATCTTCTGGTACAACTACTTCTACCTTCATTATTGGCTCTAAAACAACTGGGCTAGCTTTTTTAATAGCATCTTTAAATGCAAGAGATCCAGCAATCTTAAATGCCATTTCTGAAGAATCAACTTCGTGAAAAGAGCCATCATAAAGAGTCACTTTTACGTCTACAACTTCATAGCCCGCAACAACTCCGCCTTGCATGGCTTCACGTATACCTTTTTCAACAGCTGGAATGAATTCTTTTGGAATGGAACCGCCTTTAATTTGATTTATAAATTCAAAGCCTCCTCCTGTCTCAAGAGGTTCAATTCTGATTTTTACATGACCATACTGCCCTTTTCCTCCAGTTTGTTTGATGTATTTTTGTTCAGCTTCACTAGAATTTCGTATTGTTTCTCTATAAGCAACTTGAGGTGCGCCAACATTGGCTTCTACGCTAAACTCTCTTTTTAGTCTATCCACAATTATTTCCAAATGTAATTCTCCCATGCCGGAGATAATAGTCTGATTGGTTTCGTGGTCGACTTTTACTTTAAAAGATGGGTCTTCGATAGATAATTTATTAAGAGCTATTCCTAATTTTTCTTGATCAGCTTTTGTTTTTGGTTCTATTGCGACAGAGATGACTGGTTCGGGGAAATTAAGGCTTTCTAGTATTACAGGATTTCCTTTGTCACAAAGAGTCTCTCCGGTATATGTATCTTTTAGTCCAACAGCTGCTGCAATGTCACCTGCACCTACTGAAGAAATTTCTTCCCTTTTGTCAGCATGCATCTTTAGAAGTCGTCCAATCCTTTCAGTAGAACCTTTTCGAGGATTAAAAACAGCTGTTCCTGAATTTAAAACTCCAGAGTAAACTCTTATATAAGTAATTGTTCCAACGAATGGGTCAGTCATTATTTTAAAAGCTAGGGCTGACAATGGTTCTTTATCTTCTGCTTTTCTTTCTAATATTTCTTCTTCATTTGTAGGACTCACTCCTTTAACAGGAGGAATGTCTATCGGGGATGGTAAATAACGAACAACTGCATCTAAAAGCAATTGAACACCTTTGTTCTTAAATGCTGAGCCGCACAATACTGGAACTATTTGTAAATTAATTGTTTGCTGTCTTATTGCGCTTATTAATCGGTTGGTTTCTATTTCTTTTCCTTCTAGATAGTCTTCCATGATAGATTCGTCATTATCAGAAATAAGTTCTAACATTCCATCTCGTGCTTCTTTGCTTTCTTTTAACATTTCTTCGGGAATATCAATTAGTTCAAATTTTGCACCAAGAGAATCTCCATCCCAGATTGCTAATTTCATTTCAATCAAATCTATTATTCCTTCAAATAAATCCTTTTTAAAATATGGTATGTGAAGTTTTACAGGGTTAGAATTTAATCTATCTCTTATTTGATCATATGTTCTTTGAAAATTAGCTCCAGTTCTGTCCATCTTATTTACAAAACACATTCTTGGAACTCCGTATCTATCAGCTTGTCTCCATACTGTTTCAGATTGGGGCTCTACTCCGCCAACGCTATCAAAAACTACGCATGCACCATCTAAGACTTTTAATGATCTTTCTACTACAATTGTAAAATCTACATGTCCTGGTGTGTCAATAATATTTATGTCGTGGTCTGCCCAACTGCATGCTGTAGTAGCAGAAGTAATAGTGATGCCTCTTTCTCTTTCTTGTTCCATCCAATCCATTGTTGCAGCACCGTCATGGACTTCACCAATCTTGTAATTCTTTCCAGTATAAAAAAGGATTCTTTCTGTGGTAGTAGTTTTACCTGCATCAATGTGTGCAACAATTCCTATGTTTCTAGCTTTGCTAAGATCTTTACTCATTTTATAACTTACCAGCGGTAGTGAGAGAAGGCTCTGTTTGCTTCTGCCATTTTTAAAGTATCCTCTTTCTTTTTTGCTGCTCCGCCTTTATTTTCTTTCGCATCAATAAGCTCTGATGCTAATTTCAAAGACATACTTTTTCCATCTCGTTTTTTTGCAGCAGTAATAATCCATCTTATAGCAAGAGATTCCTTTCTAGAAGATCTAACTTCGACAGGTACTTGATATGTAGCACCTCCTACTCTTCGAGAACGAACCTCAACAGAAGGTTGTATATTTTTAAACGCTTCTTGGAATACTTCATAAGGGTCTGATTTAGTTCTTTCTTTAATTATTTCAAATGAGTCATAAAAAAGAGCTTCAGCAACACTTTTCTTTCCATCATACATTAATGAATTTATAAACTTAGTTATTGCAGAGCTTTTATATTTTATATCTGGGTCTGCTTTGGATTTCTTAACTGGTCCTTTTCTTGCCATAATTTATTTTCTTCCTAATTAGACTTTGGTTTTTTAGCCCCATATTTAGATCTTGATTGTTTTCTTCCTTCTACACCTGTAGTATCAAGAGAGCCTCTAACTATATGATATCTAACACCTGGCAAATCTTTAACTCTGCCCCCTCTAATTAAGACAACTGAGTGCTCCTGTAGCTGATGTCCTTCTCCAGGAATGTAGCCGGTAACCTCTATTCCATTAGTAAGTCTAACTCTTGCGACTTTACGTAAAGCTGAATTAGGTTTTTTTGGTGTTGTAGTATAAACCCTTGTACAAACTCCTCTCTTTTGAGGGTTATTTTGTAAAGCTCTTGATTTACTCTTTTCTTTCTTAGTAAACCTAGAGTGTCTAATTAATTGACTTATAGTTGGCATTTGAACCTCATATTAATTTCTTTAATTTGCCACAGTTTGGTACTATGTCAAGAACTTTTAAGATTTCTATTAAGACCCTTCAATCCTATGTCTTTTCTGTATGCTAAACTTGAAGTATCAATCTTAGATATAGCTTCATATGCCAAGTCAATTGCACCTTTCAAGGTTTGGCTCTCGGATGTCACTCCAAGAACTCTGCCTCCAGAAACAATAAAGTTGTCGTCTTTTAATGTGGTTCCAGCATGAAAAATATATACACCTTTCTCTTTGAAGTTAGAAAGATTAGATATCAATCCATTAGATGTCTTATCTGGATATCCCAATGAAGCCAAAACAACAGTTACAGAATAACAATTTTTCCATTCTAAAACATAATTTGAAAGTTGCTTGGTTGATGTCTTATAGAACAAATCAAAAATATCGGAATTCATTCTATACAACAAAGGCTGTGCTTCAGGATCCCCAAAGCGACAATTAAATTCGACAACGCTAGGTTTCTTGTCCTTAATCATTAAACCTATATATAAAATGCCAGTATAATTGATTTTATCTTTTTTAAATCCATTAAAAACAGGAATGACTACTTCGTTCATAATATTAGCTCTTGTCTCATCATCAATAACTGGTGCTGGTGAATAAGCACCCATGCCACCAGTATTAGGTCCACGGTCTTGATCTAACAATCTTTTATGGTCTTGTGATGAATCAAGTGGCAGAATGGTGTGGCCATCTGTGAAAACAAAGAAAGAAGCTTCTTCACCTTCAAGGAAACTTTCTATCACAACTTTCTCTCCAGATTTAGCAAAAATTTTATCTTTCATTAAAAAAGTTAAAAATTCATCAGCTTCTTTGTAGTCATAGCAAACCCTAACTCCTTTACCTGCAGCTAGCCCGTCTGCTTTTAGAACAATTGGGAACTTGCTTTTCTTGATGTATTTATGTGCTTTCTCAAATTCAGTAAATGTTTCAAAATTTGCTGTAGGTATATTGTTTCTTTTCATAAAATTCTTCGAATACTCTTTGCTAGATTCTAGCTGTGAAGAGTTTTTATCAGGACCAAAAATTAATAGTTCATTTTTTTTAAATAAATCAACAATTCCGAGAGAGAGTGGTTGCTCCGGTCCAACTATTGTCAAATCAATATCCTTAGCAAGAGCAAAATTTAAGAGCTCCTGTAAATTATCAGATTTAATATCAACAATATGAGCAATATCAGAAATTCCACCATTGCCTGGTGCACAATACAATTCTTTTATTCTTTTATTTTTTTTTATTCCCCAACAAATAGCATGCTCTCTGCCGCCTGAACCTATTACTAAAACTTTCATAAAAAAATTATAATTAACTATTAAGCAACTGTAACTACTTTTGCTAAATTTCTTGGTTGATCAATAGAGACTTTTTTAAAATTAGCTAAGTGGTATGACAAGTATTGCAGTGAAATAGTAAACATAATTGGTAAAAAATTCTCCTCAACATCAGGAATTTTTATTACTTGAATTTTGTCTATAAACTTTTTTTCTATTTTTGCTAATGTTTGTGGAGTGGCGAGTAGAATAATTTTATTTGTTCTAGTGCTAGCTTCATACATATTTGTTATTTCCTTTAAAATTGAATCCTTGTTGTTAGATATCAAGTAGATAATAGGGAAATTTGAATCAAGTAGAGCAATCGGACCGTGTTTCATTTCAGAAGACAAGGAAGCTTCTGCGTGTATATAAGAAATCTCTTTTATCTTTAAAGCTGCTTCTAGAGCAACTGGATAATTATAATTTCTTCCTAAAACAAATATATTATCTGATCTGTATAGACTTCTAGCTATTTTTTTAATTTCCTTTTCTAACTGAAAAACTTTTGGAAAATTCTTTTTAAAATTTGTGTATTTAAATTTTTGACTTTTTTGGGAGAATATTATTGATAAAAAATATAGATATATTAGTTCAGCTGTAAAAGTTTTTGTTGCAGCAACACCTTTTTCAATACCTAAATCAAGATTTAAACTATATTTAGTATTGTTCACAAGTCTGGAATCACTATTGTTGACTAACGACAATGAATTTATAAAGTATCTTTTATTTGACTCTAATAAATCACATGTATCAGCTGTTTCTCCTGATTGAGATATAAATATATATAAAGTTTTTGAATTTGGTTTATGGAAATAATTAAACTCTGATGGTGTAAAAATATTAGTAGGTATCTTAGAAATTTGTTCAAAATAATGTTTCCCCAATATGGCTGCATTAAAAGAGGAGCCACATCCAATGATAACTATTTCAGCTGGCTTCTTTAAGAATTCAATGCTTTTTTTAATATTATTATAAGTATTAAATATTTTTGGGACTAATATTTTTTGTGAATTAATTTCATCATAAGTAACCGACTTGTTAGGATTGTTAATTGTTTTAATTTTAGGCATAGATGTTTTGTAGTTTCTTAGTTTTATTTTTTTAATTTTCATCCTTTTGTCAAAACACTGAAATTTATTATCTTTTATTTCGATTGTTTCTTGATCTTCAAAATAGTAGTATTTGTCAAGATCATTTCTCATTGCATTGGTGTCTGATGAAAATAAATATTCGTTGTTCTTTTTTATTCCAAAGTAAAGCGGAGTCTTGTCTTTGTATGCGATTAGTAAATTTGGCATTTTTTTATTTACGCATAAAAAAGCATTTGAACCTTTAATTAATTTACCGACCTTTGTTACAGATTTAACTAACGAACCTTCTTTTTTTAAATAATAAAACACAAGATGTGCTAAAATTTCAGTGTCAGTATCAGACTTGAATTTATGTCTTCTTAATATGCTACTAGATTTAAGTTCATCGTAATTTTCAACAATACCGTTATGAACTATCACAATATCTTTATATTCATGAGGATGACAATTGTTGATTGAGGGTTTACCATGAGTTGCCCATCTCGTATGGCCAATTATCATGGAAATGTTGGGCTTGTTTTTCAATTTTAATTCCAAATCTTTTATCTTTGAAGTCGTTTTAAGAATATTAAGGTTGCCCTTCTGAAAAAAAGCTACGCCAGCAGAATCGTAACCTCTATACTCAAGTTCTTTTAAAGAATTAACAAAATAGGAGGGTTTGATAATCTCATTTGAGTAAATACTAAAAATCCCACACATATTATTTCTTTTTTCTTTTCCAATTAGAAATATGTTTTTCCTTTACTCTAGAAACTCCTAAGCTGTTAGATGGTAAATTTGTACTTAATACTGAACCAGCAGCAGTAGTAGAATTTTTTCCGAGTTTAATTGGTGCAATAAGCATAGTATCGCTGCCAACAAAGACGTTGTCCCCTATTACAGTTTTATGTTTATCAACTCCATCATAGTTACATGTTATTGTTCCAGCTCCAATATTTACATTCCCACCCATTTCAGTATCACCAATGTAAGAAAGATGAGATATTTTTGACTTACCTTTGATTTTACTTTTCTTTATCTCAACAAAATTTCCTACTTTAACATTATTCTCTAATTTGTTGCCTGGTCTTAAATTAGCAAAAGGTCCAATCTGAGTATTTGAACCTAAAATAGATTCTTCAATAGAAGTGAAAGGTTTAATCCTAGAACTTTTACCGATTACTGAATTGTTTATATAGACATTTCCTTCTAAAATTACATTTTCTTTTATTTCAGTGTTTCCTTTAAGGATTACATTAGGTCCAATAAATACATTTTTGTGTATTTTAACATTAAAATCTTTTTGAAAAGTGTTAGGGTCTTTTAGAAAAATATCATTTTTTATACATTCTTCGTAAATAAACATTTTATCAATATCGTGTGCATTTTGATAATCATCAAAAGTATTGATGTTAACAAACTTCCTTCCATCTTTGATAGGAATCGAGGAAACTTTAAGTCCATTTCTAGAGAAAATATTAACTAAGTCAGTCAAATAGTATTCTGAATTTTTATTCTTTTTAATTTTATTTACATAATCAGCAAGACTAGAAGAGTCAGCCAAATAAAGTCCTGCGTTAACTTCTTCTATAAGCTTCTGTTCGGTATTGCAATCTCTCTCTTCAACAATATCTAGTATTTTGTTCTTGTTATCTCGTAAAATCCGACCATAACCCTTTGGGTCATTTGGGATAGAAGTTGCTATAGTAAGTGAGGATTTTGTTCTTTTATGAAATGATAAGGAACTTTTTATAGTTGAAATATCAACAAAAGGCGTGTCACCGTTAAGAATAAGGACTGTTGAATTTTTATCTAAAGAATTAACAGCACGTTTAACAGCATGTCCAGTTCCTTATTGATTTTTTTGTAAAACAAACTTTATATTTTTATATTTTAGTTGTTTAACTAAATTTACAACTAAAGGGCTCTTAAAGCCCGTTACTATAATAATCTTTTTTGGATTGAGCTTGCTTAAATTATATAGGGTTCTTTCTATTAAAGTCTTGCCATTGATAGGCAATATAACCTTAGGTAGATTAAATTTTAATCTTGAACTTTTTCCCGCGCACAGGAGTACAATATTAAGATTCTTAATTTGCATTATTTATTTAAAAAGGGACGTCGTCATCTTTTGATGAATTATCAATCTCGAAATCATCCAAGAAGCTATCATCACTATTCGCTTGACTTGTTCCTCCAGATTTAGAATCTATAAATTCAAAATTATTAATCACAACTTCAGTTATATATCTTTTTTGACCGGAATTCTCGTCATCCCAAGAACGGGTTTCAAGCCTGCCTTCCAAATAAATTTGACTACCTTTTTTAAAATATTTAGACAAATTTTCTGCAGTTCTACCAAAAGCAACACACCTGTGCCAGGATGTTCTGTCTTCCCAATCACCTGACTGATTCTTAAATCTTGAATTAGTAGCAATCCTTAGAGTTGCTGTAGGAATCTTTTGAGCAGCGGTGACTCCAGTGTCTGGATCTGCACCCAACCTGCCAAGCAAAATAACCTTATTTACATTGCCCATTTTTGTATTCTATCACTTAAATAATTAAAGTAAAATAGTCATAAATCATTATTTAATATTCTTTATTTCTTGCAAGAATCTGAAGAGCATCTTTCCTGTCATTCCCCATATATTGTAGCCTTTGTAATTGAAAACATAATCTTGATATAGTTCATTATATTTTTTAGTTGTCCTTTTGCTTTTAATAGATAATTTTTCCAATATTTTTAAGTCAATCCAGACTACATCCTCAACTTCCTCAGTATTTATATTAATTTTAGTCTCGCAATCTTTTAAATAGAATATGTAAGGTGAAACTATGAAATGATGTGATTTTGGGTCTACAGGTCTGTAGTCACTAAATTTACCAATATAAAGACCATTATTATCTAAGTCTAGACCTACTTCTTCTAATGTTTCTCTTACGGCAGTATTGAATCCGGTCTTATCCTTTTCTTCTTTAGTTCCGCCAGGAAAAGCCATGTGACCAGAGAAATTATCATTATCTCGTTCAGATCTTTTGATGAATAAAATTTCATAAATGTTGTTGTTGTTTCTGATTATTAATGCAACAGAAGATGTTACTGATTTTTCATCTTTAATGATTATTTCTGGTGTATATACTTCTTTGAAATATGAGCTTAATTTTTCAATAAAAACAGAATCTGAATTAAGATTCATGGTATTTTAGTCTTTTTTTTGTAAAGATGTGATTTTTTCTTCTGCTATCTCTCTGAGCGCTAAAACTACTGGTTTATTCTTCTCATTTGATAAAGAAGGCTCACCCTCGTACAATTTTTTTGCTCTTTTCATTGCAGCCACTGATAGCTCAAATCTATTCCCAACTTTTTCCAAACAGTCTTCTATTGTTACTCTTGCCATGTAAAAAATCCCTTATAAATATTTTAATGTATTGTATAGTGAATAATAGTGAAATCAATAATAAATAAAATAAAGTTTAATGAAAATGGACTAGTGCCTGTAATAGCTCAGGATGAAAAGAATGGTGAGGTACTAATGTTTGCCTTCGCAAATAAAGAATCTGTAGATTTAACAGTCTCTACTGGGTATGCGCACTTTTGGAGCAGAACTAGGAAAAAGCTTTGGAAAAAGGGGGAAACCTCAGGGAATGTCCTTTTAATTAAAAACATTTTAATAGATTGTGATGAAGATTGCTTGGTTTATCTAGTCACTCCTAATGGTCCAGCTTGTCATACTGGTGAGGCAACATGTTTTCATAGAGATATAAATAATCAGCTTGAATTAGCTACCAGGATAAACAGCAACATCCCGAACAAAGTATATGAAGTAATAAGAGCACGAAAAAAAGATCCGGATAACCAATCCTCCTACACATCCTCTCTTTTTAGGGAGGGTCTTAAAAAAATATTAGAAAAGGTGGATGAAGAATCAAAAGAGTTTATAGAAGCCTCAGAGGATGGGGATAAAGAAAAAATTATTTATGAATGCACTGATTTGTTATTTCATATGATGGTTGCGATAGCCGAACAAGACATAGATCCTAGCGATATTTATAGAGAATTGTACAAAAGATTTGGTAAAAAGAAAAAAGATTACACTCTAGATGAATGAAGCTAATAGAAAGATAATTTGGAAACTTATAACATCAACTGGCGATAGAATGAAAGACAAATTGCCAGAGTCTAAATTTCATCCCAAAGGAAGAAATCCTTATGCGCATATTCTTCTATTAGTTAAGACTAAGTTCGGATGTTCCTACAAAGATATAGATGACGACAAAATAGAAACACTTAAAAGATTTATTAAATACATAGAAGATAATCCTAGATAATTATTTCATGAGAGTTCTTTTTTGAGTTGTTCGCACCAGCCTTGTACTCGTTCTTCGGTAAGTTCAGGCTCGTTATCATTATCTATCGCTAAGCCAACAAACTTTCCTTCTTTTTCAGCTTTAGAGTAATCATACGCATAGCCTTCTGTTGGCCAAAGACCGATTGTTGTCCCACCATTAGCAGTTATTTTCTCTTCTAATATTCCAAGTGCATCCAGGAAAGTTGCAGAATATATTTGTTGATCACCGCATCCAAAATAAGCTATTTGCTTTCCGGAGAAATCAATGTTGTCTAGATCATCAAACTTGTTTCTCCAGTCTTCTTGTAAAAGACCTATGTCCCAGGTTGGACAACCGATAATAATTTTTTCAAAATCATTCATTTTTTCTAATGGCTCTTTGTAAATATCAAAAATTTCTATTTCAAAGCCTTCAAGATTGTCATTAATCAAGTCTGCGACTTCTTGAGTTGCCGCACTTGTAGTTCCATAAAAAAGTCCAATTTTCATAATAATCTCCTAATTAATATATAGACCTTGGAGGTCCATAATAAATATATCTATAGAAATAAAAAAATCAATCTAACATAGATAATCTAGAGCAATTTTTGCTTGCCTTTATCTGTATACTGATGTTTGTATCTATTATCTGCTTTAATATTATGTGGTTTGTCTTTATCTTCTACATACTCACCTAGTTGAACTTTTCCTTGTATACCTTTTGGTAAATCCTTCATGCCAGGAGGCCTGGGTGGGTCAGTTGATAAATCTTGGGTATATGAAAATGATGAAATAACTTTTTCAACTTTACCTTTTGTGCAACAAGGAGCTTTAACTTTAAGTTCGTCTTCTTTGTCTAAAATTAGTTCAGAAAATCTGAAAGAAACGGTGTGAAATAGTATCATTATTTTTCCATCATCAATATAAAGGTCAATTGATATAGAGTCTTCATCTTTGACCCCAATTGCAGCCAGGGTTTTTTCAGCATTTAAGTCATAGATTTCTATACCGTGGATATTTGTATATTTTTTTAAAATTGAAGTTAGAATTTTTTTATCAAACTTTTTCTCTATCGTATCCCTTGCTGCTAGGATATTGTTTCTACATTTTTTACATTCAAATTCATATAAAGGCATAATATCTCCTATTCTGAGCCGTATGAACCATCACCTTGCGAGCTACCAAAATACTGGTTCAGGTAATCTTGTCCTACATAATTTGAAGCTACTTCTTCATCTTTCATTACCTTGTAATCTTTATGCCACTGAAGTGGGTCTCCAGGCCTTGGAGCTCTATCGTTTTGGCCACCACGCTTTTCGAAGATAGCTTTAAATGGTGAAAAAATTCTAACTACCTCTTTGCATTTATTGTTATTTGGACATTCAACGTTGTCTTGACTTTCGTCTTGAAAAAATAATTCACTAAATCTCCAATCTTTTAATTCTATGTATAAGAATTTCTTTTCATCAATTTTGTAACGGAATCTTCTTGCACCCTTCTCGCCCTCTTTTCCTGCTGAAAATATTTTCTTATCGTTTTTTGGGTTAAGAACTTCTATGTATAAAAAATTACTATTATTCTTTACCAGTTTTGACGCATTAGTTTTGTCTAAGTTCTTAACTAAAGCATCAATCCCTTTATTACAAGAGGTCATACAGTCTCTACATTCAAATTCATATACAGGCATAAAAGCTCCACTTTAAATAAAATATAATTTGATTAATATAACGGATATGAGCGAATTTGTTAAATATGAAGATATTGACCATATAAGAGTAATAAGAATAGATAGACCAGAAAAAAAGAATGCTGTTAACGATGAAATGCTTCTTAGAATATCGGACCTTATTGAAGAAGTCGAAGGTAATTCAGCTATTAAATGCATAATTATTACTTCAGTAACCGATAAAATTTTTTCTTCTGGTTACGATATTTCTTCTGAGAATGTAGATACAAAAGAAAATATTTTAAGGGTAAATATAATAGATTACTCACCTAATGAAAATTCATTCCAAAGAATATCAAGAATTTTAAGAAATTCTGAAAAAATTACTATTGCTTCAATTAATGGCGACATTTATGGAGGAACCTTAGAAATTCTATTAAATTGTGATTTTAGATTCTTTTCAGAAGATAGTATTTTTTCAATACCACCAGTGAAACTAGGAATAGTTTACAACTACTATGGGATAAGAAATTTTATAAATAAAATTGGAATTTTAAATACAAGAAAAATTTTTCTAACAGGTGACAGGTTTAACTCAGAAGAAGCAAAAGAAATGGGAGTGATTGATTTCGTTTCTAAAAAAGGTTCAGTTTTAGATGATTCGATAGAATTTTCAAAAAAGTTTGTTTCTCATGCGCCTCTTTCAATTTCATCAATCAAAAAATCTATTAATGCGGTTGAGGAAAATCAAGTGATTAAAGATGAGGTATACGACGACATCAAAGCTTCAATCTTAAAGGCCATTAATAGCGAAGATTATCTAGAAGGTCAAAAGGCCTTTAAAGAAAAAAGGAAGCCGAATTTTTCTGGCAAATAGTAATATTGTATAAATATATATAAAAAAACAACTTCCTATATTTCAGAATAAGTAAAAGCCTTTTCCTTGCTTCTAAGCCAAGTGCTATCAATTTTAACTCTTAAATCCAAGTAAACTTTGCAATGAAAAAATTGCTCTATGTCTAATCTGCTTTCAATCCCAATTTTTTTTATCATTGATCCGGCCTTGCCTAAAATTATTTGTTTATGATGAACGTTCTCTACTATTATATATGCATTTACTTTTGTTACTTTCTTCTTATCTTCTATACTCTCAACTACTACTGCTGTTCTGTACGGGACCTCTTCGTAGTAATTATTAAAAATTTTTTCTCTTATAATTTCAGATAAATAAAATTTTTCTGGTTGATCAGTAATGTAGTCATCGGGGAGAATCTTTTCCTGACTTGGTAACATTTTAACAATTTCATCAATTAGCAACTCAAGACCTTCTTGTTCTAATGCGCTTATAGGTAGAAAATTATCTATAAATAAAAATCGGCTCTTTAAAGAATCAACAATCTTAAGAATCTTACTTTTTTTTATCAAATCAATTTTATTTATTACTACAAAAGATTTTTTATCTTTAACTTTATTGATAACTTCATAATCATTTTCAGTAATTGATTTAGAACCATCTATTAAAACCATTGATATATCAGACTCTGTTATAGCTTGGATAGATGACTGAACCATAATTCTGTTTAAAAATTTGTTGGATTTGTGTATACCTGGAGTATCCAAGAAAAGTATTTGATATTCTTTACTATTTAATACGCCTAAAATTTTATTTCTTGTAGTATTGGGTTTGTCAGATACCGCTGATATTTTCCTACCAGTTAAAGCATTAATTAATGTTGATTTACCAGTATTTGGTTTTCCTAAAATAGAAATTGTTCCGGATTTAACTTTATTCATGCAATCATTTCATTATACTTTTCTTGTGCTGTTTAATAAATAAAGTTAAGATTAAATTTCTATCATGGAAACCTCTTATAGGTCTAATTATTGTGCTCAATACAATGAAAAAAATCAGGGTGAAACTGTGTCGTTATCTGGTTGGGCTTCTTCTGTTAGAGACCATGGTGGCGTTATATTTGTAGATTTAAGAGATAAAACCGGCATCATTCAAATAGTTTCCGATCCAAATAACTCAGAAAAATTTCATAAAATAGCTGAAGATATAAGAAATGAGTATGTAATTAGAATTTTAGGAAAAATCAGACTAAGATCAGATGATACGATTAATAAAAATATTCCAACGGGCAAAATAGAGGTACTTTCTGACGAAATAGAAATTCTAAACCCATCCATCCCTATTCCGTTTCAAATAGAAGAAGATATTGATACCGATGAAAATGTTCGCTTAAAATATCGATACTTAGATTTAAGAAGACCTAATATGTCTGAAAAGTTTATCCTTAAAAGCAAGACAATGATGGTTACAAGAAAATTCTTTGAAGTGAATGACTTTGTTGAAATAGAAACACCTTATTTATCAAAATCCACTCCAGAAGGAGCAAGAGATTATCTAGTACCTAGTAGAATTAATAAGAACCATTTTTTTGCTTTGCCACAATCCCCCCAAATTTTAAAACAATTACTTATGACCTCTGGATTTGATAGATATTATCAGATTGTAAGATGTTTTAGAGATGAAGATTTAAGGTCTGACAGACAGCCAGAATTTACTCAAATTGATTTAGAGATGTCCTTTGTAAAAGAAGACGATGTAATTAATTTTGTTGAAGGTTTACTTGTAAATATTTTTAAAGAAATCAAAGGAATTGAAATAACGAAACCATTTCAAAGAATCTCTTATCAAGATAGTATGGATAAGTATGGAAATGATAGACCAGATACTCGTTTTAATTTAGAATTAGTTGAAATTACTGATATCTTTCAAAATACTGGATTTAAAGTGTTTAAAGATGTTGTTGATAAAAAAGGACTAATTAAATGTCTAAAATTAACAAATTCTTCACTTTCTAGAAACGACATCGACTTGCTCACAAAATACGCGCAGGAAAATGGAGCCAAAGGTCTAGCGTGGATTAAAGTGCTGGATAACGAATTACAATCACCGATTTTAAAATTCTTTTCAGAAGAAGAAACATTATCATTAAAAGAAAAAATGGAGCTTCAACCAGGTGATATAATCTTCTTCGGTGCTGGACCAGAGAACATAGTAAACAAATACATGTCTTTAGTAAGATTAAAATTAGGTGCAGATTTAGATTTAATCGATAAAAACCAATTCAATTTTGTATGGATTACAGATTTTCCATTATTTATTAAAGATGAAAAGGTTCTTACTTCATGTCATCATCCATTTACAATGCCATTAGATGGAGAAATCAATGAATCTGAACCCTTGGAAATAAAATCATGTGCCTACGACATCGTACTAAATGGAACTGAAATCGGTGGCGGTAGTATCAGGATACACCAAAAGGAATTGCAAGAAAAAATCTTCAAAATTTTAGGAATTAATAAAAAAGAATATACAGACAATTTTGGATTCTTACTAAATGCCCTAGAATCAGGAACACCACCACATGGGGGTTTAGCAATAGGACTAGACAGGCTTATGATGTTTTTAACTAATTCTGAATCTATAAGAGATGTAATAGCCTTTCCTAAAACACAAAAGGCATCTTGTCTTTTAACTTCTGCTCCATCTAAAGTGCATTCTGAAAAACAATTAAAAGAGTTGGGAATCAATCTTATTGACGATGAAGACTAGCCTGATGTCAGATCTTGCATCCATAAGCTTTCATGTTCTTTACTTCTTTAATTAATAGATTAACCAAAGAACCCGGAACTAAGCTTTCACCATCCAAATTGACATCAATATAGTTTCGCGTTCTAGCCTTATTGTTTTTTTCAACAATCGCTTCCAGTTCTTTTCCAATAAATCTTGAATAAAATTCTTGTTTCTTTTTATCGCTTAAATCTCTTAGCAATTTTGACCTTTTTGACTTAACAGTTGTTGAAACCTTGTCTTTTCTTTGTGTTGCCCTAGTACCTTTTCTATCTGAATATGGGAAAACATGAAAATAATTTAATTCTGATTTTTCTAAAAAATTAAATGTTTGGCTAAATGACAGTTCTGATTCACCTGGAAACCCAGCTATTACATCTGTACCGATACACGAATCAGGAATTCTAAATCTAATTTCATTTATTATTTCTTGAAAATCACTTACTTTGTATCTTCTTCTCATTTCTCTTAGCGTATCATCTTCCCCACTTTGAAGAGATATATGGAAGGAAGGACATATCTTGTTTGATTTTGAAATAAAATCAATGAGCTTTTTATCTGTATCGGCAGGATCAATTGAACTCAGTCTTATATTTTGGATAGTTGATTTTGACTCGATGGATTCAAGTAGACCTAACAAGCTCTCACCAATATCCTTGCCGTAGCTTGATAAATGTATACCAGTCAAAACAACTTCTTCATATCCCAGCCCTTTGTACTTATCAATTTTTTGTAGGACAGAGTCCAATTCCATACTTCTTGATTTCCCCCTAGCAAAAGGGATTATGCAAAAAGAGCACCGATAATTACATCCATCTTGTATTTTTAAAAAAGCCCTTGATCTTGTATCTCTACTATTGATCTCGTAATCATGAAATTTATCAATATCAAAAATATTCGAAATTATTTTTTTTGAATTATCTAAATTCTTTAAAAACTTGGGTATTAAGTATTTATTAGCGTTGTCTACTACATAGTCTATTGTGCTTACTGTTTCTAAAAAACTTGGGTCTGTTTGAGCCAAACAACCTGTTACTAAAACTTTACATAATGGATTTCTTTTTTTTATTTTTTTAATATCATTAAGAATTTGATTGTCAGAATTGTTTGTTACGGTGCAAGTATTTACTATGCATAAATCTGCAGTTGTATAACTATCTAGAATTTTATAATCTGATGACAATACTGATATCATTCTATCGGTATCTACTTGATTAACTTTGCACCCGTATGTTAAAAAACTAATTTTATTGACGGACTTCATCAATCCATCCTCCGCCGACCACTTTATTGTCATCATAAAAAACAATTGCTTGACCTGGCGTTATTGCTCTTTGTGGTTGATCAAAATGAACAGAAACTTTGTCTTCTATGAAATTTACTTTAGCAAAAGACTCAGGGCTTCTATAACGAATTTTTGCTTTTAGCTTATGATTAGCTAGTTCTTCTGGATTTGCAGACCAATTTAAATTAGTAGCTATTAATTCACTTGAATATAAATCTGTATCGTCTCCTACTATGACATCGCCGTTTTTATAATTAATAGAAACTACATACAAAGGTCTATTATTAGAAACACCTAATTTTCTTCTTTGTCCAATAGTAAAATTTTGAATCCCTGAATGTTCGCCTAAAATTTCACCATCTACAGATTTAATACTTCCAATTTTGGGTTTTTGTTCTTTAAAGTTTTTTTTGATAAAAGCTCTATAGTCGTTTGCAATAAAACAAACATCTTGACTCTCTTTTTTTGATGCTACTGAGAGCTCAAAGCCTTCAGATATTTCTCTAACTTTGGACTTAGAAAAACCACCTAGTGGAAACATAAGCCTTGAAAGCTCTTTCTGCTTTAGAGAGAAAAGGAAGTAAGACTGATCTTTAAATTTGTCTACTCCTTTTTCAAGAAAGTATTTTCCTCTATTGTTTTGTGAAATTTTTGCGTAATGTCCTGTTGCTAGATAATCGGCTCCCAAATCGAGAGCTTTATTGAGAAGGAAGTTGAATTTCATATATTCGTTACACATTATGCATGGATTTGGAGTAAGTCCATTGTAATACTTGTCTATAAAATCGTTTACGACATAATTCTGAAAATCCTCTTTGTAATTTACCACTGTATGCTTGATTCCAATTTGATTGGCCGCTTGTCTTGCATCGAATACGTCACTCAGAGAACAGCAACCAGTCTCGTCGTCAGCATAGTCCCATAATTGCATTGTTATTCCTGAGACCTCGTATCCCTGTTCTTTAAGCAATGCAGCAGTAGTTGAACTATCTACTCCTCCGCTCATTGCTACTATTACTTTCTTTTTCATTTCCTTTACTTTACAGAAGGATACAAAAAAATTCAAAGTGTATTAACAATATTGTTTATGTATTATTACAAACTATGGGGAACCTTTCTTTTGCACTAGATAATGGTCTGACAAGAAGTGAATATAAAAGAGTTACCAATAAGTTAAAAAGAGAGCCAAATAAAAATGAAATTGGTGTAATTGCAGCGATGTGGTCTGAGCATTGCTCGTACAAAAGCTCAAAATATTACCTTAGACAACTTCCAACTAAAGGAAAAAGGGTGATTCAAGGTCCTGGGGAAAATGCTGGTATTATTGATATAGGTGACAACCAATGTGTGGTTTTCAAGATTGAAAGTCATAATCATCCATCTTTTATAGAACCCTATCAAGGAGCTGCCACTGGAGTTGGAGGCATCCTTAGAGATGTTTTTACTATGGGTGCACGTCCCATAGCCTTAATGAACTCCCTTAGGTTTGGGAACCCGAAAAAGGCTATCACTAAAAGGTTGATTAATGGTGTTGTAGCAGGAATTGCTGGATACGGTAATTGCATGGGCATACCAACCGTTGGAGGTGAAGTCTATTTTAATGAATCTTACAATGGCAACCCATTAGTTAATGCATTTGCGCTTGGAATAACTAAAAAGGATAAAATATTCAAAGGAAGAGCTGATGGTCCAGGTAATCCCGTTTTCTATTTGGGAGCAAAAACAGGCAAGGATGGAGTTAAAGGGGCTATAATGGCTTCAGATGTTTTTGAATCAGATAAAAATCTCGATAGACCTACAGTACAAATTGGCGACCCTTTTAAAGAAAAATTACTTTTAGAAGCTTGTTTGGAACTTTTTAAAAATAAGGGGATTGTAGGTATTCAAGATATGGGGGCAGCTGGACTTACGTCATCTGGGTCCGAAATGGCATCAAGATCTAAAAATGGAATTTTACTTGACCTAGACAAAGTACCAAAAAGGGATATGAATATATCCGCATATGAAATGTTGTTGTCCGAATCACAAGAGAGAATGCTTTTAGTTCTAGATAAAAAAAACTCTACCGACACCACTAAAATATTTAAAAAATGGAACTTGGATTCAACCAAAATTGGTGAAGTTGTTTCAAAAAAACATTTTATTGTCAAACACGATAAGCAAATAGTAGTCGACTTACCAGTATCTTTGTTAACTGATGACTGTCCAATTTATAAAAGACCTACAAAAAGACCCAAAAAGATTAAAGGTATAAATAGACTAATTTCAAAAAAAATTAGGAGAATAAAATATAATTCTAAAAGTCTTTTTTTAAAATTACTTTCAGATGAAAATATCTGTTCCAGAGAATGGATATATAGACAATTTGATTATATGGTAGGAACAAATACCATTACTCCTCCTGGATCTGATTCAGCAATTATTAGAATAAAAGGTACAAAAAAAGCTATTTGCCTCACTACTAATTGTAATTCCTCGTATTGTAAATTGAATCCTAATATTGGTGCTTCAATAGCTGTAGCAGAATCATATAGAAATATAATAGCATCTGGGGGTGAGCCCTTAGCTATAACTAATTGTCTTAATTTTGGTAATCCAGAAAACCCAGAAATAATGTGGGAGTTTGCTGAAGGGATAAAGGGTTTATCTAAAGCAGCTAAAAAATTTAAAACCCCTGTTGTTAG
The DNA here is from genome assembly GCA_964440275.1 of uncultured Spirochaetales bacterium. Lineage (GTDB taxonomy): Bacteria > Desulfobacterota_D > UBA1144 > UBA1144 > UBA1144 > JAYYZJ01. The sequence goes on along the minus strand of CAYTRR010000007.1, from coordinate 7,805 downwards.
TGGTAACGTGAGCCTTTACAATGAAAATAAATCCGAATCAATTTATCCTACTCCAGTTATTAGCATGGTGGGGTTAATTGAAAATATAAATTATTTGAAGAATCAATGGTTCAAACAAGAAGGTGACGATATAATCCTTATAGGTTCACTAAAGAGTGATTTTGGTGGTTCACAAGTAATTAAGTATCTCAAAACTAACCATAAAGTCTTATCTCCACCTAATTTAGACATAGATGGACATATAAAAAACGACAAATTTGTTTACAGAATTATTAGAAAATTTGATATTTCATCAGTTCATGATTTATCTGAAGGTGGTTTTTTGATAGCACTTGCTGAATCTTGTTTTAATCCATCAATGATGATTGGAGCTACAATAGAAAAAGAATGTTTAAAAATTACTGATGATCTTCAAATGTTTGCAGAAACACAAGGATGTTATCTTCTAAGTTGCAAATCATCTGAATCTGAAAAAATACTGTCATTTGGAAAAAGAAACAATATTAATGTTAAAATAATTGGTAAAGTTGGGGGGAGCAAGATTACAATTAAAAATACTTTTTCTTTAAATGTAAGTTCTGCTTTCAAAAGGTGGAATAATTCATTTCCTAGATAAAATGGACAAGCTTAAGGAAGAATGTGGAGTATTCGGAATATTTGGAACTGACGAAGCTGCTCTTTTTACTACTCTTGGTCTTCATTCTTTGCAGCATAGAGGTAAAGAAGGAGTTGGAATTGTTACATTCGATGGAAGAAACTTTAATGGTGTACGAGAAGAAGGTCTTGTTGGCAAAACATTTAACAAACCTGAAGCCATAGCTAAGCTTCCAGGTAGAAACGCTGTTGGTCATGTAAGATACTCAACAACCGGACCTTCTACTCCGGAGAACTTACAACCTTTGTTTGCTGAGCTTGCTGAAGGTGGTTTTGCATGTGCTCATAATGGAAACTTGATTAATGCATCCTCTCTAAGACGTGAACTGATTCAAAATGGTGCAATTTTTCAATCAACATCTGATACAGAAGTCATACTTCAACTAGTAGCACGCTCTAGAGAAAAAAAGATTAAAGACAAATTAGTTGAATCTCTTATGCAAATAAAAGGTGCTTATTCACTTGTGATACTTACAAATAAAAAACTAATAGGAGTTAGAGATCCTTTTGGAATAAGACCACTTGTATTAGGTGATCTTAATGGCTCACCTGTATTAGCATCTGAAACATGTGCTTTTGATATCATTGGCGCAAAATACATTAGAGATGTTGAGAACGGTGAAATTGTTATTATTACAAATACGGGAATCCAAAGCATAAAGCCTTTTGATGAAGTCAAAGAGAGACCTTGTATTTTTGAACGAATTTATTTTGCTAGACCAGATAGCATAATTAACGGTAAAACTGTATACACATATAGAAAAAATCTGGGCAAGCAATTAGCTATAGAGAATAAAGTAAAAGCTGATGTAGTAGTACCTGTTTTGGATTCAGGAGTTTCTGCAGGTATAGGTTTCTCTCAAGAATCAAAAATTCCTTTGGAATTAGGAATCATAAGAAGTCATTATGTTGGTAGAACATTTATCGAGCCAACGCAAAGTATTCGTCAACTTGGTGTAAAATTAAAACATAGCGTTAATAAATCATGTATTGAAGGTAAAAGGGTCGTATTAATAGATGATTCAATCGTACGAGGTACAACTGCAAAAAAAATAGTTCGAATGATTTTTGATGCTGGCGCAAAAGAAGTGCATTTAGGAATTGGATGTCCTCCAATAACCCATCCTGATTTTTACGGAATAGATACTCCAAATTACAATGAACTTATAGCCTCAAATAATGATGTAAAAACTATGACAAAAATTATTGGTGCAACTTCTATATTTTTTCTATCTCTTGATGGAACATACAAGGCTATGGGGTACAAAAAAAGAAACGAAAAAAAACCTCAACTGACAGACCACTGTTTTACTGGTGAATATCCTATAGAACTTGAAAAATAAAGTTTAATTCTTAAGTTGTAATATCAAGCCTTTGATATCTTCTATAGATGACGAAAAAGTAGACTTTTTATGTTTTTCTTCACTAACAATATCTTCAGGAGCTGATTCGAGGAAGCCTTTGTTAGTTAGTTTTGAATTTGTTAATTTTAATGATTTCTCTAAAGATGCTAAATCTTTGTTTAATTTAGAAATTTGAATTCCAAAATCCATATCTTTATCTTTTTTGAACGAGATTGGTCCCGAAGGAGTTAAATTTGAGATTAACTTCATATCTGTAGTATTTTCTAATACATTTAGACTTTTCAAGTTACACAATCTTTCTATTATAAATTTATTTTCATCTAAAAATTTATTGTTTTCAAAATCTGACGAACAGTATGCAATAATTTTTTCTCCTGGTGGTATCATTAGATTCTTTCTCAGAGATCTGATCCCAATAGTAAAATCTTTGATTAGCTGTACTTCAAAATTGAAATCTCCTATATATGAAATATCAAAGCTTGACGGCAAACCTGTAAATGACTTATTAGTTACTTCTGGTTCAAGTTTCTCTTTAAGCTCAATAGAAATAAATGGTGAAAATGGATAAAGTAGGTTAAGAAAAGATTTAAAAACATTTTTCATTATTAATTTAGATTTGATTGCAGATTTGGAGGTGGATTTACTTAATGAAATTTTCGAAATTTCTATATACCAATCACAGAAGTCATCCCAAAAGAAATGGTACAAACTATATGCGGCCTTTTCTACTTCGCACCCTTCTAAATAAGAATTGTATTTTTTTAATAAATCATTAAATTTATTAACAATCCACGCATCATAAAATGTATCATTCTCAGAACTTTCTTTAACTGTTTCGTTATCATTAATTAGTACATATTTTCCAGCATTCCATATTTTATTCATAAAGTTTTTATAAGGTTCCAACGAAGTTGGTGAAAGCTTAATATCGCTATGTGGTGAAATGTTTGACGCTAAATAAAATCTTAAAGAATCAGTTCCATACTTTTCAATTAATGATAGTGGGTCAATTACGTTACCCTTGGTTTTGCTCATTTTATTTCCTTTGCCATCTCTAATGAGATTGTGTATATACACAGTTTTAAATGGTACTTTTTGAGTAAGTTCTAACGACATCATAATCATTCTTGCCACCCAAAAAAAAATAATGTCAAAGCCAGTTACTAAAATTGAAGTAGGAAAAAACTTTTCTATGTCTTCTGATTTGTTAGGCCAGCCTAAAGTGGAAAAAGGCCAGAGTCCGGATGAAAACCATGTGTCAAGAACATCAGTCTCTTGTGTTAAGTCTGTTATTTCTCCATATTTTTCTTTATATTTACTTGTTGCTTCTGTAATATTTTTTGCTGCAATGAATTTATCATTATCTTTATTTTTCCAAATAGGTATTCTGTGACCCCAAATGATTTGGCGAGATATACACCAAGGTTGAATATTATCCATCCATTCAAAAAAAGTATTTTCCCAAAATTTTGGTTTAAAAACTATCTTCTCTTCTTTAACAGCTTTTGTAGACTTAGAAGCCATCTCTTTGACATTTAAAAACCATTGAGTTTTTAACATAGGTTCTATAACGACTCCTGATCTGTCCCCAATAGGTATTGCGTTTTCAATGTCTTCATCTTTTACATAAATATCCAAATGAATCATTAAATCCAAGACTTTTTCTCTGGCTTGAATAACAGTTAAATTCTGGAATTCCTTTGGAACGTTTTCATTTAAAGTACCGTTATCATTAAGAATATTAATTAGAGATAGTTTGTGTTTTTTCGCAACTTGATAATCATTAAAATCATGTCCTGGAGTAATTTTCACTACGCCTGACCCCTTTTGAATATCAGCATAATTATCTTCGATTACAACAAGTTCGTTACTAGAGAATGGACTGGAAATTTTCTTGCCTACAAATTTTTTATTGTTCAAATCATTTGGGTTGACTGCGACAGCAACATCACCAAAGACTGTTTCTGGTCTAGTGGTCGATACTGTAATATAGTCTTTTTGGTCCTTTATGTAATATTTAAAATAATAAAGTTTTGTTTTTCTAGTTTCTGATATAACTTCAAGATCTGAAACTGCTGTTTGTAAATTAGCATCCCAATTAACTAATGTTTCCTCTTTGTATATCAAACCTCTTTCAAACAAAACTATAAACGCTTCATTCACAGAGTTAGAAAGATCATCATCTAGAGTAAACTTTATATTGTCCCATGAACAACTTAAACCAAGTTTTTTTAATTGCTCTAAAATTTGGTTTCCATTATTTTTTTTCCATTTCCATATATGGTTAAGGAGTTCTTCTCTTGTTAAATCTTTAGAGTTAATATTTTCTTGGTTAAGAGATTTTTCTACAAGTAATTGAGTGGCTATTCCTGCATGATCAGTTCCTGGTGTCCATCTTACTTCCAAACCTTTTAATGAATTAAATTTAACTAAAATATCTTGTATAGTTGTGTTTAAAGCATGTCCTAGGTGTAAACTTCCTGTCACATTTGGTGGAGGAATTGCAACTGAAAAAGTTTCTTTAGATGAAGAATTAGTATTTTGAGTAATCAATTCGAGCCATTTGGGCTCTATATCTTTATGAGAATATGGATTCTTTGATTGTTTATTTTCTTGATTCATTATACTTGATCTGATGTATTTTGAACCTCTGCCTCCGTCTCAGTAATTTCTATATCTGTATTAGAATACAAAGGCAGACCTGTTCCAGCGGGTATCAGTCTTCCCATGATAACATTTTCCTTTAATCCAGAAAGATTATCAATTTTTCCTTCACAAGATGCATCAGTTAAGACCTTTGTAGTTTCTTGGAACGAAGCGGCTGATAACCAACTGTTGGTACTCAAGGAAGCTCTAGTTATTCCTAGCAATAATGGTTCAGCTTGAGCAGGCTTTCCGCCATCTGAAATAATTTTTTCATTTGTTTTCATAAAATCATTTTTTTCTACTGCTTCACCGATCAACATTGTTGTATCACCGCTATCAACAATCTTAACTCTTCTTAGCATCTGTCTTGTTACAGTTTCTATATGCTTGTCGTTAATTCTAACTCCTTGGAGTCTGTAAACATCTTGAATTTCATCAACAATATACCTAGCAAGTTCTCTTTCCCCTTTGATTCTTAAAATATCATGAGGATCTGGTGGGCCATCAACTATCTGGTCTCCTACATTTATTCTTTCACCTTCTCTTACTAAAATATGTTTTGCTTTTGGCACTAAGTATTCAACTGCTTCTGCTTCTCCAACATCTGGAGTTACAATAATTCTTTTCTTCGATTTAATATCTTTACCAAATGAAACCACTCCTTCAATCTCTGAAATAATAGCAGGTTCTTTCGGAGGTCTGGCTTCAAAAAGTTCAGCTACTCGCGGAAGACCGCCAGTGATATCTTTAGTTTGGGCTCTTTGTGTTGCTAGAGTAGCCAAGAAATCTCCCGGCTTAACACTTTCTTTGTCTTCTTTTCTTATTTCAGCACCTCTCGGCATCGGATATTCTAATCTTTCACCACGCTTAGTTATTAAGACTAATGCTGGGTTAAGTTTTTGATCCTTAAATGGTATCACTTCTTTAACTGCTAACCCAGTAAGTTGATTCTGTGTTTCTCTTAATGAAATGTTTGTGTCGAGATCTTTATATTCAATCTTTCCAGCTTCTTCAGCAATGAATGGATAAATAGTTGGATCCCACTCTGCAATAAGAGAGCCTTTCTTTATTTTTTCACCGTCTTTTTGATATATCTTTGCGCCTACAGTCACAGGATATCTCTCTAGCTCTAATGATGATTTTGAATCTTCAATAATAATTTCAGCTGCTCTACTTGTACAGATATTGTGACCATCTGCTTTAACATAGTTCATATCTAAATACTTAATCTTTCCTTCGTTTTTAGATTCATGTCTTGATTGTTCAACTTTGGCTACCCCACCTATATGAAAAGTTCTCATAGTCAACTGAGTTCCGGGTTCACCGATTGATTGGGAAGCAATTATTCCCACAGCTTCTCCTATGTCAACAATCTGACCATTGGCTAAATTTCGTCCATAGCAAAGTGAACAAACACCTTTTTGTGACTCACATGTTAGAACTGATCTTATCTGAATCCTTAGGGATCCAGGGATTGCGTCTATTCTTTTTGCTGCAGCTTCATCTATTTCCTGATTTCTTTTTATTATTAATTCATCTTCAATTGGATCAATGATATCTTCTGCCGCTATTCTACCTAAAGTTCTGTCTCCTACACTTGCTACAACCTCTCCTCCTTCAACTAATTGAGTAACATCCAGACCATTAGTTGTTCCACAATCGTACTCTGTTACCATGACGTCTTGTGTGACATCTACAAGCCTCCTAGTTAAATAGCCTGCATTAGCAGTTTTTAAAGCTGTATCAGCCAAACCTTTTCTTGCTCCATGAGTCGATATGAAATATTGCAAGACTGACAAACCTTCTCTAAAATTTGAAGTTATAGGTGTTTCAATGATTTCGCCCGAAGGTTTTGCCATAAGACCTCTCATTCCAGCAAGCTGCCTAACCTGAGACTGACTACCTCTGGCTCCAGACTCGACCATCATAAATATAGGATTGGTACTTGGAATTTTTTTGTCAGCTTGTTCTGAATCAGATTCGGATATTTTTACCATTAATATGTTTGCAATTTCATCACCAGTCCTTGCCCAAATATCAATAACTTTATTGTATCTTTCGCCATCTGTTATTAACCCTTCCAAGTATTGGCTCTGAACATTTTGAACTTCATCGTTAGCTTTAGCAATTAAATCATTTTTTTCATCTGGAATAATCATGTCAGATATAGCAACTGATATGCCAGATGTCGTAGAATGCTTAAATCCTAGAGTTCTCAATCTATCAGCTAGCAGTACTGTACTTTTCCCTCCGGACACTCTAAAGGTTGTATCAATTAATTCTTCAGTAGCTTTCTTTGTCATCAAACGATTGACCAAATCAAAAGGTACTTCTTTTGGCATAACTTCAAAAATCAATGCTCTACCTACAGTTGTATCCTCAATTTTATCATTAATTCTAATTTTAATATTCGCATGTATATCAATATGATTTAAATCATAAGATCCTCTTAGTTCATCAATTGATCCAAATATTTTTCCTTCACCTTTTACTCCAGGAACAGACAAACTCATATAATAAACACCTAAAACTATATCTTGAGAAGGAAGGATTATGGGTTTTCCATGTGCAGGTGACAATATATTATTCGTAGACATAACAAGTGTTCTACATTCGGTTTGTGCTTCAACGGACAATGGAACATGGACAGCCATTTGGTCTCCATCAAAATCAGCATTAAAAGCTGGGCAGACTAAAGGATGAAGCTGTATAGCTTTATCTTCAACCAATACTGGTTCGAAAGCTTGAATGCTTAACCTATGGAGAGTTGGAGCTCTATTTAACATTACTGGATGTTCTTTAATCACATCGTCAAGCGCATCCCATACAATCGGAGCTTGCTGCTCAACAAGATTTTTAGCAATTTTAATAGTTGCTGCATGGCCCCAAAGTTCTAATTTTTGATAAATAAAAGGTCTGAATAATTCTAATGCCATTTTTTTTGGCAATCCACACTGGTGTAATTTTAGCTGCGGACCAACTACTATTACAGATCTACCTGAGAAATCAACTCTTTTGCCTAATAAATTTTGTCTAAATCTTCCTTGTTTTCCTTTAAGCATATCTGAAAGTGATTTTAGAGGTCTTTTGTTTGTTGAAGTAATAATTCTACATCTTCTTCAATTATCAATAAGAGCTTCT
>CAYTRR010000006.1:0-19240 GCA_964440275.1 uncultured Spirochaetales bacterium | reverse complement strand
ACCTAAGGCTGTAGCCATTAACTGGGCAGACGCCATAGCCATTCCAGTTTCACATGAAAGAAGATAGGCAACTATCTCTGGTGGAAACGTTGTTAGTCTTGGCAATGTTGTATTTTCAATATTGTCCATACTCCAACCATGGCTTGGGTTAACCCCACCCATTTTGAAAAGAGCTGGTAGCCCCACTGGTAGTCCGTTGTACCATAGGTCTCTATCAAGAGCAAAAACTAAGCTCACTGGAGCCATTTTTGCCATTGGGATGTTAAATGCTGAAACAATCTCAGTAAACTTGTCTTTAGTTCCCTGATCTTCAACGATAGTAACCGTTATACAGTTCGCATTTCCCATATGTGAAGCATTTCTTGCTGCTTGACATATAGCTTGTGTTTTTTCGGGCTCAACCGGTCTATTTGGATCATAAAATCTGCAAGAACGTCTTTCACCTAAAACTTTAATAAAATCTACGCTTTGATAATTTAAAGGCATTATTTTCCCCTCCTGTTTTAATAAAATTATTTAAAGCAACGTATTAATAGTACAGGTTTTGGTATTTTTTTGCAATAAGTTTAAACTAGCTTAACAGAAGGAATAAAATCCTTAACAAGCTACTTTACTGGTCTAAATTTATAAGAATAAATGTCGGTGCCGTCTTGTGCCTTTCTAACAACTCCGACTATTGTCTCAACTTCCATGTCTAATTTAAGGTCGTTTTCCAAATCATCAGCTTCAACTTGAGCCATAACCCTTATTTCTTGTTCTGGGAAGTCGATTAATCCTAGTCCAAAAGGAACTGGGAAGTCTGGGAGACTTCTACGAACAATTGTAAAAGAATGTAATATTCCATTTCTGGGAAGATTTACGTGTTCAATGTCGTCCTGGAAACAGACTGGATCCGCCAAGTATGGGGGGAATGTATAATTGCCTGATGATTTAGATTTTCCAGCTATAAGCCTTGGCTCTGGGTCTTCTGTAAAAAAATCTTGGTGCAAAACTCTTCTTTCTTCTGAATCACTCATAATAATCTCCTGTGGGTTTTATTTACCCAAAATGCTCACAACGCAAGTTATTCCGTCCATAGCAGGTTGTGCGCCTCCCATGGTTTCAATCAAACCAACATTAGCGTCAGGGACTTGAAATCCGGTAGCCTCTCCCCTAAGCTGGTTTACAATTTCAACAGTTTGTAGCAAGCCTGTTGCTCCAACTGGGTGTCCCCTTGATAGAAGTCCACCGCTAGGATTAATTGCAATGTCTCCATCGAAATTTGATTTCTCTTCTTCAATTAATCTTGATCCCTCTCCTTTTCCCACAAAGCCCAAAGCTTCTGCAACTATTATTTCGGCAATTGCGAAGGCGTCATGGATTTCTGCAATGTCCATGTCTTGAGGTCCAAGACCTGCTTGTTCGTAGGCCATCTTAGAAGTTCTTGCTACGTTTTCAGAAGGATCACAGGTTAAACCAGTAGCGGAGGAATAGCCTCCTGACTGGGCTGCGCATCCTAATACTTTTATAGGCAGTCTACTTTTATCTCTCTTAATTTTATCAAGCATATCTCCGGAAACTAATACGGCTGCTGCTGACGAATCACCAACTGGGCAACACATGCTCCTCGTTAAAGGGTCTGCTATAACAGGGTCGGCCATAACTTGTTCAACTGTAGTTTCTTTTCTAAACTGAGCTATTGGGTTCTTTGCTGCATGTCTTCTACTTTTAACTACAACTTTAGCTAAAGTTTCAGCTGAAATTCCATACTCTTCCATGTACCTTTTTGCTCTCATCGCATAGAGTCCTGGCATGCTCATTCCCAATGCAACTTCAATATCATCTTCTTCAAGAGGCAGCGGTCCTCCGGACAGAACCTTACTTAGGTTTTCTACCCCCCAGGCTAAAATTATATCGCTCTGACCATAGGCTATTGTTCTCCACGCTTCCCAAAAGGCCAAAGTCCCGCTTCCGCAGGCACCTTCAATGTTTATAACTGGTTGGCCAACTAGTCCAATGTCTTTGAGTGTTCGTTGTCCGACTCCCATTCCTTGATAAACATGTCCGCAAAATCCCATTTCAATATCTCTAGCATAGATACCAGAGTCTTTTATTGCTGCCCAAGCCGCTTCTCTTCCAAGAACGTGGGCTGCTTTAGTAGGAAATTTTCCACATGGGTGTTGTCCTACTCCTATAATATAAACATCTCTTAAGTCAGCCATTTTAAGCCCCCTTTGAATATCGTGCTTGTTAAAAACCAAAAGCTCGAAGGAAAATTGTAAATTGAAAAAACTAAAAAGGCAACCAGGTTAAGCCCATCCTAGTTTTTTTAAAAAGGCTCTTTTGATTACGGGTAGGAGTTTTTCTGTTCTTGTTGGCTCTATAATATTGTCTATATTTGTAACCTCTGTCAGACCTTTGGATGAATTAGTAACAAAAATTGCTTCTGGGAATATGACCGATCCAAGCTCATAGTTTCCTTCCATAACCTTTATACCCTCTTCTTTGCAGGTTTCAATAAGCAAAGCCCTTGCTATGCCTTGCAACATTCCGCAAGATAAATCAGGAGTAAAAATTTTTGCTCCCTTAATCCAAAAGATGTTTCCAGATGTTGTCTCAGAAATAAAATTTTGTGTATTTAAAAATAAAGCGTCATCGAAACCCTTCTTCAGAGCATTTTTTCTTTCTAAAATATTAAGGAGGTAGTTGGTTGTTTTGTGGTAAACCAGTGGGTTTGATGGGTTAATTGAAGATGAAGATAGTGTTAGAGAGATCTCTTTAGTTTCTTTGGGGTAAGGTTTTATCGAAATACATAATATTGTTTCGTCAGATTCCTCATAGTATTCGGGACTGCCTATGCTAAGCAAAGAAACTTTTACTATCAAGTCTTCATTGGGATGTTTTTTTGCAGATTTTTGAATAAAGCTCTCTATGTATGCATCGCCTGGATATTTAATTCCTATAAATTTTGCTGAAAACTGTAGTCGGTCTAAATGTCTCTTTAAAAACTTTGGTGGTTTTTTTCTGAAAGCAAATGTTTCGAACACTCCTTCCCCAAACATGTATGACCTGTTGAGGCTCTCGGGTTTATCTACTGGTTTGTCAAAATATAATGTTTCACTCATTTTCTTTTTAGTGCCAAACGAAATGCTTCGGTTTTCAATATCGTTTCTTCGTTTTCTTTTTTTGGGATTGAATCCCAAACTATGCCTGCTCCCGTATAAAATTTTGAATCTTTCTTGGTTATTTTACATATTCGAATGCCTACAGAAAAACAAAAGTTTCCATTAGGTTCTAACATGCCTATGGCTCCGCAATATGGTCCTCTCTGATGGCTTTCTATTTCTTTAATTATTTCCAAAGCCCTGCTTTTTGGTGCACCGGTTACGGAACCCGGTGGCATGACTTTACCAAAAATGTTGTTGATTGTAGCGTTGCTTTTTAGCTTTCCTTCCACTTCTGATTCTAATTGATATAAAGTTGCATACTTTTTCTTTTTAAAAAGTTTTTTTGATATAACCGACCCCGTTTTGCAAACTCGAGATAAGTCGTTTCGCATTAAATCTACTATCATTAAGTTTTCTGCTAATTCTTTTTCATCGTGTTGGATTTGTTTTTTGCTCTGAGAATCAATTTTAGATGTTCCCTTTATAGGTTTAGTCCTAACTGTGTTTCCAGTTTTTTCTAAAAAAAGTTCCATTGATCCACTTATTACAGAATGGTCGTCAAACTTAATGTAAGATCCGTAATCCACTGGTTGTTCGTTGTAGTATTTAAGAAATAAATCATGTGGATTTGGTGGGGGCTTAAAAGAGAACTCTCTTGTTAGGTTAATTTGATAAATGTCACCATTTTGTATATATTTTTTTGCTTTGGTCACTCCCTGTAGAAATATTTTGTCTGCCTGTATTTTTTGTAAAGTGCTTTCGTTGTTAATATTTTTACATCTCGCAGACCTTGTTGCTATTTCACTTCTTTCGTACAAATTAAAAATCGCTTTATAGTTTGATTTGTTAATTTTTTTTTCTGTGAACTCAAAAGACATGTAGCCGCAAGCATAAAAACCTTTTTTTAAATATTTGTCTATGAGCTTCATGCAAGAAGTTTTTTTTATTTTGGTTTTTTTTCCTCTGAAAAGCAGGAATAGGCCTTCGTCGTTTTCGTAAACACACCCAACTGGATTGGAAAAAGTTATGTTTGAGTATTGTGTTTTCCCAAGCTTCCAACTTGAGTTTCTAGACTTCAGATGTGCTGTCATTTTCTTCTGAGTCGGTGGAATCTGATGCGAGTTCTTTGAAATTAGAATTGCTAACTGGGAGGTCTATTGAGTCTTTTAGCAGCTCAGCGATATCTTTTATCTTTATTGTTTCGTTACCATGATATTTTGCTGCATCTTCAAACATGGTGCTGCAAAACGGACATGCCGCTGCAACTGTTTCTACTCCATGGTCTTGTATTTCCTCAAACCTGTTCCAATTGACTCTTGGTGCTTCTTCCTCCATCCAAACCTTTCCTCCTCCTGCACCACAGCAAAAACTATTCTCCCTGGTTCTATCAAGCTCTTTGATTGTGAGCCCAGGTATAGCCTCTAAGACCTCTCTTGGTTCATCAAATATTCTATTGTGACGGCCCAAATAACATGGGTCGTGGTAAGTTATTTCTTCTTCGATAGCATGGGTGGGAGATAATTTTCCTTCCTTTATTAAATCATTTAAAAACTCTGTATGGCTCACAACTTCAACTTCTGCTCCAAAATCTGGGTATTCGTTCTTTAGTGTGTTAAAACAATGTGGGCAGTTAGCTACTACTTTTTTCACTTTGAAGGCATTTAGGTTTTCCGCATTTGTCATTGCTAGTTCTTGATAAAGAGCTTCCTCGCCTAATCTTCTAGCTGGGTCACCAGTGCAGGTCTCGTTTGGTCCCATTATGGCAAAGCTAACCCCGGCTTTTTTTAATAGCTGGGCTATTGTTTGAGCAACCTCTTGTCCTCTTGGGTCGTATGCTCCAAAGCATCCTGTCCAAAAAATTACATCATATTCTTGGGCGTTATCTCCTCCGCCATTCCCAAGCACTGGGACTTCTTCTTCTTTTGCCCAAGGGGATCTCTCGTTGGTCTCAAACCCCCATGGGTTTCCATGGCTTTGTAGTTTTTGTAAGGTCCTAACTGCTGTTCCGGTCAAGCGTCCCTCCATGGTAAGGAATCTTCTCATCTCAAGAATTTTTCCCATTTGATCTATAAGTAGCGGGCACTGTTCAACGCAAGCACTGCAAGTTGTGCAAGCATAAAGCTCTTCTTGTGTTACCCATTCCTCGCTTGGCAAATAGTCCGAATTCATTTCTTCTTTTCCAGCATTTTCTGAAGCAAAATGTCTTAATTTTATAACTATATCTCTTGGTGAGAGTGATTTGTCGGTAGCCCAAGCTGGGCAATTGTCTGTGCATCGACCACACTCTGTGCAAGTATAGGAATCAAGAACGTCTTTCCAGGTAAAATCTTCAAATTTGCCAGAGCCAAAATGTTCTGAGTCTTCCGGTGCGTTTTCAAAATCTATTTTTGTCATCTTTCCTCTAGGCTCTAAGTTTTGGAAAAAAATATTTGGTACAACCGTTAAAACGTGACTGTGTTTTGAATATGGGAGATAGTTAAGAAAGGCCAAAAGCAAACAGACGTGAAACCACCAGAAAAACTCTCCTGCAAAAGCGGCGGTTGTGGCATTGACATTAGAGAAGAAAAAGGTCGCCCACATAGTAGATATCGGCATCCAGGCAGTTGGTTCTATCCCCATCGATATTTTTGACGCTCTAAATCCAAAGTCTGTAATCATAAGACCAAAAATCATCCCCAAAATAACAACTGCGTCGATACTGTTTACCTCTCGTCTTTTTCCGCTCGGAATAACTGTTCTGTTTAAAACGCCCATAACCAAAGCAACTATTACCAGTGTCTGTACAATGTCGAGAATCAAGAGAAAGATTCCTTGGGAGCTATCCCCAAAGATGCCAAAAATTTCAAAGCCGGGCAAGTACCCCATGATTAAAACTTCTAGTGAACCAAAAGTGATAATCATAAAGCCCCAGAAAATCATAAAGTGCTCAACGCCAGCCCATGTATAGTTTTTTAAAATTCTTTTTTGTCCTAGGACATAAACAAATATGCCCTTTATTCTATCTACAAGGCGGTCAGTTCTTGCAGCAGGTCGCTTTGCGGAAAACATTATTTTTAAAAAACCAAAAACATTTCTCAGCAAAAAAAGTACCGCGAATAAAACTAGGACTGTCAATATAGCCGCTTTCATGTTAATTACAAACCACTCCGTTATTTCTCTAAGACGTAAGTATAAATATTAATTTGGTTCCTTTATAAATCAAGGCTTTCGTGATTTTGATTGTATTATTGAAACCAGCTTTTTGTTGTTTTTTGACTTAATGGCCCTCTCCAGGCTCGATAGATACTTTGTGAAACGATGTATGTCGCTTACTATGTTTTTTTCATTTGAAAGGAAAATTTCTGCCCATAGAGTTAGGTTGCTGGCCGATATTCTCGAATAATCTTTATAGCTTGTCCCTCCAAATTGTTCGATTTTCTTTTTTGATATTTTGGATTTTGCAATTTTTTGCAAACCAAAGGTTAGCACGTGGGGCATGTGGCTCAAGGATGAAAATATTTTATCATGCTCTTCTGGCGACAAAGACGCAATAGTGCTGCCCAAAATTCTCCAAATTGATGCTATTTTTCTTACAGAGGCAATAGAGCCCGATGATCCAGATATTACAAAAGTTTTGTTTTTAAAGAGCTCGGTGTCCGCGCTAGCAAAGCCGCTCTTCTCCGTCCCTGCTATTGGATGTCCTCCAACAAAATTAACAGTTTTTGGTAGGTACTTTTTGGCCCACTTCAAACTTTCTTTTTTGGTGCTAGCAACATCTGAGATTATTACCCCTTTTTTTAATTTCATTTGGGATAACTGTTGCAAAATTTTCGGAATTTTTTTTATACTCACACACAAAAAAATAATGTCGCTTATCTCTGCTTCGCTTTTTTTTAGCTGAACAGACAAGGTTGAAAATTTGTTTGTTGTTTTGGCTTGTGAAAGAGTTCTTTTGTTAGGATCGACTCCTATTAGTTTTAATTTTTGTTTAAAGGCTTTTTTTAAAGAGAGCGATAAAGATCCCCCAATGTGTCCTAACCCTACCACTGTAATGGTTTGCGGTTTGTTTTTGGTCATAATTAAATAACTTCCCCTAATGCTTCTATAAAAATCTTGTTCTCTTCTTCCGTACCAATTGTAACACGCAAATGGTTGTTCATTCCGTATTCCACAAGTGGTCTCACAATGACTCCTCTCTTTAAAAGCTCCTCGTAAATCAGTCTAGCCTCGCTTTTAAATTCTAGCAGGAGAAAGTTAGCATAGGACGGATAATGTTTAACTGACAGTTTGTTTAGTTCGGCCTTTAAATATATCATCCCCTCTTGGTTCATAGCTACGCACTTTTGTATATATTTTTGATCTTCTAAGGCTACAATGGCTGCGCTTTGTGCCAGCGCGTTTACGTTAAACGGTTCGCGGGCCTTGTTTATGTTCTCTATAATTGCCTTGTCGGCAACGCCGTATCCCACCCTTAATCCTGCAAGGCCATATGCTTTTGAGAAAGTTTTAAGAACAAGAAGGTTCTTGTGTTTTTTTGTTGCTTCTGAAACATCAAGTCGTTCGCTTTCTTTAACATACTGAGTGTAGGCTTCGTCGATAACGATTATCGTGTTTTTAGGTGTCTGGTTAATAAAGTTTTCCAAATCTGCTCTAGAAATTTTTCCGCCTGTGGGGTTGTTCGGGTTTGCTATAAAAATAATTTTTGTATTGCTGTTAATTTTGTCTGCCATGTCGTTTAAATCGTGGGACATTTCTGGCATCTTGCTTCTAACAATTGTTGCCTGTGAAAGGGTGGACACAATTGGGTAAACAATGAAACAATACTCTCCCATAAGGGCCTCGTCCCCCTTGTCTAAGTAGGCGTGACAAAGAAGCTCGAGGAGTTCGTTTGATCCGTTTCCTATCGCTATTTCGTTTGGCAACACGTTTTCATGGACAGATATCCTTTGTTTTAAATAAAAACAGTTTCCATCTGGGTAAAGACCCACGTGGTGGGAATCTTGTTTGATTTTTTCTATAGCTTTTGGCGATGGCCCATGGGGGTTTTCGTTTGATGCTAGCTTAACTATTCTTTCAATGTCTAGTTCACGTTGAAGCTCTTCTACGGGCTTTCCTGGTGTGTATGTAGGTAGATGTCTAATCCGTTCGGACTTTAGAACCATAGCTAAAATGCTCCGAGAATTTTAAAATAAGAGGTGGTTTTTTGAAGTTTTTCAATACATCTTGCAGCCTCTTTTTGTTTTCCTCGGACCATAAAATCAATAAAGAACAGGTAGTCCCATTGTAGTTTTTTTGAAGGTCTAGACTGAATCTTTGTTAGGTTAATTTTGGCATTCCTGAATGGCTGTAGGCATTCATAAAGAGTTCCGGGTTTGTGGTCAAGAGAAAAGGCAACTGATGCTTTTTTCGCGGAGAAAAAATTTAGGTGGCCTGTTTCTTTTTTGATTAAAATAAAAATTGTTGTGTTGTTTTTCTCGTCTTCTATGTTCTTTTTTAGAAGGTTCAGCGAATAAAGCTTTGCGCATCCTTTTGGGGAAATAGCAGCGCTGTTTTTTGTTTTGGTTGCCAAAATTGCTGCTCCAGAAGTGCTAGGGGCTTCAACCTCCTGGGCTCCGGGCAAGTTTCTTTGTATCCACTTGCGGCTCTGCGCTAAAGCTTGTGGGTGTGAGATGATTTTTTTAATTTTTCTGAGATTTTTTTCTTTGGACAAAAGGCAATGTTCTATGTTCTGAGAAATCTCCGCGTCTATAACAACAGAGCTGTCTGTTAGCCTGTCTAGGGTTTCTCCAATGGGCCCTTCTAAAGAGTTCTCTATCGGCACAACTCCGAAATTAGTTTCACCTCTTTCGACTGAGTCAAAAACATCCGAAATTGACCCTTGTGGCATAAGTGTCGTCGATTGTCCAAAAACTTTTATTGCTGCTTCGTTCGTGTTGCTTCCCTGGGGACCCAAGTAGGTGACTAGCATAGGATCTTGGACCTCTCTGCATGCCGAAAGAACCTCTTTGTATATCTGTTGAAGTCCGTTGTCTGAAATTGGCCCTGTGTTTGAAGCAACCACTCTTTTTAGTATCTCCCCCTCTCTTTTGGGGTCAAAAACCACGTCTCCCTTCAGGTCCGTTGTTTGTTGGGCGAGAAGAGCTCTCTTTATTAAAAGCTTAAGTATTTGTGTGTCTACTAAATCAATGTTTGTTCT
The DNA here is from genome assembly GCA_964440275.1 of uncultured Spirochaetales bacterium. GTDB lineage: Bacteria > Desulfobacterota_D > UBA1144 > UBA1144 > UBA1144 > JAYYZJ01. The sequence continues at coordinate 9,919 of CAYTRR010000006.1, read as the reverse complement.
TAGTGCTGAAAGGGTTTTTTTTCTCTTTCTCATTTCTATACCCTCATCGGCATAATAACCGCAAGTTGTTTGTTTGTTTGTTCTTGGTTTGAAAAAATACATGCCGGACTTACTTCGTCGTTAACGCAAACAAAGAGTTCTTCCTCTGAAAAAGAAGAGAGCGCATCAATTAGATATTTTACATTGAACCCGACTTCTAAAACGGCATCGCTTATTGTTGTCGTGCTTTCTTTTATGTTAATAATTTCTGTTGTTTCTCCGTCGTCGGATGTGGTTTTAATTTCAACCTCTTCTTTTCCGATCGCGATTCTTGCTCCTTTGGTTTTTTCTGAAAGAACAACAGAGACTCTTTGTAGTGAGGACAACAGCTCTTTTTTTTCTACTTTAAAGGTGTTGTTGATGTTGCTGGGAACAACTTGTTGGTAGTCTGGGAACTTGACGTCTATAAGTCTAGACAATATAGAGGTTTGACCGTTGTCGCAGATGAAAAAATTTTTATTTGTTCCTATTTGCACAACCTCGCTGTCTCCCACAAACTTTTTAAGCTCAAGTGCAGCTTTTCTGGACAAAATAAAAGATTCGATCTGTTTGTTGTTTTCAAACTCTTCCTCTACCATGCTCATCCTGTGTCCGTCTGTTGAAACGAGTTTGATTTTGTTTTCTGCCTCCATGTCAAAAAAAACGCCTGTTAGGTTTTTTCTTAGGTCGTCCGAACCTATAGAGTAGGAGGTTTTTTGTATTAGGTCGTTTAACATTTCGCTTTTAATTGCTGTGTATGCGAAGTCGTCGGGTTTTGGGATCTGCGGGAAATCTTCGGCCGGCAGACATTTAATTTTTGTTTTTCCTTTTTTATAATCTATCTCGACCTGGTTGTTGTTGTTTGTAGATATTTTAATGTCTTTGTCTGGGATTTTGTCTATTATGTCAAATATTTTTTTTGCTGGCAAACAAACCTCTCCTTCTTCGCTGATGTTTGTCGGCAAGGAAGTGTGAGTAGAAGATTCTAGGTCGGTTGAAGATAAAAAAAGCCGGCCCTGTTTGGCAGAGAATAAAATATGAGACAGAATTATCATAGATGATTTTGAGTCAACAACGCCCTGAGTATAAGAAAGGTGTTTTGATAGTTGGTTTTTGTCAACAGAAAAAATCATCTCTACTTCTCCTATTATATTATATTTATATTAAATATATATAGTAGTAGTAGTATGTGTGTTGGTTTGTTGATAACCGCAACAAAGCGGCTAAAAACACGGCGAAAACACAAACACTAACTAACAACAATTAACAACCAAAAAAGATAAAAAAAAACAACCCACATTAATCATCAATTTTTCCACCGGCAATCCTCCGGATTTTCGACAACAATACTCTAATTGGGTTTTCTTGGGATGGGTTTTTGGCCAAAAGGTCTTCTATTGTGGCAACCGAATGCAAGACGGTGGAGTGGTCACGCCCACCAAACTTCCTACCGATCTCCAACAGAGAGTCGTCAGTAAAAACACGGGACAAATATATTCCAACCTGTCTTGGGCGAACAACGCCACGCGTCCTTTTCTTCGAACAAATATCCTCAACGGTTGTTCCATAATAACCCGCCACCTCTTTTTGTATCAACTCAACATTTACAATATCAACGCTGGTGTTAGAAGAGAGGCGAGACGCTACGTCATTAACAAGTTTTTTGTTTAAAGGGGCGTTTAACATAGCCGCCTGCCCAACAACGTTGTTGAAGAAGCCCTCGAGCTCCCTAATTGAACCCCCGGATTTTTCTGCAACGGTGAACAAGACGTCCTCTTCCACAACCAACCCCATAGCTTTTGCTTTTCTCTGTAATATTGCTACGCGGTGTTCTAAGTCAGGCGGCAAAACCTCTACGGAAAAGCCCCATTCAAAACGACCGACCAAACGCTCCTGCATACCAGAAAGCTGGTGAGGTGGTTTATCACAAGTTAATACAATCTGTTTGTTAGAGTCGTACAGGTTGTTAAAGGTATGAAAAAATTCTTGCTGGGTCCCCTCCTTTCCGGAAATAAACTGTATGTCGTCAATTAACAAGACGTCACACCCAAAACGGAACGCATCTCTAAGTTCTCTCTGTTTGCCGGACCTAATAGCTGAGACCACACGGTTAGTAAAGTGCTCAGCGGTAAGAGAAATAATTTTGTAATCCTTAAAGTTGTCGTAAACATTGTTTCCTACGGCATTTAAAAGGTGAGTCTTCCCCAAGCCCGTTCTTCCATAAATAAAAAGAGGATTGTAAGACTGGCCAGGCCTTTCCGCCACCCGCTCAGCTGCAATTCCCGCTAGCGTGTTAGAGGCTCCTTTTACAAAATTATTAAAAGTTTGTCTACCATTTAGCTGGCCTTCTTTTACTCTTGTTAAGCCCCTTTGCCTTGGCTTTTCTTTTTTAATAGATATTCCAGGGGGAACACTTATGTCTCTTGCGTCTACCTTGATTTTTTTTATTCCAAGATCCTCTTCTGACTCTTCCCTAAAAACTTTTTCCAGAATATCCATATAGTGGTTGTTTATCCACTCAGACGTTACAACATCAGCAACAGAAAAAAATGCTTCCGTTTCAGTTAAAGAAACAAGCTTAAGGGTGTTAAAGAAATGGGTTATTCCAGGATAGTTCTCAGCAATGTTGTCAATTATCATCGCACCCAATATGTTTTTATCTACAAGATCAGAATCGTCATGGTCCTGCTCGTCTAGTTTGCGTAAGTCAGTATCGGCTTTAACAGCCATTCAAGCACCCCCGAGTTATCCACAAAATGTGGAAAGATGTGGATAAAAATGTTAATAATTTAAGCAATTTAAGTTATCAAGCTATCCACACACAGTAGATTATATTATCAAATAAAATTCATTCCGTCCAGGATATATTCTTGTCAAAAATTTTTATTTAATAATTAGAAGACATTAAAAATAAAAAAAACTTTTTTATTTTGTTAATGCGGACGCAAGCGAGTTAATTTTGTCACCAAGAGTTTTTTGGCTCGACTTGTTAACAATAAATTTGCAACTAACTTCTTGTATGGTCGAAACAATTTTCAAATTATTTTTTTTTATTGTTTCGCCGGTTTCTGTAATGTCTACTATCGCATCAGCAAGCCCAACAAGTGGAGCAAGCTCCACTGAACCACTAAGATAAATTATTTCTGGATATATTTTTAAATTTTGAAAAAACTGTTTCGCTATATTGGGATACTTTGTCCCTACAGTGATGCTTGAGCCAGGAGACAAATCAAGAGCCTTGTCTTTTTGGCAAGCCAAGACCATTCTGCATTTGCCTATTGGAAGAGAAACCGGCTCGTAGACATCACACCCAGCCTCTTTTATGCAATCTGATCCAACGAGACCACAGTCAGCAGCGCCCAGCTCCACATATTTAGGAACATCCGAGGGTTTGCAAATAAGAATTCTTAAGTCTTCAAGGTCTACGACAAGTTCACGAGAAGCAGCCCTAATTTTAGCTGTTGAGTAGCCAGACCTGTCTAAAAGCCAAAGAACTTCCTCTAAAATTCGTCCCTTAGCAACGGCAAGCTTTACTCTTCCTGTCTCCAAATTCTTCCTCCTATATCTTTAAGTTTATTATCAATTGATTCATATCCTCTATCAAGATGGTAAATCCTATAAATTTCACTTTTTCCTTTTGCGGCTAGGGCTGCTATTAACAAACAAGCGCTAGCCCTTAAGTCGCTTGCTTGCATTTTTGCCCCCTCGAGACTTTTTACCCCTTCCACAGTAGCAATATTTGAAGACAAAGAAACTTTGGCACCAAGCTTTCTAAGCTCAGCAACATGAATAAAACGGTTAGGAAAAATATTCTCTTTTACTGAGGACACTCCAGAAGCAAAACACAGCATCGACATAAATTGAGCCTGCAAATCTGTTGGGAACAAAGGATAGGGAGCGGTTTCTATATGAAGCGGACTCAACGACGCTGGGGACAACACAGAAATCACACCATCTTCTTCTGTAATTTTTACTCCTGCCTCCATAAGTTTAGAAACGGGGCAAGCAAGATCTGCCAAAGAACACCCCTCAATCTTAATTTCGTTTCCAGGCAGGGAGCCTAAAGCTAAAAAAGTTCCAGCCTCAATCCTATCCGGGATTACAACATAAGGTCCTTTTTGGCTTCCTAAAGCAGCAACCGGCTCGATATAAACAACATCTTCTTCAGTTTTTATTTTAGCACCAAGAGCAGACAAAAACGCGATTAAGTCCAAGACTTCTGGTTCCACGGCGCAATTGTATAAAATTGTTTTATTTTTTGACAAGATTGAGGCTAAGATTAAATTTTCAGTTCCAGTAACTGTTTTAACGTCAAAAGCATAACTACCTCCAGTGCTCTTTGAGGAAGTTGATTCTAGATATCCTGCAACAATCTCAGTCCGATGCCCAACGGCTTCAAAGCCTTTTAGGTGCTGATCAACAGGCCTGTCGCCTATAGCGCACCCTCCAGGAAGAGAAATTTTAGCTTTCCCAAACCTTCCAAGCAAAGCGCCCCATACTACAACAGATGCGCGCATTGTTTTCACAAGGTCATAGGGAGCTTCCCAGCTGGACATTTTAACCGTATCTATCTCCACACTGTTGTCAACAAATGAAAACTCGGCCCCCAACCTTTCAAGAAGCAAGAGCATTGTTTTGACATCACTTATATCGGGTACATTCTTAATGTGGTATTTACCGCCAAACAAGGCCGTTGCTGCAATTATAGGAAGAGATGAATTCTTGGACCCAGAAACCCGAACAACCCCTTTTAGCCTAACCCCTCCTTCAATTACTAGTTTTTCCACTTTGCTACAACCACTCTGTCAATTTTATTCAAGTCGGGCAATAATTCAACCTCGTCATACCCCAAAGAAACAAGAATCTCACAAACCCTTTTTCCCTGAGAGGCTCCTACCTCAAAAAAAACCTTCCCCCCCAACCTTAAAAAGCTTCGCGCATCCTTAGCTATTTTTTTTATATGTGAGAATCCGCCTTCCGGAGACAGCAGGGCTTCGCTAGGCTCAAAATCTTTAACCGATTTGTCCAAAAGTTCAAACTCTGCCTTACTCACATAAGGCGGGTTTGAAACTATGTATTCAAATTTAATTTCAGGAAGAGAGTCAAACAAATCCGATTGTACCATCTTGGTTTTCCTTTCAAGCCCAAGCGCTTTCTGATTTTTAACAGCACAAGACACCGCAACAGCAGACTTGTCTGCCAAATAAACCATCTTGCATTCACTTTCGGCTGCCAGAGTCAAGCCAACACAGCCGCTGCCGCTACACATATCAAGAACCACTGGTTTAGAAAAAAACTCCTTGTTAATTTCTACAAGAACTGCGCGAACCAAAACCTCCGTGTCAGACCTGGGAATAAAGACCCCTTTGCTTATCGCGAACTCCTTAGAATAAAAAAAACTTCTTTCACACACATAGTCTAGTGGTTCGCCCAACACCCTTCTTTCTAAGAGCTCAAAAAACTTTTTTTTCGTATCATTGTCTAATGTTTTCTTTGAAGCTGCTAAGATTTTTTCTAGAGAGCAGCCAACGCAATGTTCTAGCAAAATGTTTACCTCTAAGCCAGGGCGCTCTATGCCGCAGCTTTTTAAAGTTTTTTTTGCCTCGCTTAGGACACTGTCCATAGAAAGATTCATTGTGAAATTATATAATATACTAGTTTCGATATTATGAGCGCAAACCTTAAATCTAACTATATAAGTTTTAAAAAAGAATTCGAATCCTATTGCAAGGAAAGAAAAAGCTCCGCAAAACTACTTGCCGTTTCCAAAACCAAACCACTTGCCGACATATACAGCCTGTTAGAGGAAGGCCAAACACTTTTTGGTGAGAACTATGCTCAAGAGCTTAGGGACAAAAATTACGACAACATCACAAACCACAGCAAAAATCTCGAATGGCACTACATAGGTCAGATACAAAAAAATAAAATTAAATATATAGTTGGAACCTCTGCCCTTATTCACACAGTTGACAGCTACGAAAAGGCTCGACTTATAGACAATTTAAGCAAAAAAAACAACTTCAAGCAGAAAATTTTATTGCAAATAAATATTTCTGATGATCCAAAAAAAGGTGGTACCCGCTTGGACCAAACACAAAATTTGGTAGAAAAAATCAAAACCCTCGAAAGCGTGAGCCTTGGTGGCTTAATGACTATTACAGAGTTTTCAGAAAATCCTGAGGAATCTAGAAAATACTATAAAGAACTAAAAAAACTTTCATTAGACTTAAATTCATATTTTAGCCACCCCCCTCATTTGTCAATGGGAATGAGCAACGATTACAAAATCGCAATCGATGAAGGGGCAACAATCGTAAGAATAGGAAGTAGAATTTTCGGAAAAAGAAAAAAAACATTATAATCAATTTATGCGCATAGGAATAATAGGTGCCGGGAATATGGCCAAGGCCATCCTCACGGGCATTGTTGAAACAAACAAGAATGTAGAAATTTGCTGTTCTGATATAAGCTCCCGACAATTGTCTCAAATAAAAACTACTAAAAAAATAAAAACAACAAATGACAACAAAAAAGCAACTGAAAAAAGCACAATTGTATTTCTTTGTGTTAAGCCAAATATTATAAAAAAAGTAGCAGAAGAAATCAGACCTTTTCTTCAAAAGAAACAGGTATTAATTTCTGTTGCTGCAGGCGTATCTTTGACTGCTCTCGAGAATTTTTTTGGACACGATAAAAAGATTATTAGAACAATGCCAAACTTGCCTTGCCTAATAGGCAAAGGAGTTGTTGCTACAATGCCAAACTCAAAATGCACAAGGCAAGACAAAACAAAAGCGACGAAACTCTTATCTTCTATTGGAGAAATTGTTCCACTAAATAGGGATGAAGACTTCGACTATATTACCGCCCTAAGTGGTTCGGGGCCGGCTTTCTTGGCTGAATATATAGCAGCGAACCTCTCATACGCGAAGAAAAAAAAGATTAACAACAAGCTATCCCAGCTTCTAGTTTTCGAGACCATAGCAGGAACGATCGAATTTTTAAAGTATAATAACCCCGATATTAATAAATTCATATCGATGGTTGCTTCTCCAGGAGGCACTACCGAAGAAGGATTAAAAAGTTTGAAAAAGAGCAATTATTCTAAAGTTGTTACTAAGGCCCTTAGCTCCGCCGCAAAAAAATCTTATCAAATTAGCAAGGAAATAGAAAAAACGAGGAAAAAGAAATGACCAACCTCTTGTTGGCAATAGCAGGAATCTTAAACACAGTTTTTGAACTATTGTTCTGGATAATTCTTATACGATGCTTGATTTCATGGGTAAACCCTGATCCTTACAATAGGCTTGTATATTTTATGGGAAGGATAACAGAACCTTTGCTTGAGCCTATCAGGGAAGTCGTACCTCAGTATGGAGGAATAGATTGGTCGCCATTTATTGCGGCCCTAGCACTGCATTATTTAGGCCAAGTGTTTTTGGTCAGATCACTTATTGATTTGGCATACAGTTTTTAACCTTGAAACTTTCTGTTTTAGTAAAACCAAGAGCAAAAAAATCAGAAGTAATTTCTTACGATAACAACATTCTGACGGTTAAAGTAGCGGCTATCCCACATAAACAGCAATCCAACAAAGAGCTTATCAAGGTTCTTTCAGGTTTTTTCAGCGTTCCGAAGTCAAATATAAGCATATTGACCCGCAGAGGTAAGATAAAAATAATCAACATTGAATCGAAAAGCGAAACTATTGCCCTTGGATTAAAAAAACTGTTATAATTAATCACTAATTATTCATTTCAATAGGAGAAAATTATGAAGATAAGTTTGCTAGGGGGAACAGGAGCTTTTGCAGAAGGGCTTGTAATAAGATGGGCGAAAGCGGGACATGAGATTTATATTGGTTCGCGAAGCCAAGAAAAGGCCGAGGGTATAACACAGGAAATGCTTGATAAAGCAAAGGCAGTGGGCGTAGAAGCTAGCATCAAAGGACTAACCAATGAAGATGCAGCCAAGGAGACCGAAGTTGTAGTCGTTTGTCTCCCGCATGAATATACCAAGTCTACGTTAGAGGGAATCAAGGAATCTTTCACAAACCAAGTGGTTATAACACCCGTGGTACCAATGGTTAGAGACGAACAAACTAAAAGCTTTCTTTTTAAGGAGCCGGAAGCAGGATCTTCTGCTGCAGAAATAAAAGCAGTCCTTCCTGACACGGTTAGCATTGTGAGCGCATATCACAACATTCCTGCAAAAGGCTTAGCAAATTTTGAAAAAGAACTCGATTACGATGTTGTAATATGTGGCGACGATGAGGATTCAAAAGCTCTCGTTAAAACTTTAACTGAGGAAATGCCAAAATTAAGAACCATTGATGCTGGACCATTAGAGCTTTCCGGGATGATTGAAGCCATAACTCCATTAATTGTAAACATGAACATCAAGCACAAACATGAGTTTTCTATTAAATTCGTTTAATGCCTTGAAAGTTTATTATTTATGATTAGTTTTTATTAAGGAAATTAATTTATTAGGAGAAACAAATGAGTAAATCTAAAAAAATAAGACCATTAGGCGATAAAGTCTTAGTTGAGAGGAACGAAGCTCAAGAAATGACAGAGGGGGGAATAATTATACCCAACGCCTCACAAGAAAAACCGCTTGAGGCAACCGTTGTAGCTGTGGGGACAGGAAGAGTTGACAACAAAGGAAACATAACCCCATTAGTTGTCAAAGAAGGGGACAGGGTTCTTTTTAGCAAATACGGAGGCGCCGAACTTTCTGTAGACGGGAAAGATTTGCTAATCTTGGAAGAAACCGACATCTTGGCAGTTCTCAATTAATTAAATTTAGTATTGAAATTACAGTTGGGGATTTTTCAGAAAGAGTTTTCAAGTTTTCTACATCTTCATTAGTGTCAACGTCAAACGCAATGTTGGAATTCTTGACTATGGAATAATTTGCCCCTTGTTCTTTAAATGCAGCGACATGTTTTTTCATGCTGTTTGGTCCAAAAAAAGAAGGAATAACCCCAGGAGGTTTTCTCAGTATAGCGTTTGTACCAAGCCCACTATTTGAAGGAACCAGGATACTACTGTTGGTTTTGTTTGATACTTCAAATATTTCATTTATGTCTTCTGCTTTAATTAACGGCAAGTCGCCAGGTATTCTCAAAACAGAGGTTGCTCCCAGCTCATGCAGCTTTTTTGATGCCCAATCTATAGAAGCGCTCTCACCAACCTGTTTTTTTTCTATTAGAGTTTTGATTCCTTGAGATTGAGCAATTTTAATTGCTTCCTCATCTTTTGTTACAAGATATTTTTCAAAAGAATCACTACATTTTTTTATCTCTGCAAGGACATGCTCAAGCATTATTTTGACAATTTTTCGGGTTTGTTTATCAGAAATATCCTTTCTTAATCTAGATTTTGCATCAACAAAATTTTTAAAAGGAACAATGACAAAATTCATAATTGCTATAATATTATAAACTAGTTATATGAAAATCTTTTCATGGAACGTAAATGGTCTTAGGGCAGTTAAAAAAAAGGGTTTTCTTAACTTTGTTAAAAAATATCAACCTGACATTTTATGCCTTCAAGAAATCAAAGCGGAGCAGTCACAACTCTCAGACGATTTAATTAACATTTCCGATTATTTCTCATATTTTAACTCAGCACAAACAAAAAAAGGCTATTCTGGAGTAGCTGTTTATTCAAAAACGAAGCCGATTAAAGTCACAACAAGCCTAGAATCTGACGAAGAGTTTGACATTGAGGGACGGACCCTCATACTCGAATTCAAAAACTTCATTCTATTAAATTTTTATTTTCCTAATGGTCAGATGAACGAGAACAGACTTGCTTATAAACTTAGATTTCATGAAGCCGTTTACAATTTGACCTCGAAGCTCAAAAGAAAAAAGAAAAACATTGTTGTT
>CAYTRR010000005.1:0-37132 GCA_964440275.1 uncultured Spirochaetales bacterium | reverse complement strand
CCAAGATCTCCGGTATGTTGTACCTGAAATCCACCACATAATTCCATGCTAAAATCACCAATCATGACGACCCTAACAACGTCCTCATATTTTTCTTCAAAGAATGCCGTGGCACCCTCTTTGATTGCTTTCTTGTAATCTACATTGCCCCTTATCTCTACTAAGGAATTCTGTCGAATTCTGTCATTACATAAACTTTCAATTTCAGATAGAGTATCCCGATCTATATTAGAGAAATGGCTAAAATCGAATCTAAGTCGGTTTGACTCTACTAATGAACCAGCTTGTCGTACATGAGTTCCGAGTATATCTCTTAAGCACGAATGAAGAATGTGTGTGGCGGTATGGTGAGAGGCGATTCGCCCTCTTGCAGCTTCCTCGACCAACAATTTATATTTATCTCCATTTTTTAAATTTCCATCTTTTACTATAGCGCTGTGAATAAATAATCCCTCTTTTGATTTTTGTGTATCGATAATATCAATCAATGAGGAGTTATTACTTGCAGTTCCCTTATCACCTACTTGACCGCCCGATTCAGCATAGAAAGGGGTCTCCTCGAATATTAAACTAATTTTCTCCCCTTTCTTCGCACTAAAAACTATCTCATCGTCTTTAATAATAGCAATAATTTTGGATTCGCAAATTAGTTGTTCATATCCATGGAAAATTGTTTGAGTATCAACTTGAAGAACATCATTTAGATTAAGGGTATCGGCAATCGCAGGTTTGAATTTTGATGCTTTTTTAGATGACTGCTTTTGTTTTAGCATCTCTTCTTCGTAAGATTTTAAATCTAATGAATAATCAGTATCTCTTAATATGTCCTCAATTAAATCTACGGGAAAACCAAATGTATCATAAAGTTTAAAAATATCTTTACCTGACAATATTTTTGTTTTTTCACTAGCTACCATTGCTTCATTGAGTTGTTCTAAACCTCTATCGATAGTACTAAGAAATTTTTCTTCCTCGTTAAGAATTATCGAGATTATGTTGGTATTTTGATTTGTTAATTCCAGATATGAATCGCCCATTTCGTGAATAATAAGCTCCGAGAGTTTAAATAAAAATGGCTCATTTATTCCAAGTTTTTTGTAATGCCTTACCGCCCTCCTTAATATCCTTCGTAGAACATAGCCCCTTCCTTCACTTGAAGGTATGACTCCATCCGAAATAAGAAATGTAACGGCTCGTGAATGGTCAGCTAGAACCCTCATGGAAATATCTAATTCTTCATCATCTCCATATTGTATCGACAAAGAATTTGCAACATATTTTATAAGATATTCAAATAAATCTGTATCGTAATTACTTTCTACGTTTTGAAGAATTGACGCAAGTCTTTCTAAGCCCATACCAGTATCAATACTTGGTTTAGGCAAATCAGAAAGTTTGCCTTCTTCGGATTTGTCAAATTGCATAAATACCAAATTCCAAATTTCTAAGTATCTTCCACAATCACATTCGACGGTACAATTTTCAGGATTTTTACAATCAGAAAAGGTTTCACCGATATCATATAGGATTTCAGAACAAGGGCCACAAGGACCTGTATCACCCATAGACCAAAAATTATCTTTATCTCCTAATTTAAAAAGTTTGTCAGGCGCAATATTCAGCTGCTCCTTCCATATTTTTTCAGCCTCTGTGTCATCTTGATGAATTGTTACGAATAGTTTTTCTGAAGGGATTTGTAGTTCCTCAGTTAGAAATTCCCACGCGAAATTAATCGCTTCGTCTTTAAAATAATCTCCAAAAGAAAAATTTCCTAGCATTTCAAAAAAAGTATGGTGCCTTCTTGTTCGACCAACATTTTCGAGATCATTGTGTTTTCCCCCTGCTCTTAAAGCTTTTTGGCAGGAAACGGCTCTGGTATAGTTGGTTTTTTCTCTCCCTAAGAAGATATCCTTAAATTGAACCATGCCGGCATTCGTAAATAACAAAGTTGCATCATTATGCGGTATTAAACTTGAGCTCTGTACCAAGTGGTGACCACGTTGTTCGAAAAAGCTAAGAAACTTTCTTCTTATATCAACTGATTTCATTTTTAACTATTATAATGGGGATATCGGTTAGATAAAACTACTTAAAGTCAGATAATAAACAATTAAGAAGGTGAGGATTCTACATTAACAAAGACTTTTGTCTTGCTTCTTCTGTCAAATCGTACCAAGCCATTTTTTAGCGCAAACAAGGTGTGGTCCCTGCCAATACCTACATTTCTGCCGGGGTGGAACTTGGTTCCTCTTTGTCTCACAATAATTCCACCAGTGTTTACCGACTGACCACCAAAGAGCTTAACGCCTAATCGTCTTCCAGCACTATCTCTTCCATTCTTACTACTGCCACCACTTTTTGTTGTTGACATTATTTACTTCTCCCCTTGCTTATCGATACAATCTCAACAGTCTGGTAAGATTGCCTGTGGCCATTGAGTGATTTAGAATTCTGTCTTCTCCGAAATTTGAAAACCTTTAATTTTTTTCCCTTATCGTTTGATACAACTTTAGCAGAAACTTTAAATGGTTTGAGTTCTGATGGACTAGAGAGGATTTTTTTATCATCTGAGATCATTAATATATCATCAAATTTAATTTCTGCGCCAATATCCGAACCAGTCTTCTCAATGAGAATTTTATCTCCTTCTTTAACTAAATATTGCTTCCCGCCTGTCCTTACCACAGCTTCCATCATATCCTCCAAAGAAGTATATTCTTACAAATTATTAGTTTTTGTCAATATCAAATAGCTATGACTCAAGTTCAACATTCCAATAAGACGCGTCAACAAAACTCAAGAAGGGTTTCCACTCTTCAAATTTCACAGTCTTTATATACAAATTTGAAAGCAGTTCCCAGCTAGGCTTTACCGGTTTGTTAATTAACGCCATATTGGTCAAACTCAAGTCCTTATTCCCTTTTTGTCTATTACATTTAATACAGCAACACACAACATTATTCCAAATAGTCTTACCACCCAAAGATTTTGGAACAACATGATCGATTGTTAACTCTTGTCGTGGAAATGACAAACCACAATATTGACACTGTGTTTTGTCTCTCTTGAAAATATTATATCTATTAAATTTAACTTCTTTACATGGGACCTTGTCGTATCTAACGACCATTATTACTCTTGGAATCTTGATAATTTTAGATACCGTTCGGATACAATCATCATTTTTCATACTTGTGATTTGACTCCAGGAATCGAAATCAAAGGTTTCATAATTAATATCAACAGCCTTAGCCGCACCGCAATACAACATCAAAAACGCTCTTTTGACATTTGTAGTGTCAATTGGAAAAAAGAACTTGTTGAGAACTAAAACAGGTGTATTAATCATCTCTACGATAAAACCCCCTCATACGATTAGTTTACCTGTGAATAAATCATAAAAGAATTTACGTAGTGTTAAGTAATGCATATAATTTAAAAATGATTAATTACCTACTGATTGTCTTGTCGTCTATCTTGTTTGTTGCCCCTTTCATGAATTTTAGCCTTTGGCCTCTTTCATGGGTATGTTTTATACCCTTATTTTACCTATTTAAATCAAGCAAGCTAAGCGCCTTAAGGGTTGGAATAATTTTTGGTACCATCGTGACACTAATTGGTACATATTGGATACCTACAACAATCGTTACACAAACAGGTGCAAATTATCCAATCTCTCTTCTGACACACTTTTTATACTCTATTTATGAATCTGTTTTTTACATACTTGTTTTCTTATTGTTTAAATTTGTCTCAACAAAAAACTATAATAAAGTTTATCAATATTCTTTGCTGATATTTTTTTATATTGTTTTAGAGAGTTATTTTCCAAGGATTTTTCCATACAGACTAGGAAACAGTCAAATACTTTTTCAGGAAGTAGCTCAACTTATTTCGATTTTCGGATTAAATATATTAAGTATTCTTGTTCTTGTAGCAAATATAACAATATATGAATTAATCTTTTCAAAGCGAACTAAAGTTTTTGTAGGTTTTGTTTTAATCGTCATTTCAATTTTTTATTACGGTCAGCATTTAATTCAAAAGACCTCAATTTCACTATCAAGTTTACCAAAAGTTCCAATCTCTATAATTCAGAACAATAACAATTTAGAAAATTTAATCGAGTTGCATAATTCTATAGACCATAATCCGTTTTTAATTATATGGCCTGAAAGCTCGCTTGACTTGGTAAAATATGAGAATGAAGAGGCAAAGTTTAGTAGATTCGAAGAAGCTTTCAGGAAATTATTTAAAAGCACTGGTGAAAATCTTATTTTTGGAAGCATAAGCCAAATAACGATACTTCCCATTAAAAATAAGCAAATTTTAGATAATTTAAAAAATAGAATTAATGGTATATCAAAAAGTAATTTACTATTTGAGAAATTATCAAAAGCTAGAGGAGAAGATTTTTATAAAAAATCTATCGACTATAAACGACAACTTAATAGATATTTGCATAATTGGAGTGCTTCCGGGCAATATTATTTTAATACTGCGTTTCACTTCAAATTTGATAGGGAAACAGAAAACGACATATACACTGGGCTTATAGGTGCCTACAATAAAAGAAAGCTAATGATATTTGGGGAATACTACCCCTTTGCCCCTCTTATTTCTAAGGTAATTCCGATTTATGACTCTTTTGTAAGTCTCAACTCAGGTGGAAAATATGGAATGTTTCACATGCCTTTAAAGCTATACACTGGAAGAGATAACAAATTCCGGCATATAGTATCTTTAACAACTTCTAAGGGAGTTGAAATATACCCAGAAATTATGATTTGCTATGAAGATTTATTTGAGAGTAAATATGGCGGAGCTATCATGATAAATCTAACTAATGACTGGTGGTATGGGGATACTTTAGCTTCTTATCAGCATTTAATGCTTTCAGTTCCAAGAACAATTGAGACAAGGAGGTATTTACTTAGATCCACCACAAATGGAATAAGTGCAGTTGTTGACCCTACAGGGAAAATTGTAAAAAAAATAGAAAAAAACAAAAAAGGGATCATAAATTATGATGTTGCATATAGAGAATCAGGATATATTTATTGGCTTTTTCCTAGAGAAAACCACAATACCAATACGGTTGCCACTTATAAATTTCGATCAGGTTCATTACGAGGAGATATAACTTATTATAGTTATTACAAGGAACTTATTAATGAATTCTATGTCATGATTTTACTAGTTTTATTTACACCTCTATTTAACTATAAAAGCAGAGATGGCTCTGATTAATTTATTGTTCTCTTTTGGTGAACCAACTGTTATTCTCAAACAATTTTTTAATTCCTTATTTGAGTTAAAACTTCTAAGAACAATACTTTGAGTCTTAAGGAAATTATTTAGAGATTTAGATTTTGTTGTTCTAATTAATATAAAATTAGAATCTGTTGGGTAAACATCGAAATTGGTTCTGTCTTCAAGAAATTTTACTAGTCGAGTTCGTTCGCTCTTAATAACCTGAATTTTCTTTTTTATACTTTTTTGATTATCAAAGTAATCACAAGCTATTAATTGAGAAAGAGTGGAAATATTGTATGGCAATCTTATTTTGTTTATTTCGGAGATAATCTTACTATTCCCAATCAAGTATCCCAATCTTAACGAAGCAAATCCGACTTTTGACATTGTCTTCATTATTAATAAGTTGCTATTTCTTTTTAGTATCGGTAAATATGAGTGAGAAGAATAATCAGCATAGGCTTCGTCAATTACAACTAACCCTTTTGAACTTTTAATTATTTTTTTTATATCTTCTTGGTGAAATGAATTTCCAGTTGGATTATTTGGTGTTGGTATAAATATTAAATCCGGATTGTATTTTTTAATCTTCTTAAGCATATCATTTATATCTATTTGAAAATTACTATCTAAGTTAACTTTTATAGGGTTATTGCCTGTAGCAGAAGATAGTATTTTGTACATGGAGAAACTTGGGTTCAAATGAATAATATTAGTTGTTTTGCCTGTAAGTGCTAGAAGCAAATATAATATTAACTCATCAGACCCATTTCCAAAAATTATTTGATTTAAATTAACTCCATGAAGTTTGCTAACTCTTTTTCTTAGTTCTTTTTGGTATGGGTCGGGGTATCTATTTATAGCATTAGCTTTTAAGTAGGCCTTTTTTTTTGATTTAGATAAACTTTCCAAGATTTGCAAAGTTTCATCAAATGGTGATTCGTTTGCATTGAGCCTATAAGAATATTCAATTTCATCTGGCTCATACGAACTAAAATTCTTTAAAATTTTTTTTACTCGTAATTGTGATGACAACTATGAATCCCCTTTTTTCAATCTAAGCAAAGCTGACATGGCATGTCCATCTAGCCCTTCTTCCTTTGCAAGAGCTACTACTAGAGGGGCAAGTTTGTTGACACCTTTAACCGACATCTTTGTAAGGCTTGAATATTTTAGGAAATCTAAAACTGATAATGGTGATGAGAACTTAGCGTTTCCTGAGGTTGGCAAAACATGACTTGGGCCAGCAATGTAGTCCCCAAAAGCTTCGGCCGACAGTTTTCCTAAGAAAATGGATCCTGCGTTGGTAATTTTAGATGAAAGCTGCTCTCCATTTCTTGCAATTATTTGTAGATGTTCGGGTGCAAAATCATTTACTAATTTAATTGATCCTTTTAATGATCTTAATATATAGATTCTACCGTTCTTCTTTAATGATTCTCTTATTATGTTTTTTCTTGGCAATAACTGTGATTGTCTTATCAGTTGACTAGTTGTTTCTTTTGCAATAGTGACAGAATCCGTAATAAGGATTGCTGAGGATTTGATATCATGCTCCGCTTGCGCAATTAAGTCAGCAGCAATTAATTTTGGATCTGCTGTTTTATCCGCGACAATTAGAACCTCGCTGGGTCCAGCAATCATGTCGATATCTACATTACCAAACACCTGTTTTTTAGCTGTAGCCACATAAGCATTGCCTGGCCCTACAATCTTATCAACTTTAGGTATAGTTTTTGTACCAAAAGCCAAAGCTGCTATAGCTTGGGCTCCTCCTATTTTGTAAATTGTTTTTACTCCTGTAACTTTTGCTGCATACAATATTGATGGATTGATTTTGTTCTTTGAAGGTGGTGTGACAACATAAATCTCTTTTGATCCTGCGGCTTGCGCAAGTGTTGCTGTCATCAATAATGTAGATGGATATGATGCTGTTCCTCCGGGAACATATATTCCAATTTTCTCAATTGGATTAATTGTCCAGCCTAATATGTTTCCAAGCTTATCTTTGTATTTAAATGATTTTGGTAATTTTCTCGTTTGATAATTTTTAATCCTTTTATATGATTCTTCTATTGCCGATTTTACTTCTTTTGAAACCAACTTTTGAGAATTGCTTATTTCAGATTTTTTCACTTCAAAATCTTGTGGTTTTATTTCTGTCTTATCGAATTTTTTTGATAAAGCAGTCAAAGCTTTATCCCCATCACGCAATACTTGGCTAACAATTGAAGTAACTTGCTTTTCAATCTTTCTATTTGAATCTCTTTGTTTTTTTCGAAGTTTTTTTATTTCTTTGTCTATATCCGAAAAAGATAAATTAACAATTTTTATCATATTGATAATACAATAAATTTATTCCTTATTTTTATCAATTAGATTTTTTTACAAGCTTCTGGCATTGTTTAGTAGAATATCAAATGCCAGCGATAAATTAATTACTAGCATATAAAAAATTGAGAAGAGGAAAACTAATATATAATGGCCTTTCTTCTTAAAGGAAAGGAATACTGTGTAAAGAAAGGCTACGCCCATTATTATCGCAATAAATGAATAAAAGCTTGAAGCTATACCCACAACCCAGAAATATAATGAAATAGGTAACAGGGCTAGGCTATAAATAGCAATTAAATAATTAGTATATTTTTGACCATATATTAATGGCATAACTGGAAACCCGGCCTTTTTATAGTCGTCAGACAAATGCTGTGCTAATGCCCAAAAATGTGGTGGCTGCCAAACCATCATGAAAATAAAAAGTATTAAAACATCAATATAGTCTTTTGATATGTTTGGTTGAATTGCGGAAAAGCCAATTATTACAGGAAGAGCTCCTGGTATCCCCCCTAATACAGTTCCAAAAGGAGAAGATCTTTTTAGAAACAAAGTGTAATAAACAGTATAAGAGAGTATGGCCATTACGATGAGGATAAAATTAGTTAGGTTAATGAAGAAGAAAGACAACCCTAAAGAAAAAGTAATTAATAGTGAAGCGAAAAATGATGCGCCACCAATTCCTACTATTTTTAAAGCTTCAACTCGCTTTGCAAGTCTTTCCATAAGTTGGTCTTTCTCTCGTTCAATTATATTGTTAATGATTGCTGAGCCACCAGCAGAAAGAACTAACGACAAAATAGTAAGTATTACTAAGTTTGGTTCTGGAAAAGATCTTGAAGCAAGTATCATCCCTGTGAATCCTGTAAGTCCAACACTAAGAATAATCGTCGGTTTGCAAAGTAAAAGTAATGCTGCTAAATATTTCATGCGTTCAATGATTTCTTATTCTCAAAAATTATATTTAATAGTACCATCAGAATGAATAACGCTATTAGTAAATGTACAGCGGTCATTGAGAAAGCAAGTCGTGAAATAACTACAAATACGCCAAGTGTCACTTGGAATAAAATTAAAATTAATAAATTTCTTAAGTTCTTGATAATTGTTGCTGAAGTATTTTGGTAGTAAGAGAGAATAAAAAGAAAGGTTGAAAATAAAAGTATAAAAATTCCAGTAAATCTATGAGCAAGATGAACAAATACTGTTCCACTTAAGAAAGGAGGAACCCAATATCCCAAACATTTCGGAAAATCTGGACAAGCAAGGCCTGCGTTCGAGTGCCTTACATAAGCTCCTAAGACTAGTTGGACATATATAACAAAAAAGAACAAAAGATATATGATGTTTTCTTTTGAAAAAATTTTTGCATCTTTTAGTTCTTTTTCATTAGAAAAGACGCACATAATATAAATTAAAATAAAAATTATGATTGCGTTTCCAAAATGATAAGTGGTTATATTTGTCTCTAGTTGCAGGATTACCACTAGCCCTCCAACTATGATTTGAATCAACAATAGTAAGCCACAAATTATTGGGAGTAATTTTTGCTTCCCAACATAAGTTTTCAATCTGTTCTTAGCTAAAAATAAAAAAAAGATGCTAACTACTAACCCAAGAATTCTATGGGTATGTTCCATGAATATGGAAAAGTTAAGCTCAGGAAAAAATTTACCAAAACATAAAGGCCAATCTGGACAGGCAAGACCTGCTCCTAGTCCGCTAACCATATTTCCCCATACAAGCAAGAGAATCAAAGAGAAGATTGTTAATTTTTCTAGATTGCCCATTGCGGTTAATTTAAAAGACGAGTAAAAATATCTGTCGCGGAAAAAGATATCAATAAAAACAGTAGGAATATTGGATAAGTCGCGAAGATCCAGGTCATTGTATCTTCGTGCTTGAGATGCATAAAGTAGAGTGCAACAAATGTTGCCTTAACAGATGCTATCAATAAAGCTATTGGGACGTTTAGGGGGCCAAAATCAAACTGTGCTGCTCCTACAGTTATAACTGTTAGGACCATCAGCAACAAACCAATTTTTATATATAATTCGTATCCGCCTAAATCTTTCATATAATCTCCCTAGCCAATTAAATACAATAATGGAAATAGATATATCCATATTAAATCGACCAAATGCCAGTACAAGCCTCCTATTTCAATAGCTGTATAATTTTCTTTTGAATAAAAACCCTTTTTGGTTTTATATAAAAGAAAACCGAGTACCCCCATCCCTATAAATACATGAAGCATATGAACGCCTGTAGCGGCATAATACAACGAATAAAATATATCTGTTCCAGGAGTAATACCATTACCAATTTTATATGAATACTCAAAGTATTTATTTATTCCAAAAATTGCTCCGCAGACTATGGTTATCCATAACATCCATTCGACCAATTTTAGTCTGTTTTCCTGAATTCCTTTGACGGCTACAGCAACAGTAAAACTACTAAAAATCAAGATGACTGTATTAATTGTACCAAGATTAACGTTTAGACTCTGCGAACCTTGTTCAAACATATCAGGATAAATGGCTCTAAAGATTGCGTAAGCTGCAAAAAGACCTCCGAACAATAGTAATTCCGTAGCCAGAAAAAGCCACATGCCAAATTTTGCAGCTTCATGTTCGGTTTTTGGGTCAACCAGTTGATGTTCATCATCATGTGCTATAGGTGGCAACATTTCAGATGGGTACGCAAGCGCTTTAATGAATCTCGAGGTCATTTCTAGCAATTTCATTCTATGCGTCTTCCTCTATTTTATTTCCGTAATCATATGTTGATGCAGTTACAGTAGGAATTTCGTCAAAATTTAAAGTTGGAGGCGGTGAAGGCATGCTCCATTCTAATGACTTTGATCCATAAGGATTAGCTGGGGCTTTTGATATAGGAGTGAAGAAATTATATATCATCAAAATAAATCCTATTGCCAAGAACCATGTTCCACTTGTCGAGAGTTGGTGATAAAAGGTAAATTCTGGATCGTAATTAAAATATCTTCTTGGCATACCTAAAGTTCCCATTATAAACTGAGGAAAGAAAGTGACATTGAATCCAATAAAAAGAAGAACGAAAGCTATTTTGGCTTTGAATTCATCAAACATCACTCCCCACATTTTGGGATACCAAAAATGGAGTGCTGAGAATATTCCAAATAAAGTGCCGCCCACCATAACGTAATGCATATGGGCAACAACAAAATATGTGTCATGTAAGTGTATATCTGCTGCAAGAGCTGCGAGATGCAGTCCAGTAAGTCCACCAATTGTAAAAAGAAAGATGAAACCCAATGAATGTAGCATTGCCGCGGACAATTCAACAGACCCCTTATACATAGTCCATATCCAATTAAAGACTTTAATGGCCGTTGGTATGGCAACACCAAAAGTGATCGCTGAGAAAATTATATTCACTAATTTTGATTGGCCACTTGTAAACATATGGTGACCCCAAACAAGAAAACTTATTAATGCTATAGCAAGGCTAGAATATGCAATAGCTTTATAACCAAATATGGGTTTCTTGGAAAATACCGGAATAACTTCTGAAATTATTCCCATAGCTGGCAAAATCATTATATATACAGCAGGATGCGAATAGAACCAGAAAAAATGTTGGAAGAGAACGGGGTCTCCACCTCTTGCAGGATCAAAAAAACCTAAACCAAAATATCTTTCTCCTATAAGCAATACTAAAGTAATTGCAACTACAGGAGTTGCCAATACCTGTAAAAGTGATGTAGCATAAGCAGCCCAACAAAATAAGGGTAATCTGTCCCATGTAAGCCCTGGGGCCCTTAGTTTATGTATAGTAACAATAAAATTTAGCCCTGTTAAAATCGATGAAAACCCTAAAATAAAAATTCCTGTTGTTACCAAGATGACATTTGTTTGAGATTCAATAGAATATGGAGTGTAGAAAGTCCAACCAGTATCTACTGGAGAAAATAATGCGATCAAGATAACAATGGCGCCAACACAGTAAATCCAAAAACTATAAAGATTCAACTTGGGAAAAATGACATCTTTTGCTCCAATCATCAGAGGGATAAAAAAGTTTCCAAAAGTTGCTCCTACTCCTGGAATAATAAACAAGAAGACCATGATTGCTCCGTGCAAAGTGAACATAACATTGTAAGTATGTGCACCCATAATTGTTTGTTCAGGGGATAAATGTTCCGCTCTTACAAGGAATGATGCAATAGCTGCAATTACAAAGAATATTCCAATCCCTGCTAAGTACATTACGCCTAGTCTTTTGTGGTCATGTGTGAAAAACCATGATTCGAAGGTTTTTCCATTTTGTAAGTAATCTTTACCGTTGCCGTTGTCTGATGTCATATCATTCTAACCTCACTTTAATGT
Source organism: uncultured Spirochaetales bacterium (assembly GCA_964440275.1). Lineage (GTDB taxonomy): Bacteria > Desulfobacterota_D > UBA1144 > UBA1144 > UBA1144 > JAYYZJ01. Next base: position 25,169 of record CAYTRR010000005.1, on the reverse strand, counting down.
TTTAATATACTCGATAAGAGCAGTTATTTGTGAATCGCTTAAGACTCCTTTGTATGCTGGCATAACCGGCATATATCCTTTAACGATTTTTGTCGAAGGCAGCTCTATAGATTCTCTTAAATAATTTTCATCGGCTACAGAAGATGTGCCGTCTTCAAATTCTCTTTTTTTGGCAAATAGCCCCTTCCAAGTAGGACCAATTCCCCCATCACTTCCATCCACACTATGACAAGCCACACATCCTGCACTTTGATACAGCTCTTTACCGACTTGGTCTAATGGTAAATCAGCCGAGGCCTTTGCAGTATCTGTATCGCCTCCCGACTCCCAAGACGCATATTTTTCGGCAGATAGAACATGAACCTTTCCACCCATATTTGAATGTCCTGTTCCACAATATTCTGTGCAGTAAATTTTATATACACCTTCTTTAGTTGCAGTAAAGTTAATAAATGTATATCTATTCCCCATTAAATCTTGTTTTACACGAAATGCTGGTACGTAGAAACTGTGCAATACATCTTCAGATTGCATAACTAATCTAATTGGCTGATTTACTGGCACATATAGTTCATTAAGTGTTTTCTTTCCATTCGGGTAATCAAAAGTCCACATCCACATTTTAGCATTAACATTTATTTCATAAGAATTTTCTTGTGTGGTAGTGTACTCATCGTAATAGACGTATCCGTAAAGGAAAATGATTATACACAAGATTGTTGGTATGACGGTCCAAAGTGTTTCTAGAAAACTATCATGAGTAATGGCAGGAGTAGGATCATTGTCCGTCTTCCTTCGGTATTTAATAACAAAATAAATAAGTAAAAAAGCGATTAATACGCAAGAAACTACAGAAATCCAGTTTATTAATGTTAGAACAAAGTCAACTTTATCAGCATATGTTGAGGCAGAAACTGGCAGCCATTCCATGATTAACTCCTTTTACTTCTTTTCTTTCCTTAACCACATAAACCCTAAAAATACACTCAATGCTATTAACGTAACTGCGCCACCTAACTTAATTACATTTAAAGCTTGCAGCGCATACTTCTTGCCAACAGGGTCAAAATCATAACAGTAGAGTAGAACTTTATCTGTTATTGTTGATTCCCCGATAACCCCCCCGGAAGCTTCAAGCAAAGCAAGCTTGAAATCCTTGGGATCAAAAATCACTCCAGTTAAATATCTAGAGATCTTTCTCTCTTTGGTCAAAAATATTATACCTGCCGGATGGGCAAAATCATTCCCATCTTTTACAAATTTAAATCCAACTGAATCGCTTATTGATTTTATACTAATGTCCTCAGCCACGAAAAAGTTCCAGCTCTCACCTTGATTTAGTTTTTTCTCATATTTTTCTTCTTTGCTTCTTGCAAATTCAGGTGAATCAGAAGAATCAAAGCTAAGAGTTACTAAATTGTAATCTATACCTGGTCTAGCTTCCGTGTTGGAAGACACAGCATCAAAAGTCCCATCCAATAAAAAGGTGCACATTCGCGGACAACTATAATAGGCTAAAACAAAAACTGTTGGCTTGTCTTGATCAAGAATCTGGTCAAGGCTCATATTAGAGCCATCTGTGCTAATGATTTTTGAATTTAAATCTATGATACTTCCTAGTTTCTCGTCCCATGATACATTTTCCATCTGTCTTGTATCATTAATTGCTAATGCTAACTGAGGTGCTAAGGCTAAAATAAACAGGAATATGTGTATAAATTTCATCCCTTTCTGAGTATAAGTATATCTTCTATGGTGTCAATATTTAGAATTAAGGTGTAGAATTAAAAGTATAATGCTTAAGAATTGACAAAGCATTTTTAATTAAATAGGATTAAATTTTTATTGTTTAGTTCTATTAGGGCCCATAGCTCAGCTGGTTAGAGCATCCGGCTCATAACCGGGCGGTCACTGGTTCGAATCCAGTTGGGCCCAGAGAATTTATAAATGAAAGAAAAGATTAAAAATTTACTTGAATTACAAGAACTCGATATAAAAATTCATAGTATTAGAGATGAGCTAAAAGATGTCCCAGAGAGACTTGACTCCTTAAATTCTAAGCTAAGTTCAGATGAGCAAAAAATAAACAATATTAAGAATCAGGTATCTGATCTTGATAGTGAAGTCTCCAGTTTGCAGAATCAAACTTCAGATGTTGATTCAATGATTCTAAAGCTTGAGGAAAAACTGTTTTCGATAAACTCATCAAAAGAATTTGAAGCATTGCAAAAAGAGACTGGTGATTTAAAAAGAAAAAAAATAGAAATTGAGAATGAAGAGTTGAAGATTATGGAACAGATAGAATCCTCAAATAAAAGCTTAGAAGTTTTAGTGTCTAAATTCAATGATGAGGTAGAACCACTAAAAGTAGAAATAGAAAAATTGGAATTAGAAGTAAAAAGTTCGGATTCTAGAATTAATACTATAGAAACTCAGAGAATTGAAGTCGCTAAAAATGTAGATAAAGAACTGCTCCAAATTTACGATAGTTTACTCATTCATCGTACTCCTGTAGCAGTTGAAGCCAAAGATGGAATGTGTGGCCACTGTTTTATGAGGATACCACCTCAAACTTATATTAAAGTTTTAGAGTTAAATGAAATCGTTCTATGTCCTTCTTGTAAGAAGAAAATACTCATACCGGATTTAGGTTAATCCTATGAATAACAATGTAACAATCTTTATAGATGGAGCATGTCAACCTAATCCAGGTGCGGGCGGGATAGGTATTTATTTAATTGTAAATGAAAAGGAAGAAAAAATTTCTAAATCATTAAGTGGAACGGTCACAAATAATATTGCCGAATACCAAGCTTTGATTGAATCCTTAAAACTAATTCTGGATAAAAATATAGCTGCAGACGAAATACAAATCTTTTCAGATTCAAAATTAATATGTATGCATTTCAATAATCTATGGAAATGCAAAGATAAAAAATTGATTCCGCTTTTAAAAGAAGCCCAGGAATTAAATGGTTTAATCAAATCTTCATTGAAACTCAGTTTGATTCCAAGGGAAGAGAATGGCGTCGCAGATAAACTTGCAAAAGACGGGATTCTAACATAGATTATTAGCTTGAGTGAGTTGAGTGATCGCTTGTATATACAAGAGGAAAGTCCGAGCTCTTAAGGGAAATGGTGCTGGGTAACTCCCAGGTGTTGCGAAGCAACGGAAAGTGCCACAGAAAATAACCGCCATTAATAAACATATGATATTAATGGTAAGGGTGAAAAGGTGGTGTAAGAGACCACCGCAAGTTTTGGTGACAAAGCTTGGCAAGGCAAACCCCACCTAGAGAAAGGCCAAGTAGAGAAGCTGGTTTCCCTTCCAAATGCTTCTGGGTAGGTCGCTTGAGATAATGAGTAATTGTTATCCTAGATAAATGATCACATAAAACAGAACTCGGCTTACTAACTCACTCATTTAAATGAATTTTGCTTTATAAAAATTTCTTTTTCCTATTTTAATTTTCCATTGAGTTTGCTTTTCTGGTAAAAGATCCAAGGAAGTTAATTTTTTTTCATTTATTTCTATTGCTTTATCCTTTATAAGTCTTTTTAATTCCGATCGTGAAAAGGTCTTTTTGGATATCTCTTCGAGAAGGGCCAAAAGATTTTTATCTCCCAATTCAATTTCTATTTCTAAAATATCATCAGGAAAAGTTTTTTCGCTAAATTTGCTTTCAAAATCTTTGCGGGAAGAGTCCGCTAAAGATTTACTGTAATATTCCTCAACAATCGTGGTTCCTAATGTTTTTTTTCTCTCTAATGGATTGGGGATCTTTTTAAATTTGTCTTCCCTGTCGTGATACAATAGCGAAATATACTTATCCATCAATGCGTCTGGTATTGACATAATCTTTCCAAACATTTCTTCTGGAGAATCATTTAAACTAATGTGGTTATCCAGAGTCTTTGACATTTTCATTTTTCCGTCAAGACCTTCTAAGATTGGCACAAATACTCCAACTTGCTCTGGAACATTATGTGACTTTTGAATCTGCCTACCAAGTAAAATATTAAACATCTGATCTGTTCCACCCATCTCGATATCTGATTTCAACATTACTGAATCATAAGCCTGAAGAAGAGGATAAATAAATTCTGTCACTGTAATTCCATCTCCTGCCTTATACCTTTTTTTAAAATCATCTCTTTCGAGAAGACGAGCTACATTTTCTTGCGATGTCAGATTAATTAGGCCTGTTAAGTCAAACTTGTCAAACCATTTGGAATTATAAAAAATTTTTACATTTTTCTTTTTTAGAATTTTATATAGTTGGTCTTCGTATGTTTGAGCATTTTTCTTAATGATTTTCGTATCTAATGCTGGTCTAGTTTTGTCTCTACCTGTAGGATCTCCAATTTTGGCCGTATAGTCTCCAATTAAAAATAATATGCTATGTCCTAAATCTTGGAATACTTTTAGCTTTCTTATTAACAAAGAATGCCCTAAATGTAAATTTGAAGTTGTTGGATCGAACCCTGCTTTAATTTTTAGGGGTGATTTGTTTTCATAAGAGTGCTTTAGCTTGGAAAGCAATTCGTTTTCTGGAATTATATCGCTAACGTTTTCCTTGATAATATTTAATTGGTCTTCGGGTTTTAAAAAATCCATTTTATTTATATTATTATATTTGCAAGATTTTAATCAAGCATCAATAAAACCGTTTGTTATTGGATATCTCCTATCACGGCCAAAAGCTTTTGAAGTAATCTTTATACCCGGAGGAGATTGTCTTCTTTTAAATTCACTATTCTTAACTTTTTTAACAATTGAAGAAACAATAGATTTCTTAATATTCATAAATTTGGCGATGTAGTTTGGGTTTTTACCTTCCTCAATATACAGCTCTAGAATCTGATCTAAGATTTTGTATTCCGGTAATGAATCTAAATCTTTCTGGTCATTTTTTAGTTCAGCTGATGGCTCTCTTCTTATAATACCAATAGGAATCAAATTTTTTGGATACATCTTATTGTGAAACTTTGCTAGCCTGTATACCAATGTTTTGGGTATATCTTTTAATATTGCTATTCCACCAGCACTATCTCCATACAATGTTGTGTAACCAACACTAATTTCGCTCTTGTTACCTGTAGCTAAAAGCAAATAGCCTAGTTTGTTCGATGTTGCCATTAGAATATTTGTTCTAATCCTGGATTGGAGATTTTCTTCTGTGACATCCCAAGATTTTTTTCCATAAGAATCGCCCAGTATTTTGTTAGTATCTTCAAATATGCTTTGAATTGGAGCAACTCTTAGATCGAATTTTAAATTCTTTGAAAGCTCCTTTGCCAAATCAAGGCTTTTATTAGAATTGTATTTTGTTGGAAGGGCTAGACCTAAAACATTTTTGCTCCCTAGAGTGCTTACTGCTATGGCTGATACTAGAGCCGAATCTATACCCCCAGAGACACCTAGCACAACTTTTTTAAATCCATTCTTTTCCACATAATCTTTTAGACCTAAAGAAAGAGCAGAATATATTTGTTCGAGTTCTATTTCATCTTTTCTTTTAGATTGGCTAATAGCGGCTTTGTTTCTTTTAAAATCAAGTTTCTTAATCAACAAATCTTCTTCAAACTCTTTAGCATGGGCTTCGATGTTTCCGGTTTTATCTACAATGATGCTCTTGCCATCGAATACTAATTCGTCTTGTCCTCCAACAAGATTACAATAGCAAACTTTAATTTTATTTTTTCTAGATATTGTTTTTAAAATGCTTAATCTCTTTTTCTGTTTACCTATACTAAAAGGTGATGCTGACAAATTAATAAGCAAATCTATATTGTCATTAGAAATTCTTTTATTTATTATTTTCAAATCAGTCCATATATCTTCGCAAATGGAAATACCAACAACTTGGTTCTTGATTTTAAATGTTTCTGTCTCTACACCTTTTTCGAAATAACGATTTTCATCAAAGACTCCATAGTTCGGAAGCTGAAATTTTTTATATTCTCCCTGAAGTTTTCCATTAGCAAATATTCCTGCGACATTAAAAAGTTTATCCTCAATCTTTTTCGGGTAACCAACTATGCAATTTATTCCTTTGCTAAGCTTTATTAATTGTTTAATCATTGAGTCAGTAGATTCGATAAATTTATTGTTTAATAACAAATCTTCCGGTGGATAACCGGTTATAGCTAATTCTGGGAAACATAGCAAATCAACTTTTTGCTTTTTAGCAATCTGTATAATTTTAGAGATTTTACTAAAATTATGTTTTAAATCTCCAACTTTCGAGTTAATTTGTGCTAATCCGACTTTAATGTTTTTTCCCATATTATATAAACCATAAATAATATTCTATACTGTTTTAATGAATTTCATAAAGTATTCAATCAAAATAGCATTATCTTTTGTTTTTTCTATAGTAATAACCTTTAGCTCGTTAGCTAATAACGAAAAAATAATTGATTCTACTATTTATCATGTAAAGAAAAATTCTCATTTTTATGATTCAACAGCATATGAAAAAATTTTTATTGCAGGAATAGATTCTATCAATACATTCTCTGAAGATATTTTTATTCAGACTGTAGAAGTTGCAAATGGCAATCTAAGGATAAAAATTAAAACATCTGAAATTGAAGAAGAATTAATATTAGTTAAAAATAAAAATTTAATAGACGTTGGAAGAAATTTAAATTTAATAATTAATTTACTTGAAAAGAAAAATATATTAAAAGATAAAAATGATCCGCTATCTTATCATGTTGCTAATGCTGTCTTACAAGAAATAGATGATTATTCGTCACTTATAGAACCTGAAGAGCTAAATCAATTTATAGCAGAGACAAAAGGAAGTTTTGGCGGAATCGGTATTGTAATTACATTAAGAGATGAGAAGCTCACTATCATCTCACCAATAGATGGAACTCCTGCTTCAAAAGCTGGGATTAAGGCAAATGATATTATCCGAAGAATTGAATCTACTAGCACCGATGGAATGAGTCTTCAAAAAGCTATTACATTGTTACGAGGAGAAAAAGGGACTCCTACGACATTATATATCGAAAGGGAGAACATTGAGGATTTAATTAAATTTGATATCACAAGAGATACTATAAAGATTGATAGTATTGTTTCAAAAATCTTGGAAGAAAATATAGGCTATATAAAAGTAAAAGCCTTTCAGGGAAATTCCTTTGAGGACTTTCAACAAGCTCTCAATTCACTTAGAGAAGAAGGTATGGCTTCGCTTGTTATTGATTTAAGGGGAAATCCTGGTGGTTTGTTTGATCAAGCCCTCAAAATATCTAATTTATTTTTAAAAAACAAATTGATTGTTTCAACTAGAGGGAAAAGAGCAAATATGAATAGGGACTTTTTTACGGCTCGTACAACTGATAATAAATTCTTTGGTCCTGTAATAGTATTAGTTGATAGAGGGAGTGCTAGTGCAGCCGAAATCGTAGCGGGTGCTTTGAAGAACAATAAAAGATCATTAGTGCTGGGAGAAAAAACATTTGGGAAAGGAACTGTTCAAGAAGTTTATGAGCAAGACGATGGCTCTGCAATTAAGCTTACTATCGCAGAATATTTAAACCCTGACGAATACAAAGTCCATTTGAACGGGGTTACACCTGACATCTATTTTATACCAGTGGACTTTAAAGATAGAAAATTGATTTTTAATAATGATTCTTCCTTCACTCAATACAAAAAAAACGATTTAGAATTTAATAAATTCAATTCAAGCGGTTTTAAGATTTTATATACTCCAAAAGAAACTAAGGACGAGGACGAAGATGATGAAATAATTCAATTTTCTCAATATTTGCTAAATTCTGAAAGTATAAAAAAAGTTGCCTTTAATGAAAACACAGAGAACTTTTTATCTTTAATAGAAGAAGAGTTGAGAACGAAAGCAAAAGATCTAAATCTATCGTTTACATCTAAGATAGATGATTTTGCTTTTACAGAGAAAGAATCTTTTAATCCCAATGAATTTAAAGACTTAGAATTAACTATGAACATTGCTGAAAAAATTGACCTAGAGTCTGGAAAGATTAAAACTATACAAGCGAAAATACAAAATAGTTCCAAGAGAGAAATCCCCAATTTGGTTCTAATTCTAAATTCTGAAAATAAATCGTTAAACAATAAGTTTTTCTTCGTTGGCGCTCTAAAGGCAGGGCAAGAAAAAATTATTCCTATGGAGATAAATGTTCCGAGCTGGCTTGAGAACAGCGAGGATTTAGTAAGTTTCTCACTAGCTTCCATATCTTTAGATGATCCGCTAAGACCTAAGCTTGTGAAAGTACAAGAAAAATTATCTAAGGCCAAAATAACTAAAACATCTTTTAATTTTCCTGAATTCTCTTTTTTTGTTTTACCTGAAAAGACATCAGAAGAACAAGTTCGACTTGGACTAACAATACAATTAAGAAAAATCGTTAAAACAAAGGCCGCTAATATAAATTGTGAAGAGTGCCAAATAAAAATTCTTTCAAAAAATAAAGATTTAATTATTAAAGCTAAAAATCATAAAATCCCTAATATCTACAAAAAAGATGTATCAATCAGTACAACTCTTGAAATTGATAACGCTAATATTAAAGAAGGAATTGAATTTATAATTAGATTTCATGATGAAAAATCACATTCCTTTTTTGATAAAATAGTTTTGTTGCCATTTGAAGAAATATCTACTTTTGTAAGATATCAAGAAATTTTAGATTATAGATTAAAAGATAAGAATCTATTCTTTTCTGATCCTAGCAAAGATGGAATTGTTACAGGAAGGATATCTAGAGGTGGCTTGGTGGAAGTTTCAGGTGAAACCAAAAACTTTTTGCTTGTTAACAATGGAAATGTTCCTGCATTTTGGATACAAAAAACGGAAATAGTTAAAGTACCTCAGAGTGAAAAGGATAAATTTGTTCGAGCAAAAATTATTGAAGAATTTGAGGCTCCTCCCATGATAAACATACAAACCCAAGTTTTAGATGAGAAAAATAAAGCAAAAATTATTTCTTCTATACAGGATGACACAAATCTTAAAAGTATTAATTATTTCATAAATGAAAAGAAGATAAGATTGATAGCACAAGATGTCCCTAACGTTAATGAAACATTTGGGATTGAGCTTGAGCCTGGACGAAACAAGCTTTCAGTTATGGCTATTGATCAAAAAAATATAAAAGTTTTTAAGAATTTCTTTATCACGAGTTATGAGAAATAATTATTTTCTTACAAAAGCAATTAGCTCCTTATTAGTATTAATTATAGTAATGTCGTCTACTTTTATACTATTAAGGACACTCCCTGGAGGTCCTTTTGATACTGAAAAGAAATTACCCCCGAGAATTAAGGCAAACATAGAAAAAAAATATAAATTAAACGAACCTATTCAGACTCAGTATATCAATTATATGAAAAATACTATTAAGTTTGATTTGGGTCCTTCTTATTTTTATACTGGCAAGACTGTAAATGAAATTATAGCTAAAAGTTTTCCTTTTTCTTTAAAGATAGGGTTGCTTTCACTAGTTTTTACTATAGCAAGCTCACTTGGTTTGGCCGTGTTCTTATTTAAGAGAAAAAATAAGTTTATTACAAAAATCATCAATTTGTTTCTATATGCCTCCGTTGGGATTCCCATGTTTCTTCTTGGAGCAATATTGATAATAATTTTTTCCGTTCAACTTTCGATTTTACCGGCTGCATTACTTGAAAGACCAACCAGTTACATCCTACCAATTCTAACATTGTCAATTCCTTCAATCGCATTCCTCACAAAACTTATGGTTGAATCAATGGCTGAAACTGACGCCTCTATGTATGTACGGAATGCTAAGATTAACAATATCAACAAAACAAATATTCTTAATCATTATATTGTAAAAAACTCTCTTGTACCTTTTGTGACAGCAATAGGCCCAATAGCGGCGTTTATGATTACTGGTTCGTTTGTAGTTGAAAGCATCTACTCCATTCCAGGAATGGGGAGAATGTTCGTATTGTCAATAATCAATAGAGACTATCCTTTAATTTGTGGGTTGACCTTAATTTATACAATAATTCTAATTACGGTAAATATGCTAATAGACTTTATTTACCCTTTTCTTGATAAGAGAATAAGGATATAAAATGAATATAAGATTAGATATTGAATATATAGGATCTAATTTTTTTGGTTGGCAGAAACAAAAGAAATTAAGAACAGTTCAAGACGAAATCGAGAAAACATTAAAAAAGACCTTGAGCAAGAAGGTGGTGCTTTATGGCTCTGGAAGAACAGATAGTGGAGTTCATGCTATTAATCAAGTTGCCAACTTTCATATAAATAATCAGTCAACAATCAATATGATTGGGCTAAAAAATAAATTGAATTCGATTTTAGATAAAGACATAAAGATAAAGGCTTGCGAAAGAGTTAAAGATGATTTCCATGCCCAATATGACTGTAAGGAAAAAGTCTATATGTATAGAATCAAGATTAACTCTTCCTGTTCTGTGTTCGAAGAAGGTAGATTTTGGTTTATAAAAAGGGGTATCGACATAAATAAAATTAAAAAAGTCACCTCTCTCTTTGTTGGTAAAATAGATTTTCAAAATTTCTGCAAAGTTGGATATTCCGGGGAAACAACAATAAGGAATCTAAAAAGAATATCCGTTAAGCAGAAAGGCGATTATATAGATTTAGTTATTACTGGCAACGGCTTTTTGAGAGGAATGGTGAGATTAATAGTTGGCTGTCTAATTAATTATGAAAAAGGGTTGATTAGCAAGAAGGATATAGGGCTTGCGCTAAAAAATAAAAAAAAATTAAAACTAAATTATAGTGCTCCAGCAGAGGGTCTTTATCTATATAAGGTAAAATATTAGTATGAAATATAAAAATTTTTCTGAAATTGGATATCCGACTAAGATTGTTGCTATAGGTCTTAATTATCATGATCACGCAGCGGAGATGAAAAAGAAACCACCGGTTGAACCCCTTATGTTTTTAAAACCCCCATCTTCTCTTATTGGTTGGGACGAAGATATAATTTATCCAAATCATATGAGCTCTAAAGTAGATTACGAAGGAGAGCTTGGAATAGTTATCAAAAAAGAGGCTAAATGGGTCAGTAAAGATTCTGCGCATAATTTTATATTAGGTGGAATATGTGTAAATGATGTTACTGCAAGGGATTTGCAGTCCTCTGATATACAGTTCTCTCGAGCAAAAGGTTTTGATACATTTTGTCCTGTTGGTCCATTTATATCAGATGAAATTGATTATCAAAATGTTAAAATCAAAACTATTGTTAACGGTGAAACAAAACAAGAGTCTGATACTTCAAATATGGTTCATAATATAATCTTTTTAATTAGCTATATTAGTAAAGTTATGACATTAAATAAAGGTGACTTGATTTTAACTGGAACACCTGGGGGAGTAGGGCAATTGAATAATGGGGATACTGTAAGTGTAAGAATTGAAGGTCTCAGTGAGACAAAGAACAAAGTATCTTTAAGAGTGGAATAATATAGTAGGTGAAAACATGTCAAAAATTTTAATCTTGCCAGGTGATGGAATTGGAATTGAAGTAACAGAAGAATGTATAAAAATACTAAACTATTTTAAACCTATGTTCGATATAGAATTTGAAAAAGAACTTTTTGGTGGTGCCTCGATTGATAAAAATGGTCAACCTCTTACTCAAGCTGTTTTAGATAAAGCCTTAGAATCAGATGCCGTATTATTAGGGGCAGTTGGGGGCGAGAAGTGGGAGAATCTTGAACACAATTTAAAACCAGAGAAAGGTCTTTTAATGCTAAGAAAAGAATTGGAAACTTTTGCAAATTTACGGCCTGGTAAAGTTTTTCCAGCATTATTAAGTGCCTCGTCTTTAAAAAAAGAAATAGTTAGTAACACCGATATTTTAGTAATAAGGGAATTAACAGGTGGGATATATTTTGGTGAGCCTAGATTTATTAAAAAAGTAAACAAGAAAAGAATTGGTGGTAACACATTAGTTTATGATGAAGATGAGATTAGAAGAATTGCTAGGATGGCTTTTATATATGCAAAAAAAAGGAAAAACAAAGTTACGTCGTTAGATAAAGCGAATGTTTTAGAAGTAATGCAATTATGGAGAGATGTGGTCAACGAAGTTCATGATTCAGAATTTAGAGATGTTGAATTAGAACATCTCTATATTGATAACGCTGCTATGCAAGTAATCAAGAGGCCTTCTACTTTTGATGTCATCCTCGCTGGCAACTTGTTTGGAGACATCATTAGTGACGAAATTGCTGAATTGACTGGTTCGCTGGGGATGCTACCTTCCGCTTCAATAGGAAATAAAGCAGGAATTTATGAGCCAGTACATGGAAGTGCCCCAGATATTGCGGGAAAAGATATTGCGAATCCTATAGCTGCAATAATGTCCCTTGCAATGTTATTTAAATATTCGCTAAATTTAGACAACATCTCTGAATTAATCGATACTGCTATTTCTAATACTTTGAACTCTGGAATTAGAACTAAAGATATCCATAATGACAAAGATGAAGAAGTTGTCAGTTGCTCACAAATGGGAGACATAATTCTTACGAACATAGATGAAATTAAGTCGAAATTTATCTAAAAATTTAATTTCTCTTGAGGGAGGTATTGCTCAATCCCTCAATGTTGATTTCAATAAGAATAATTCTTATGGAATATATGGTTCAAATGATTTCATAAATTCTGCAATTATTGCTAGCTTATACAAGGAAGGTGATTATGATATTTTCTTTGTAACAAACAACCCAAAAAAATGTAAATTGTTAATTGAACATCTAGAACAAAGTTTTAGTGTCCCTAGCTTTTATTTATCAAATGAAATCTTTCACGGTGAATCTGATATTAACAATGAAAGGAAATTTTCTTTGAGCTTGCTATCATTCATTCAAAAACATAAACATAGAAGAATCAAATTTATTGACAGCAAGAACATGTTCTCTTCGTTAAGAAGAAACAAGGATAACCAATATAAGGAATTTAAAAAGCATAGTTTTGCATGGGGAAGAAACACTTTGATAGAACAACTCGAAGACTTTGACTACAGAAAAAAGGAATTTGTTGAGGAACTTGGAGATTACGCCATAAGGGGTTCAATAATTGACTTTTTTTCCCCTGCTGAAGCTTTTCCAGTAAGAGTTGAATTTAAAAATGATAAACCATCATCTATGCAAAGCTTTAATCTTGATAATGAAAGACGGATTGGCCAAATTCTTAATCAAATAAAAGTAGTTGACACTAAGTCCTACTCCAATCCAAAACAAGGGTCTGATTTTTCTCTTTTAGATTCAATTGATCCAAAGTCAATATTAATATTTGATTCAGGGTCTGATTTTTCATTACTTGATGGCAATGAACAGGAAATATCTCGTGGGTTGCTAGAAAAAAAAACTTTGTTTTTTAATCCTGTTCATTCAGTTAATTCATGTACGAATTTAAATTTAGATTTGGAGCCAATTGTAGAGCCTTATGACTTCTCCTTAGACTTTATCAATCAAACGATTGCTGAAAAACCTTACGCTAGTGCAATTTATCTTGTAACAGATCTAGCTACAAAAAATAAATTAATTAAAGATTTAGATGAAAAAACTTTAGGGAAAGTTCTGTTTGTTAACGGATTCTTAAGAAAATCTTTTTATTTAAAGAATAATAAAACTTTATTTTTATCTTTTAATAAAATGGGTGTGAATATAAATTCGAAAAAATACTCAAACCAATCATTTAAGTTGTCTAATTTCGTAGATTTAGAGATAGGAAACTACATAGTGCATAAAGATTTTGGGCTGAGTATTTATAAAGGAATTAAAAATAAAACAATAGCTAATGCGGCAGTTGATTTTATAGAATGTGAATTTACTTTAAACGATAAGCTACTTATACCAATAGACAAAATCAATCTTATACAAAAATATGTTGGGTCAAAGAGTAATGTAAAATTAGACTCGCTACGTACTAGAACTTGGTCACTTAAAGTAAAAAAAGCAAAGAAAGTTGCTGAAAACATTGCGAAAGAGATATTGAGTCTTTATGCGCAGAGAAAATCTGCAAACGGGTTCTCTTATCAAATCAATGAAAAAGAAATCGCGCAATTTGAAGACAGGTTTGAATATCAAGAAACTATTGATCAAAAGAATGCCATACTTGGCACATATCGTGACATGCAATCAAACAAACCTATGGATAGATTAATTTGTGGTGATGTTGGTTTCGGAAAGACCGAAGTGGCACTAAGAGCATCTTATCTTGCATCAATTAATTCAAAACAAACCGTTATATTGGCCCCAACCACTCCTCTTGTTCATCAACATTTAAATACTTTTCAAAAAAGATTTGAGAATTTACCTGTCAGGATAGAAGCTCTTTCAAGATTCGTAAAACCAAAGGATGGGTTAAAGATTGAGATGGGACTCACGAAGGGAGTAGTGGATATAATAATTGGTACCAGTAAAATTTTATCGGATAAAATCAAGTTTAAAAATCTTGGTTTGGTTATTATAGACGAGGAACATAAATTTGGTGTCTCCGCAAAAGAAAAAATTAAAAAACTAAAAATTGGAATTGATTCTCTAAGCCTTTCTGCAACTCCAATACCTAGGACTTTACAGCTTTCACTTTCTGGATTAAGAGACATTAGTCTTATTGGTACCCCTCCCAAAGAAAGATTGGGGGTAGAGACTTATATAGAAAAATATGATAAAAAGAAAATCAAAAAAGCCATTGAATACGAGAGATCAAGAGGGGGGAAGATATTTTTTATTCATAATGAAATAAGAACAATAGAGAAGGCCTACCGTGATTTAACAAGTCTGCTGCCAAATGAAAAAATACGTTTTGTTCATGGAAAGATGAAGGGAAGAGAAATAGAAGATTGCTTGAAAGAATTTATCGATGGAGATATATCAATTTTAATTACCACTACAATTGTAGAATCAGGGCTGGATATAAAGAGCGTCAACACAATTATTATTAACAATGCACATAATTTTGGATTATCTGATCTCTATCAACTGCGCGGTAGGATTGGAAGAGGATCAATTAAGGGTATAGCCTATCTTCTTATTCCAGACAAAGAAATAACAGAAAACGCTAAAAAAAGACTGAGTGCAATGAAGAGGCTAACGAAGCTCGGTTCAGGATTTAATCTTGCATTAGAAGATTTAGAAATACGAGGAGCAGGGAATTTGTTTGGCATAGAACAGTCGGGAAACATATATGATGTTGGAATAGAATTCTATTTAGACTTGCTAGAAAAAGAAGTGAATAAACTTAAAGACAATAAAATTGAAACATCATTTAACCCGGAAGTCGAAGTTTCAGAAAATCTCTTTATTCCAAAAAGTTATATATCCTCAGCAGAAAGAAGGCTACTTTATTACAAAAGAATATCCTTGATAGAAGAGAAAAATGATTCATTAGCACTAGTTGATGAACTATTAGACAAATTTGGTTCAATCCCTTCTGGGCTATTAAACCTAATCCATATAGCAGATATAAAACTTGAAATGAAGCGTTTGGGCGCATCCAAGTTGCAAATCAAGCCAAAGTCTCTGATAATTAAGGCAATAAAATTAGAAGGAATGAAAGATATCGATATGGAGTTGCCAAGAAAAAGCATGAAATTGCATGAGACCTTGGAATTTATTAAAGAAATAAACAAACTAGAAGATATAGTTGGTGATAATTATGAATTCAAGCGCGGTAGGATTATAATAAATTAAAAGATTTACCATGAAAACTAGATTCCTATTCTCTATTATTTTGTTTGTGGCCTTAATATTTTCTTTTGGAAGTAAGGCCGAAATAACTGACGGCGTTGCGGCAGTTGTAAATGATGAAGTGATATTTCTATCTGATTTGAAATCTCACATTCAAAATAGTGGCGAGAACCCGTTAAACAAGAAAGTGTATTACAAATATTTAAGAGAATTAGTGGATACAAAACTCCTAGAGATTCAAGGTGGAAGAATGGGCATACAAGCAACTGAAGAAAGGCTAGATATGGTAGAAAAACAATTGAGAGAGAAAAATGGTAGCAAGAAGTTTGATGAAGAATTAAAAAGGTCCGGTGTAAGTTTATACAGAGTTAGATTTGGATGGAAAAATCAAATGCTCCAAGAAGCTATAACCACCATCGTATTAAGAAATAAAGTTGTTATAACCGAGAAAGAAATTCTTAAACGATATATTAGTACATATGGTGAGATTCAAGAAGAAAATTTGGTTGATCTTTCAATAATTGTAATAGATAAAAACAAAGTCAAAGATAACCAAATTAAATCGATTGAGGAAAATCTTAGAGCAACGACTAAGATTGATTCCCTTATTAATGAATTATTAGCATCTAAACAAATTGAGCCTCCATCGGGGAATCTGGGAAGCTTAAACCCTAAAGACTTGGATGAAAAAATAGCAGATGCTATAAGCTCATCGAAAGAAGGAGAAGTCCTCGGACCATTTTATTCTGATAATTTAGTAAAATTTTTTGTTATAGGAAAAAGGCAATATGGGGATATGAATTACATAAAAAATAAAGATAAGGTTTACGAGACTATATATCAGGAAAAATCTTTAGCATTGCTTGATAAATGGTTCCAAGAATTAAGGGACAATTCTTACATCTCAATAAGAATATAAAAGATTAAATTACTAATTATATAAATTAGCCAGTTTTGTATTCTTCCAATGGAAGACAGCTACAAACAAAATTTTTATCGCCGTATGCATTGTTTACTCTTGCGACAGGTGCGATATACCTTGTTGATTCTCTATTAACATCTTGAATAGGAAACGCTACATTTAGAGGATAATTGAAATTATTGTTCATAATATCAAAGAATGTATGAGGAGCATTTTTTAGTGGAGAATCTTTAAGCTCACCAATATTTGAATAGGACAGTATTTCTCCATGTATTGAAATCAATGCATTGCAAAACCTATCAAGCTCTGTCTTTGACTCACTTTCAGTAGGCTCAATCATCAATGTTCCCGGTACTGGAAAAGACATAGTGGGAGCGTGGAAGCCATAATCTATGAGTCTTTTTGCAACATCTTCTTCTGTTATTCCATGACTTTTTCTAATCTCTCTTAAGTCTATTATGCATTCGTGCGCAACTTTTTCGTTTCTACCTGAATAAAGTATGGGGAAATACGGCTTCAACTTTTTTGCTACATAATTGGCATTTAAGATTGCAACCTGAGTTGCTTTCTTAATCCCTTCGGGACCCATCATCATTATATACATTAAAGATATTGGTAGAATAGATGCGCTTCCCCATGGTGCAGAAGCTATTGGTCCAAAGCTCGATTCTGGACCTGCGCTTTTAATTACACTATGTCCAGGAAGAAAGTTCGATAAATGTTCTTTTACAGCTATGGGTCCAACTCCAGGGCCTCCTCCTCCGTGAGGTATGCAAAAAGTTTTATGTAAATTGATATGACACAAATCTGGTCCAAAATGTCCAGGCTTCGATATGCCAACTATTGCATTCAAGTTGGCACCATCCATATAAACTTGACCACCCGCATCATGAATCATTCTACATATTTTCCCTATATTCTCTTCGAACACACCATGTGTGGAAGGATAGGTAATCATCAAAGTGGAAATTTTGTCTGGATATTGTTGTATCTTGTTTGCTAAATCTGAAGTATCAACGTTGCCTTTACTATCACAGCCAACTATTTCGACTTTAAATCCAGCTAATATAGCACTAGCAGGGTTAGTTCCATGTGCCGAACTTGGAATCAAACATATATCTCTAGAGCCTTCTCCCGTAGCTTCTTGGAAAGCTTTTATGGTTATTAGTCCTGCGAGTTCGCCTTGAGCTCCAGCATTTGGTTGCAATGATACGGCATCAAATCCGGTGATATGGCAAAGCATGTTTTTTAGCTTTTCAATAACGAACTCGTACCCTTTTGCTTGCGTCTTTGGAATAAATGGATGAAGTGCGTTAATCTTTGTCCAGCTTATAGGAATCATCTCACTAGTGGAATTTAGTTTCATAGTACAAGAGCCCAAAGGAATCATTGATCTATTCAAAGCAATATCTTTATCCTCAAGTGCTTTTAAGTATCTGACAAAATCTGTCTCAGACTTGTAAGAATTAAAAACAGGATGGGTAAGATAGTCTTTGTTCCTAGTAAAATTCTTCGGAATCACATCTAAATCATATTTTATAGAATTGACAATTTCTTCTAAATCCAAATTCTTTACAGTTGAAAAACATTTCAAAATTTTTTCCACATCTCCAATAGTCGATGTTTCATCCATGGATATTGTTATTATTTCGTTTGAAAAATATCTGAAATTTAATTTATTTTTTTGAGCTTGTGATTTAATTGATGTCATTTTTTTACGAGGAAGTTTGATTGCTATAGTGTCAAAATAAATCTTATTAATCAAATCGAAACCTAAAGTTGTTAAACTCTTACTAAGAATACGAGCCAGCTTGTGGGTCCTTAATCCTATCTTCTTTATTCCTTTCGGGCCATGGTAAATTGCATAGGCGGCTGATGTTATTGCCAGCAACGCCTGAGCTGTACATATATTGCTAGTAGCTCTCTCTCTTCTAATGTGCTGTTCTCGCGTTTGTAGTGCCATCCTATATGCAAGATTGTCATTCTTGTCTACAGATCTACCTATAATCCTTCCTGGTAGTAGTCTTTTGTATTCTTCCCTACATGAAATAAAAGCTGCGTGTGGGCCACCAAAACCCATAGGAACTCCGAATCTTTGTGAATTTCCAACAGCAATATCTGCACCCATTTCTCCTGGAGATTTTAACATTGTCAAAGCAAGAAGATCGCAAGCCAATATGGATACAGTTCCGTTTGATTTCGCTTTTTTAATTAAAAATTCATAATCTTTAATGTTCCCTCTTGTATCTGGATATTGTGCTATAAAACCAAAGGCATCATTTTTTTCTTGGAACAACAAATCTAAATCTCCTATTTTTATTTGTATATTGAGAGGTTTGGCTCTGGTTTGAATTAAGCTTATAGTTTGAGGATGACATAACTCTGAAACAAAAAAAGTATTTTTGTTTTCTTTGCAAACTCTATAAGCTACCATCATTGCTTCTACAGCCGACGTTCCTTCGTCTAATAAAGACGCATTAGCAACTTCCATTCCCGTGAAGTCCATTATCATTTGCTGATAGTTAATTAACATCTCTAGCCTTCCTTGAGAAACTTCTGGCTGATAAGGAGTATAAGCTGTATACCATCCTGGATTTTCTAATATATTTCTGGCAATAACATTTGGAGTGTTTGTACCGTAATAACCCATACCTATAAAACTTTTGAAAATTTCATTTGCTTCCACCTTCTCTCTGAGGAAATCGATTGCTTCTTTTTCACTTAAGGGATTATCAATACCCAGAGGGACATCGAGTAAAATCTGGTTTGGAACTGTTGATGAGATTAGGTCGTCTAAACTATCGGAATCCAAGAATTTAAGAATTTCATCAATCTCTGATTGTGTGCTTCCAATATGTCTATCTAAAAATGAAAAATAATCCGTTTTTTCGTTGAAAGAAATATCTGATTTTTTATGTTCTTTTTCTTTATTCATCAATAAGCTTCTTATAATCTTCTGAGCTAAGCAAAGAATTTAAATCTTCTAGCTTGTTCGGTTTTATTTTAATAATCCAACCTAAATCATAAGGACTGCTGTTTATTATATCAGGTTCATTTTCTGCTCCAGTATTTGCTTCCACCACTTCACCCGCGATGGGAGCAAACAAATCAGAAACGGATTTTGTTGATTCAATTACTCCAAATGTTGACGATTTATCTAACATTGTTCCAACCTTAGGAAGTTCAATGAAAACAATCTCACCTAAAGATTCCTGAGCATAGTCAGTAATACCAATAGTGACTAAACCACCTGATTCTACAGCCCATTCGTGATCTTCCGTATATCTCAAATCTTCTTTAATTTCTGACATTATAGTCCTCACCTAATAAAAGGATATTTAACCTTTTCTGCATCCTCATATTTCTTTCTAATTTCGATTTGGAATTCATTAAAATCTACACATTGATACTCTATCAACCCTAAACAAATACCTCTTTTAAGTATAGGAGAAAATGTTCCACTAGTCACATGTCCAATAATTTTATTTTTACTTAATATTTTGTATCCACTCCTAGGTATAGTCTTATCATTCATCTTAAGGCCTATAAGAGTAAATTTTTTTGATTTAATCCTTTCTTCTATATTGGATTTACCAACAAATTCCTTCTTCGACAAATCTACGAATTTTTCTAAATCGGAGTCTATAGGGGATGTCGTGTCGCTCAATTCATTTCCATATAGAGGAAAGCCCATCTCTATTCTTAAGGTATCACGTGCCCCTAGACCACAAGCCATTGGTTTTAATCCTGGGTTTCCAATTATGAGCT
Organism: uncultured Spirochaetales bacterium; assembly: GCA_964440275.1. GTDB lineage: Bacteria > Desulfobacterota_D > UBA1144 > UBA1144 > UBA1144 > JAYYZJ01. The sequence continues at coordinate 4,758 of CAYTRR010000005.1, read as the reverse complement.
TGTAAATATCTTCAATTTTTTCATTTGGAACGAACAATTCGAATCCTTCTTCTCCGGTATAACCGGTCCGCGCAATTAAAAAATTGTTGTTGTTAGGGCATCGCCATTTAAGTTTGTCTTCGTAATTTTTCTCAAGTTCTACAAGAGACGAAATACGATATTTCTTAATTGAGCTTATATCAGTTTGAGGAAAAACTTCTTCCATAAACTGAATTGATTTAGGTCCCTGTATTGCTAGTTGGCCATAAAAGTCACTTAAGTTAGTTACTTCTACATCGTAGTTACTGGAGTTATCCGATAACCATCTGTATGCTTTATCAACATTGCCAGCATTTACACATATAAAGAAGGTTCCATCGTGCATCTTGTATACAATTACATCATCAATTACGCCACCTGAATTGTTACAAAGAAATCCATAACGCGCTTGTCCGTATGACAGGTTAAGAATTGAGTTTGTAAAAATATAGTCAACAAAAACTTCGGAATCTTTTCCTGAAATCTCTATTTCTCCCATATGGCTTACATCAAATATTCCCAGATTCTCTCTAACGCAGATATGTTCTTCCTTGAGTCCATCAAACCATACAGGCATGTGCCAGCCATTGAATTCTACAAACTTCGCACCCATTTTGTCATGGAGTTTGTAAAGAGGGGTAGTTTTCATTACTAATTATTTTACCGGATTTTCTTAATATGTTTGATAAAATTTAGAAAATTAAGCGCTTACTTAATACTTGAAATAAGATCTTTGAATTTTTCAGGATGATTCATAGCGAGTTCTGAAAGAATTTTTCTGTCCAACTCTATTTTGTTTAATTTTAAAGAATGGATAAATTTACTATAAGTTAAACCCTCTTCTCTCAAAGCTGCATTAATTCTGGTAATCCATAAAGAACGAAGTGTTCTCTTTTTTGCTCTTCTGTCGCGATACGAATACGCCATCCCTCGCAATACAGTTTCTTTCGCACGTCTAAAAACATTGCTTCTCTGCCCCCAGAAGCCCTTTGTCTGTTTAAGCAGTCTTTTTTTTCTTTGTTTTCTAGCTACACTAGTTTTTACTCTCATTTTCTTTCCTTTTCCTTTTTATGCGAACACCACTTTTCGTAGGTTTCGCGCTTTCTTTCCTTCAACAGTCCCTGCTTCTCTCAATCTTCTAATTCTTGATTCGGCTTTATGAACATTACCATGGTGCTTATTACCTTTAATCCGTTTAAGCTTGCCATTTGATTTGAGTTTAAATCTTTTAGCAGCACTTCTATTGGATTTCATCTTTTGGTTTGCCATTTTCTTTTTTTACCGCCTTAATTTTTTTTGGTAGAACAATCATGGTTAAGTTTTTACCTTCAAATTTCGGCTCATTGTCTAATTCCCCAAATTCAGCTGAGTTCTCAATTATTTTATCTACTAGTTGCTGTCCTAATTGCTTGTGAACAATTTCTCTACCTTTGAACCATAGCCTAATCTTGACTTTGTGCCCATCAGTAAGAAATGCTTTGAGCCTGTTAATTTTAACATTGAAATCATTCTCTCCAATATTTGGTCTAAACTTAATTTCTTTGAGTGCCTGTGTTTTTGTCTTTCTTGAAGATGTTTGTTTTTTTTGATCGTATCTGAACTTCCCATAGTCCATAATCTTACAAACAGGCGGCTCTGCATCAGGCGAAATCTCGACCAAGTCAGTTGAGCTTTCTTTTGCCATTTCTAGAGCATCTCTTATCGGAAGGACTCCTACTTGAGAACCATCTAGTGCTATGACTCGAACCTCAGAAGCTCTAATTGAATTGTTAATTCTATTTCTATTTACCTTCCTTTTAGAACCAAATACTTTATTTCTTATAAGCTGTCCTCCTGTTGGATTTCTCCATTAATTATTGAAACAAAATTGGCTAATTCAATTTCTCCTATTTGTTCCCCTCCGTATTTTCTCACACTAACTGTACCGTTTTCCATCTCCGACTTCCCTATAGTTACAATATAAGGAATCTTTGAAATTTCAGCCTCTCTAATTTTGAGACCTAATTTTTCATTTCTTACATCAACCTCTGCTCGCAATTTAATTTTTCTTAAATCTTCAACCAGCTTGGTCGAATAATCAAATTGCTCCTCAGAAACGGTTAGTACTTTTATTTGAACAGGTGCCAACCATACCGGAAAAGCACCAGCATAATGTTCAACCAAAATACCAAAAAATCTCTCAAAGGACCCAAAAATTGCCCTGTGAATCATTACCGGCTGAAGTCTATCATTATTACGTGAAATATAATTAAGGTCAAATCTCTTTGGTAAGTTGAAATCAACTTGTACTGTGGAGCACTGCCAAGATCTTCCCAGAACGTCTTTAATTTTTAAATCAATTTTTGGACCATAGAAGGCTCCTCCTCCTTCATCTATAGTAAATTCTAGTGATTTACTTGTTAAAGCTGCCTTTAATCCATTCGTTGCATCAGTCCAATCACCCTCCGAGCCAACAAATTTTTCTGGTCTGGTAGAAATAAATATTTCATAGTCTTTAAACCCGAAGGCCTCTAAAAATTTTGTTGTTAAGTCAATTACATCGTTAACTTCAGATTCAATTTGATCCAAGGTGCAGAAAATATGTGCATCATCTTGCGTGAATCCTCTTGCTCTAAACAGCCCGTGTAAAACTCCTGAACGTTCATACCTATACACGGTGCCAATCTCTGCAAATTTAACTGGCAAGTCTTTGTAGCTTCTTAACTCACTTTTGTAAATCATGATATGGAAAGGACAATTCATTGGTTTAGTCTGATACCTATTCTTGTCTATCTCAATTTCTGAAAACATATTTTCTTTATAAAATTCAGAATGTCCGCTGGTTTCCCATATATCCGCTTTAGCTAAGTGAGGTGTATAAACAATTTCATAGCCAGCGCTTATGTGTTCATCTCTCCAGTAATTTTCGATAATGTTTCTCACAGTCGCTCCATTCGGATGCCATAATACTAGACCTGGGCCCACATCATCTGTTATAGAAAACAAGTTTAATTCTTTTCCTAATTTTCTATGATCTCTTTTTTTTGCCTCTTCTATCACCAATAAGTGCTTTTTTAAATCTTTTTTATTAAAAAAAGCTGTGCCATAAATCCTTTGTAGAGATTCTCTTTTTTCGTCTCCTCTCCAATAAGAACCAGCAACACTTAACAATTTAAAAGCCTTAACATACGATGTGTTAGGTGCGTGTGGCCCCCTACATAAATCAAACCAATCTCCTTGGTAATAAAGTGAGATTTCTTCGTCTTCTTCTAAATCATTAATTATTTCTTCTTTAAAATTTTCGCCCATTTTTTTAAATTGACTAATTGCATCTTTCTTTCCAATAAGCTTTCTTGTCATTGCCTTTTTATTCTTAATAATTTCTGACATTCTCTTTTCAAAAAGAACAAGGTCGTCTTCCGAAAAAGTCCTATCGGTGGAAAAATCATAATAGAAACCATTTTCTATAACTGGGCCTATTGTAACTTTAGTGTCTGGATACACACCTTGAACGGCTTCCGCCAGAACATGGGCAGCTGTATGCCTTATCAAATCTAATCCATATTTAGAATCTTCACGGATAACTTCGATTTTTGAATCTTTCTTAGGTTGATACGTCATATCTCGCAATTCTCCATCAACCAAAGCTCCTATGACCGAGCTATCGTATTTCAGCTTGCATAAAATCTCACCTATATTCAAACTGTCTTCAAATTCAGAAATGTCGCCTTTAATATCTATCTTCATATATATACTTATATGAGCACGAGTGGATTTGAACCACCGACCTCTTGCGTGTCAAGCAAGCGCTCTCCCCCTGAGCTACGCGCTCAATTAGCTTAACGAAAATATTGTAAATACATGAAAATATAAATCAAATGCTGTAATATATATGTATATGATTTCAAATAAAAATGTGGTTTTAGAAACCAACCTGAAAAATCAAAATCTTATAAATAGGGGCAAAGTCAGGGATTTATACGATATGGGAGATTCCTTATTAATTGTTTCTTCTGATAGAATTTCTGCGTACGATTATGTTCTTCCAACAGGAATTTTAGGCAAAGGGGAAGTTCTAACAAGATTATCAAAATTTTGGTTTTCATTAACAACTGATATATTAGGAAACCATTTTATAACTGAAGATGTGTTTGCTCAGTATGAATCTTTAAAAGAACATTTTGATATCCTTGATGGTAGATCAATGATAGTAAAAAAAGCAAGACCATTGCCTGTAGAATGTATAGTTCGCGGATATATAACTGGATCAGGCTGGGGCGAATATAAGAAAAATGGAACTGTGTGTGGGATAGAGCTAAAGCAAGGTTTGGTAGAATCAGAAAAACTGTCAGAACCAATTTTTACTCCTTCTACTAAAGCAGAACAAGGTGAGCATGACGAGAATATAAACTTTGAACAATGTGTCAATATAATTGGTGAAGATTTAGCAAACAAAGTCAGAGATTATTCGATAAAAATATATTCCACAGCACGCGACTATGCTGAATCTAAAGGTATTCTTATTGCCGATACAAAATTTGAATTTGGTTTGATTGACAATGATGAGTTAATTTTAATCGACGAAGTTCTTACACCTGATTCATCAAGGTTCTGGCCAAAGGATTTATATGAAGCAGGAAGAGGACAACAAAGTTATGATAAGCAATTCGTTAGAGATTATCTAACGTCAGTAGGCTGGGACAAAAATCCGCCAGCTCCTGCGCTTCCAGAAGATATTGCAAAGAAAACGAGTGATAAGTA
>CAYTRR010000004.1:0-88999 GCA_964440275.1 uncultured Spirochaetales bacterium | reverse complement strand
AAGGGCGGAGTAAAAATTAAAATTAAAGATTTTTCCCAGAGTGAATTAGAGAGGATAACAAGAAGATATTCTTTTGAGTTGTACAACAGAAACTCTTTGGGTCCTAATTCCTATGTTCCATCAACTGATTACGGTACTTCCTCAAATGAAATGAGCTGGATTTTTGATACATACAAAGCTTTATCAAACTCTGATCTAGAATCTGCAGGCAGTGTAACTTCTAAGCATATATCTCAAGGTGGAATAAGAGGTAGAACGGAGGCTACAGGTAGAGGAGTTTATATTGGAGTTAGAGAGCTCATGGATAGTAAAGAAGAGATGAAATCGATTGGTCTTAAACCAGGAATTAAAGGTAAAAAAGTTATTGTTCAAGGATTCGGTAATGTTGGATACCATGCAGCATTATTTTTAGAACAAGCTGGTGCAAAGATAATAGGTGTATGTGAGTATAATGGCTCTATTTATAATCCAAATGGTCTAGATCCAAGTCAAGTTAAACAACACATAAGAAGTGGAAAAAGTATTTTGGAATTTGAAGATTGTGAAAAATACGATGACCCTAATCATGTTTTCTATTTAGATTGCGACATTCTAGTTCCTGCAGCTTTAGAAGAAGTTATACATAAAGACAATGTAGATAAAATCAAAGCAAAAATAATCGCTGAAGGAGCCAATGGTCCTATAACTTATGAAGCTGATCAATACTTATCCAAGAATTCTGTAATTATTTTGCCTGACCTATTTTTAAACTCGGGGGGCGTTATTGTATCTTATTTTGAATGGTTAAAGAATTTAAACCATGTAAGATTTGGCAGAATCGCTTCTGCTAATATGGCTACAGGAAAAAATAAAAGTGTTGAAGAAATTGATTTGGTGAATGCTGCATTAGACGATTCAATGACAACCGCATATAAAGATATTGACGATAAGAGAAAAGAGCTAGGTGGAAAGATTTCTTTTAGGGAAGCTGCTTACAGAGTAGCAATTAAAAAGATTGCTATAATATATGAAGAAATGGGGATATTCCCTTAGTAAGATTTAATCTTGATATTTAAAAAAATTTATTAAATATATCTGTTGATATTGCTTCTAATTTTGGTGCTTTTTTCTTTCCTTGTTGTCTTAAATATTCAATGTCTATTTTTTCTTCGTCTAATTCATGTTTGTGTCCTTTGTACCAACTCTCAAGACCTGTTGATGTAACTTCTATGTGAAATTGAAGACCTAATGCCAAATCTTTATATTTAAATGCCTGATTACTATAATTGCTGTTAGAAGCTAATCTTTCACATCCACTTGGAAGATCAAATGTCTCTCCATGCCAATGCAATACATCGGCATCTCTTAACTCTAATATAGGGTTAGATTTATCTTGATTTTCTAATTTTAATCTTCCCCATCCAATTTCTTTCTTTAAACCTCTGTATACTTTAGAGCCAAGTGCTTTTGCTAAGAGTTGTGCCCCCAAGCAAATACCTATAATTTTTCCATTATTTTCCAAATGTTTCTGTATTATTTCTAATTCCCTCTTAATAAATGGATATTTCTTTTCATCGTTCACACTCATAGGACCACCCATGATGATTAAGATGTCTTCTTTACATGGCTGTACTAAATTTGATTGAGAGAAAGCCCTATGTTCATGTAACATAATCTTCTTTTTAGATAGAATAGTTTTTATAAATCCTAAATCTTCAAACTCTATATTGTAGATTGCATGAACGGTTTTAGACATTACATAATGTTACCAAAAAAAAGTTATAGATTAAAAGCTATGTTGCAGACCAAGAATTAAGGAATATTCTGTATCTAATTGCACCTGGTTTACATTGTTGTATAGTGGACGTTGATACTCTAAAGCTAATCTAGTTCCAGTTGAAAATACGTGATTGATTCCAGATCAGTAAATGATACATATGTATCCAGTAGATTCTGAATCTTGAGCAAAACTCATTATATATTGAATTTCTTTATGCTTTCCGTCTACTTTGCCAACTGTTTCACCTTTAAGCCCCAAAGAAAAGGAAGAATTAATTTCAGTAATAGGTTTTGCTATCCAAATGTCTGTATAGTATTTGTCACCCACCGTGTAATTTTTACTATTTTCCCCAGTTCTGATTTCAGCCCCACTTTGAAAACCAAAAGAAAAATCTTTTCTTGTGTGTAGATAAGTTAATGAAGATAGAATGTCGTATGTTCCAGTTCCAAGTTGCATTCCGTATCCTAATGTACCTTTTGAACCGCTAATCATTGTATCTTCCTTGGAGATGGATCCAGTAGGGACACTTAAGCCAAGTGTTGCATGTAATTTAACTATATTTGATTCATAAATTCTTCTGATTACATTAAATCTTGTATCTCCCCAACCACTAGAACTAAGTGTCTTGGTTTGACCAGTAGAATGTTTTTTTATTTTCATCTCGTTGTTTTGATAATTAATCATGGCCATTAGTGTATAGCTATCATTTATTGCATACATTCCGCCAAACATATGCATTTGCATTTGCATATCAACGGGAACATTCATGTATACAGAATTCATAGCAGTGGTACCAGCTGAGGGCTTAGTTCTAGCACGCGTATAGCTTGTTGATGATGAATTTTTTTGATATCCATCCATATCCATCAACATATATCTATAAGACCACATAATTTCATTTTTCTTATGGTAGTGATCGCACATAATCCCTATTGGCGCATGACTATCTGGCCTGCTTACTTTGGAAGTTTCTTCTGTAGCCAATATAATTTTTACATTAAATAAGAAAAATAAAAATATTAATAACAATCTATAAATCATGGAAAAACCCTCTTTTTTTTAAAATTATAATATTTAAATATCAAGAATAGTCAAATTTCTTTTGTTTGCAGATTATGTATATTAGTTAGGTGAATATGCATCTTGCCTCTTTATTAAGGAGTGATAAAAAGCTTAATTATTTTCTTATTTTTATCGTATCTATTTGTTTAGGTGCTTCTTATTATGTTGAACACATAATACAGATTGAGCCTTGCATTCTATGTATCGCGCAAAGAATGCTTTTTTTATTAATATTGATATCTATTTTATTTAGAGCTTTTTTTGTTATTAAAAGTAAAGTTCTATCCATTTTTGTAGTGCTGCTATCACTTAGTGGATTTTCTTTTGCTTTAAGACAAATATATTTACAAAAACAAACAGAAGTATCAACCCTATCATGTGGTCAAAACTTTTTTGATTTATTCTCAAGCCTACCATTTAATGAATTTATAATACGTGTCTTTTCAGCCGATGGTAGTTGTTCAAGATCTTATTACGAAATATTAGGGTTAGAAATTTCAGAATGGTCTTCAATCATTTTCCTTTTTATAGCTATAACTATTATTATTAAATTACTTTTGCGCCCAAAATTCTAAAATAAAAAAGTATTGGTTGACATACTGGCTTAATATTATTTTAATTTTATTATCATCTGAGTGCATCTAAAATGAGCTATGATTCTACTAGATTCATCCTCAATCACCTGCGCATCCCAAACTTGAGTAGTCCTTCCTTTATGAATCAGTTTGGCCTTAGATGTTATTCGAGCTTTTGTTGGTGTAGCTATGAAGTTAATTTTGAATTCTATAGTAGTAAAAGTTTCATCTTTTTGTAAATGGTAAATAGTCCCCATTCCACAAGCTGTATCAGCAAGGCTTGAAGTTACACCTCCATGAACAAAACCATTTGGTGCCATCATGTTTTCAGCAACAATTTTCATTGAGACTATACATGATTCTTCATCAATGTAGTCTAGCTTTATGCCAAGATGATCAATAAATGTATTCTTTAACAATTCATTGAACTGTTCTTTAGTATTCATGTTTGAAAAGTCATTCTTTTCCATCAATTTATCTTAACTCAAAACTTTGGATTTGGAAGAATTTCTAATAGGTTCTTTTAATTAGGCTGAAAATCATTTCTTTGAATATATATTTATCTGAACCAAAAATATTATTTTTACTTGTTGAGTCTTCTGCAAGATCACGACAGAAATCGAGCGCCTCTTTTTTACCTATCTTTTCTACTAGTGTTTTCTTATTTGAATTTAAATCTTTTTTTGGAGTTTTACCTATTTTTTTAAGGTCCCCTTCAAAATCAAGAATATCATCAGTTATTTGATATATTAATCCAAAATTTTTCCCATAGCTTAATGCATCATTAATATCACTTTTCTTTGATTTTGTCATTAGAAATGGTGTCATTAGACAATATTCAAACAATTTAGATGTTTTCATATTATACATATCTATTATTTTTCTGGCGGCAGGTTTTTCTTTTTCAAATTTTAAGTCATAACTTTGACCTTGAGTTAAACCATTAATACCTGAGAAGTCTGCCAAAAGTTTTATAAGATTAATCCTGACACTGTCTTCATGGTGCGTCTTTTTGTCAGCCAGTAATTCTATAGCTAACGAAAAAAGACTATTCCCAGCTAGTATTGCTGTTGCTTCATCAAATTTGATGTGAGTAGTTAGTTTTCCTCTTCTGTACTGGTCATCGTCCATTGAGGGTAAGTCATCATGAATCAATGAATAGGAGTGAACGAACTCGATTGCAACTGCTAATCTAAGGTAGCTTGATTTTTTAATCTTTAAATACTTCGATAATGAACATACTATGAATGGTCTAATTCTCTTTCCACCATTCATTACTCCATAAATCATTGCTTTCTTTAAGTGTGAATTAAATCCTTTATGTCTAAAATAGTCTCGTATCCATTTATCTATTATTAGTTTGTTCGAATTTATTTTTTTATTTAAGTCCATAGCCCTATATAAACTTATAAGGTTTGATTAATAAAAACAAGATTACCTATGATTATGTTATTTTTAATATAGACTTTTATTGAAAGGATTGGTTTGAATAAAGCATCTTTTATTAAAAAATGAGCATTAATAAGGAAAAAATCTATACAGCTTTATCTATTTTTTTACTTTCCTCAATTTTTTTCCTTTATTTTACTGGCGGCAAAATCTTTGCTATAGACAATGTAGAATGGCTGCTACCTGACGACTCTAAATATCATTATTTAAGTTGGTTGTTTTTTCAAAAAACACCATTCTTTCAATTTCCAATATTCGATAATCCATCTTTTGGCATGGAATTTTCTTCTTCTTTATCATTGAATGACGCAATCCCGGTGATGGCTCTTTTTTTTAAAATCTTTAATGTATTTTTACCTTTTGAGTCTCAATATTTCGGTTTATGGATTTTTATCTGCTTCTTTCTCCAAGCTTTTTTTTCATTCAATCTGCTTAAAAAATTCTCATCTAATACAAGTTTATGTATTATTTTCAGTTTATTTTTTGTGATTGCACCAGCATTTTTATGGAGACTTTGGGGTCATTATGCTTTACTTGCACACTGGTTGATTTTATTGTCCTTTATATTTTATTTTAATAAAGAATTTAAAATTACTAACTGGATAATTCTTATAATACTAGGTCTTCTAATTAATCCTTATATCACCGCAATGCTCTTTCCTATATTCTTTACTGATATTTATAATAGACTTAAGAATAAAGAATTAAACCCATCTGATGCCTTAAAACATTTTAGTCTATTAGTTGTTTTCACAGCCGCAGCTCTTTCCTTGTTTGGTTATTTATCTATTGGATCTTCAGTAGGAACAGGTGGCTATTCAAATTATAGATTTAATTTAAATAGCTTTGTTGACTCCGATACACTCTGGTCGAACATAATGCCCGACTTGAATTCTGTAGCTATGGACTATGAAGGTTTTGCTTTTCTTGGAATAGGAATAATCTCCTTAATACTTATTGTTGGAGTTGATTTAATATTAAATAAAAAGAATTTCAAAAAGAAATTAAACTCCAAACTTGTACTTTTGCTTATACCTTGTCTCGTCATGTTGATTTTTTCTTTTACAAATAAAGTCAGTTTGAATGAAAACATTTTGTTTCAATATGATATTCCTCTAATTCTTAAACCATTTACCAAAATATTTAGATCAGCGGGTAGATTTTGCTGGCCTATTTATTACTACATCTTTCTAATGTTATTCGTAATTATTTCTCAATCAAAACAAAAAAAGTTTTATCTTTACTTATTACCCTTGCTTTTGTGTCTTCAAATTTATGATACAAGTGATGCAGCTTATATGTTTAGAAAAAAAATGTCAGAACCAAGATATTATTGGCGTAATATAGGAGGAAGTGAAAAAGTTTATAAAGATTTGCTGCTATATTGGGAAACCCCACTAATATCAGCCGAATGGACTGAAATAAAAAAGAAATATAATAGTTTTATATATGTCTATCCACAAAAAAGAAACGACAAAGCTTTTCCTCTTGCCCTTTTTGCAGCCAAAAACTCGATGTCAATTAATTTTGGATATTTCTCTAGGTACAAAAAGGCAGAAATTAATCGATCTATAAGCAAAATAAATTATGAGCTAGTTGATAAAAATTTTAATAAGAATTCCGTTTATATTGTTAGTGATGACAAGATTTGGAAAGATATTCTTAAAGAAAATCAAACAATACATTTAATAAAAGAATTGGACGGATTTAGAATTTTCGCGCCTTATTATTTCAAGTAAAATGGTCCCAATAATCTTATTTGAGTAATTTTTTGAGTAAAATCGTTGTAGACCATTGGTATTTCTTTGATTTCTCCTACAACAATTTCATTCGAGCTTTGTGTCAGATTAATTTTTTCTCCGAGGCATTTGCTAAGTGATTTCGGAAGATTGTCTCTTAGCAATAAAAAGACTTTTCTTCCCTCGACTTTCTCTTCTAATTCCACATAAGCACATATTTTCTTTTCTATATTCTTTAGCTCTCTAAATCTATTTGATGTTTCTTGATTCCATACTTCCCCGTAAGACTTAGCTCCAGTACTTGCAACTAAACCAGGTAAGTTTGAATATGAGAAAATCCTATCATTTCTAAAATCGAAATCTAATGTAGCAAGCTTTTCAATCAGATTATCTACTAAATATGTTGAGCGTTGGTCTAATTTAACATATTTCAATTGCGGGCTTTTCTTTGAATAATGTGTTTGTTCGTGGTGTAACCCATTCCTTCGAAACTGATATATTTGCTCTCTATAAATTATCGAGTTCACCCCAATCCAAAGTATCAAAATTGAAAATACAGCATACATAAAATTCTTTTTAAAAGAATCAGTTAACAAGACTAGCAAAAGTGCAAATGGAATAGAGAAAGAACCAAGAGCAAAGGCCCACCAAAGAATTATGTTGCTCCCAGTACCAAGTCCACTTAGCAATGATGGAATTAGACATAAAATATAAATTAAATAAAAATCTTTTTCTAATAATTTATTGTTTATTTTAAGTAATTTTCTATTTAAATAATCATAAATAAAAACAATAGGAGGCACTAAAACGAATAGGGCTAATATGTACCTCCCAATTCTATGTGAAGCATCAGATGGTGTGCCGTTAACATTGAAAAGTTTTAAAAGAAACTCTACATTGTCATTAATTATAATAAGAGCTAACAATAAAAGAAAAAAATGAATCTTTAGTTTGTAACCTCCAAAGAACCTCAAGAAAAGAGGTTTTAATACAAAACCATAAATCGATAAGACAGCTATAGAATAATAGATTATGTAAAAATCTTTATAAGTTATGAAATCAATTATTTGTTGAGAATAAAGGTCAAAGAGAGATTCATGTGAGCCAGAAAAAAGTAGACCTGCTATAGAAGCAATACCATAAAGAAAATTTATATGTAAATATGTAAATACTAAGCCTAACAAAATTATTGCCAATAGGAGTTTCTTTGTTACATGAGAAAATTTTAGATTTAATCTTTTACTTATTAGATGAAAAGTGATTGGACTCAAAAGTAACAGTGGTAAAAAATAATGAACTCTCGAAGCCAATCCAAAATATAATGCCATTATCATCATTAAAAGAGTCCATTTTTCTTTTTTAGCTCCGTTGTTTAAAAAAAAGAAGACTGAGCTTAACCAAAAATTAGCAGATATTATTGCTGCCGAGGTATAAGAAAATGTTGGTATGAATGAAAAAAAAGCTAAGGAGGAAATATTTATAAATATTAGAAATAATTTTAAAGACGGGTTATTAAGTGTTGAGATTTTGTCCTGTCGAAAAAAAAATAAAAACGAGTTGTATGCTGCTATATTTATAGATGTTAAAATTAATATAAAATTTAATATTCTATAGCCAATCAAATTATGATTGAAAACTTCTCCAATAAAATGAATGCCAGTATGAAAAAAAGTAAAACTTGTTTCTGATATTCCATGTATTAAAAAATAAAGATAAAACCCTTCATCGTCAGTTAAACCATAATTAGAAAAAAAACTATACAAAGTAAGAAATAGAGTAAAAATGAGCAATATACTAGAAAACACAACTAAGTTCGAGGTATTTCTGTCACTATAATTATCTTTTGAACTCATTATGGAACAGTATAGTCAATCTATTGTTTGTTTGACAATACTTAGAAAAAATTTAGATTAAAAATATGATATTCAATCATAGTAAATTTAGTGAAATCAATGAAAGAAAACTTGTTTCCTCAATCAATAATGCAATACCTAACGGAAGTGAGTTGAATTTTATGGATTTTGGATGTGGTATTGCTTGTCTGTATGAAAAAATAAATCATAATCAATTTGTACTTTTTGATCAAAACGAAGAAACACTTAATTTTCATAAAGAATCAACTAGTAAAGATTTGATAATTATTCATTCTCTCGACGAATTGTTAACAAGAAACATTAGAGTCGATGTTGTTATGTTTAATAGTGTAATTCAATATATAAACAAGGTTGATTTAATAGAAATAATAGAATTTTTTACTACAAATTTTCCGTCTATTAAGATAATTATCTCAGATATTCCAGTGCATAATAGATTACTTGAATTCTTATATCTTCCTTTTACAAATACTAGAGATATTATTACTATATATATCGATATAGTCACAAATATAACCAATAAAGAATATAAGGATTTATGTTTTTTTACATACGAAGTTGATTTTTTTAAATCAATTAAAGGCGTTGATGTCGAGATTATGAATAATTTCTATCTATTTAGAACTAGATATTCAGTAGTCATTTCTAAAGCTGTGAATTAATAATGGATAATTACATATACATACTTGGAGCTAACTCAGAAATAGGAAGGGAGTTAATAAAACTAAAGCTAGAACACAATCTGAATTTATGCCTACTAACTACAAATTCATCAAAACTAGAGACTTACATTGAAGAGTTGCAATTAAACACAAAATCTAAGATTAAAATCATAGATTATGATTTGTCTAATTCTGAAGAAACTGTAAGCACTCTTTTAAGGATGAGCAATGAATTTATTCCTAAAAGAATATTTGTCATGGTTGGATATCTTGGAGATAGGACTGGAAACAATTCAGATGATGAAGTTAAGAGAATTTACAATGTTAATGTGAACTATTTATCGAAACTATTCGACTCTTTGCAAGAAGTAGGTTATTTAGAAAATATTAAATCAGTTCATTTTAGTTCCTCAGTAGGAGCCGACTTATTCTATGTAAGGTTATTTCATTATTACGAATCAAAAAGGCTATTAAATGAATATTTACAGTCCCTTCGAACAAAACTATCAAAATCACAAATTAGTATTGTTAATATGAAAATCGGTCCAGTTTTTGATACAGAGATGGGTCCAAGCTCAGGTATTTTTAGACTAGTAGCATCAAGCAAGTTAGATATAGCTAAGAACATTATTAAGGGAATTGATAGAAACGAGGATCAATATATACCTATAGTTTGGAAATTAATCATTGCTGTTTACAAAGTTTTACCAGATTTGATAAAGAAAAAATTAAAAAAAATAATTTAAACCAATTGCTGTAAAAGATTTCTTATAAACCATCTTGGATTTAAATAATATGAATCAAAAGCAAGAGTTAACAATTTTCGTATCTCTTCTTTTGTTAAATTCTTATGACTAAACACAGGATTCCATTGATTGTAATCTTCATATCTAGTCGCAGTAATTTTATCTTTAAATGAAATATACACAGGTGTTCCAGGGTAAGGAGTAAATATACTAAATACAGCAATATTCGTGTTTAATTGTTTAGCGTAATTTATAGTCGCTAGACAAGACTCTCTAGTATCAGATTCGTAACCTAAAATGTACATACCCATGACCTTGATACCAGCCTTTCTTAACATGTTTACTTTTTCTATTTCAGCAGATTTTTCTAGAGAAAATCTTTTCGCATCTTTCATAACTTCTTCATCTACTGATTCGACTCCGCACTGAATAAAAAACATTCCCGCTTCCTTCAACTTGCTTATGAGCTCATAGTCTAAATTGTTTAAATGAGTTTCGATCGTGAATTTAACTTTTATCCCAGATTCTATTATCATATCCGCCAATTCAATTGTTTTTTCTCTGTTTATTGAAAAAACTGGATCTCTAAAAATAAATTCATTAACATTTAATTTTTCTACCCAGTAGCGCATTTCTTGTAAAATATTTTCATTTGACCTTACTCTTGGCTTCCTACCTTGTTCTAATGGATATGTACAATAATTGAAGCATGAATAAGGACACCCTCTCTCTGCAATAATCGGGATACATTTTCTCTTTTTTATTGATCCGCTAAAGGCTAAATATTTATCAACTAAATCCCAACATGGAAATGGCAACGAATCCAACTCATCTAGATAGCTGTTTTTAGTTGCTAACTCTTTTTCACTGCTTTTGATCAAATCTTTTAAATTATTATCAGTAAAATAAAATTCTGGCTCTCCTTTAATTACCTTTACTCCTTGATCTAAATATCTTTTTGGATTATTTGTAACAAATGAGCCAATAACTACAACTTTGCTCTTGTCTTTAATGTTTTTGATAACTTCTATTTCACTTTCGTGACATACTATAGAACTCGACATTATGATTGCGTCATAATCAGAATGTAAACTATTTAGGTCGTAGCCACGTTCTAAAGAATTTATATATTCGACTTTGTGTCCTTGTTCTCTAAGAACTGATCCTGTATACATCAGATATAAAGGTGGCCAGAAATTAGTTCTCTTGGATATTTTTTTCAGAAATTTTGCAAGAAGACTATCTCCGTAATCATTACCCGTACCGTATGAACCGTTTGTGTCTTTGGATATTCTGTAGTTAACATCTTTTCTGTATATATCTAAGAGTAAAACCTTCATAATTCTAAATTTACTTTAAAAAGAAATTTGGCGCAAATACTTTAAATCCATCGACAACACCTGAGAAATCATTGATATCCTTATTACTATTTATCTTTTCCCATAGAATTACAGCTTGAGAGTCTAGTCTCTTATCATCATATTCAACAAAGAAGTATAAATCTGTATTTTTAATAGCACCCTCATTTATTTCTTTTTTTACATCCTCTTGATATTGAGACATTTTATTAATGTCAAAACGAGCATGGTAGCCTGAATCCGTTTTCATAGAATTCCTTGCAGCAAACAAAGCAATAGGAAAATATTGTTTCGATGGAAAACCATTAGGCATTATTACTCGGACGTTTTTATATTTTTTAGCCATTTCTTCCCATATGTAATCTTTCATGAAAAGTTTCCATTCAGATTTTGTGACCACTTGAGTTCTAGCAAAAGAGTTTCTTAGTGTTTGTACAGCGTTCGCAGAATCATATAATTGAAATAAAAGAAGGAATGTTATTAAGTACCTTAAAATTTTATTGTTTATATATTTGCAACATACTACAAAAATAAATAAGTAAATTAAGTAGTAAACAGGCCAAATAAATCTACCTGATGATCTTAGCGAATGTGTGTAGCTATCGACTATATTAGGTACGTTATATTCAAATAAATTAATGTCTGCAAAAATTATATTATTAGAAAGAGAGTAGAAGAAAAGTATTATAGATATAACTATCAAGGGCACGTAGTCTTTATTGAAAGAGCCCTTGTAATTTTTAATTACATAAAAAATACAAGCTGGCAATAAAGCTAGTACACCTATACCAAGAAATGCGAATCCTTCATAGTCACCAGAAAGATGACTCTTCTCGCCGGGGAGATTCGGAACAATATTAGACCACGAACTGACATGATACCAATTTGTCGGACTAGGATCAAAAAAAGAAATGAGGTTGAATCTGTAATTGCCAAAACCACCTTTGTAGTATTCAGATACATTTATATCTAAACCAATGAGAGGCAACGACATAAAAAAAGAAAAAATGATTAAAGCAAAAAATACGTAGTCTTTTAAGGCAACTCTATTTTTATTTCTTAAAAAGATTTTGAAAAAATCAGCAATAAAAATAAGTAAAACCATAGAAGCTATGTAGGAGTTAACAAAAAGTGATAACAATATTATTCCTATCCAAAGATATATTTTTTTTGTTTCTGAAAAATAAAGATAAAAACTAGCAAGTATTAGCCAATGAGCAAACATTGCAGTATGGCCTAATGACAATCTATGAAGCAAAATAGGAGAGATTATAAAAAAAATACTAAAAATTAAACATAAGTAATTATCGTTTATAAACTTTTTTAAAAGTTTATAAGAAAAAAGTGATTGAAGAGAAATAGATACAAAAATCCATATCCCAAAATACTGACTTGGAAGCTCAAAGATTGGTTGTATCAATTTGAACATCAATGCCATTATTGGAATTGCATCGTTCACAGATAGAGTAGTTGATAATTGCATTCCATAATTAAAATTGTCTGTTATAGGTATTTGTAAAAATGGTGACCCTTGAAAAAACAACCAAGTAATCCAATGTTGCTTATAATCAATTGAATAGGAGTTTAATATCCAGCTTGTGTTTTCAGTATATAAAACACTACCCCCGGTTATATATATAAAGAAAATGATTGAAGTGATAAGTATCGTAGTAAGCGACTTCATGTTTTTATCCATAGATTGTCAAAATCCTTTATTATATTTAAATTTAGTTCTTTGCATTTATTTTGGAGTTCATTAAGTATCCATTCTGTTTCTAAATCTCTTGCTTGGGAATCATGACTATTAATTTGACTGTCATCTTTTGAGGACCCAGGATGAAGCATGAATAGGGTAGGTCCAGTTACAAATTCCAGTTGATTATTTAGCTGTTTAACGTATTCATTGTTGGAATTTAAATCTGTATATCCGACAAAACTTAAATTAGTTCTAAAATTCTTTAATATTTTTTCCTGCGCTTTCATTCCAATTAAACTTAAGTATCTTTTTTTAATTTTATTTACAATAGATAAGTTATTTAGCTCTGAATGCATAGAAGTAGACCTAACCCAGCCTGCAAATTCTTTTTCTTGTAAAATATGTATTAAAATGTCACAAGGCACCTTCGTTTGATGTAAATGGTAATGGCCATCAATAAAATCAGGCAATTGCCCAAAAGACTTTTGGAATATATCTAATTGTTTAACAATAGACTCAGTAATCGATTTTTTATTCAAAAGACCCAGTGATTGAAAAATTAAGAAAATTGTACAAAAGGTATCTGACGATAGGTATCTAGATTCTTTCATAAAAGGGAAAAATTCAATAAAATCCAAATGAAGACCAATCTGAAAATTAGTTTTATTCAATAATGCTTTGAGAGCAGTAGCTTCATTCTGAAAATTTTTCATACCAACAAATGTTGTTACCCCGGAGATTACGCCGGTCTCTACAATTTTTCTAATTATTTCATTGTGCACAAGACCTAAACCATAATCATCAATGCATGTATAAATTGAACGATCGTTTTTACTCATTGTTTCAACTTTCCGGATAATAATTAGGTGCAAGAATATTGTATCCGTTAATTTTCCTCGCTAAATCACTTGGTTTTTTGTTCTTCAATACATTCTCCCATATTTTTTCATCTTCGATATAATATATTGAAAATTTATCATAATTGTTTTCTTGTATCAGTTTAGTCAGTCGTTCCTTTTCTGAATTATAGAACGTTCTTGTATCTTTAAACCAATACCCAAAGTTTGTAGAAAGATCATTCTTAGCAGCATAATAAAGCAAGTCGAATGAATTATTGGGTTGAGTATGTGGGAATACATAAACAATTCTTTTGTATCTTTTAGGAAGCGTACTCCAAAAATCATCTTGTAAATCCATAGACCATTTTTTCTTCACCATGTCTTTATTGTTAAGTCGATTATTTATATCTATAAATGCTTGAGAAGTATCATATAATTGAAAAAGTATAATTACTGAAAGTATTATAGTGACTTGTTTAGGAGTATAATTTCTTATAAAAAGTATGATAATTAATAAATATATCAAATAATAAACAGGCCAAAAAAATCTTCCAGATGCCCTAAATACATTGACTAAGAATAGCATCTCTCCTTCAATCTCATATCTAAAGTACAAATGTTCACCAATAGTAATATTATTTGAAATCGCAAAAAAGAAAAACATAAAAGAGACAAGTGTTAATGGAAGAAAGAAAGACTTTTTATCTATAAATAATTTAACAATATTCAAAGATAAACTTTTTGCCAAAACGAATAGTAGAAGAATTATTATGCCAATACCTAGATAATTAAAACCCTCGTAGTCTGCAAAAGTATTAGACCAATGTTGATTGTCTTGGTCTGGAAGAACTTTTGACCAACTAATTTCATTACCTAGTAAGTCATACTCTGGATCTATGATTGATAAAAGGTTCATTTTGAAATGACCATACCCTCCAAAAAGTTCTAAACTTGATACATCAGTGGTTCCGATATGACCAAACACAAAAAGTGATAATATTATTATTGGGATAGAAATTAATGAATTTACAATAATCTTAAGGGAGTTTTCTTTTTTTAAAAGTCTCTGAAGTATATCTGAACCAAACAATACAGCTACCATTGTAAAAATATATGGATGTATAAGCAACGAAACAATTATTACAAGTAGCCATTTCCTCATACTAAATGTTCTACAACAGTAAAGTAAAATACTTGCTAATATAATCCAATGACCCAAAAGAGCGAAATGGCCCAGTTGGAAACGAAAAAGAAAAACTGGTGCTATCAAAAATAATGTAGTAGCAAGTATCGTCGGTACTCTGTTTTTTATAAATCTGCTTAAAATTAGATAAGAAAAAATTCCTTGAAGTAGAAAGCAAGAAAAAATCCAGAATCCAAAATATTGAAAATCAAAAGGAATAAAATCTCTAAATATTTTGAAAGGTATTGCCATTAATGGAATTGAGTCGGTATAAACCAGAGTTAGAAGTAGACCTTCACCTAATTTTGGTAGCAATAAAAAAGGGTATTGTAATAAAGGTGCTTGTTTAAAAAACAACCAACCAATTAGATAGGATTCATTATCTGATATTTGTTTTTTACCTAATATTAACCAATCAATATGCTGAGGATTAATGATGGAACCACCAGTAATAATAAAAAATAATAGTATAGATATGAGACCAACCATTAATAAATCTTTTTTCATATTGAAATGAATAGTAAAAGATTTTTGTAGAATTTCCAAAACTAGGTTAAGTGGATTTTATTTTCACATTGCGCATAATTAGTACATGGTCAGTCTTGTAGCTGGGGGAGCGGGTTTTATTGGTTCTCATTTATGTAGAAGATTACTCAGTCAAGGTGATACCGTTGTCTGTGTGGATAATTTTTACACTGGAAGAAAAGAAAATGTTGTTGATTTAGTTCCCAACCCTTTTTTCGAAATAATGAGACATGACATCAATCTCCCTTTAAATATAGAAGTTGATAGAATATATAATTTGGCATGTCCTGCTTCGCCAAAACAATATGAAAAAAATCCTATAGAAACAGTCAAAACTTCCGTGTATGGATCAATACATTTACTTGAATTGGCTAAACGAACTAATGCGAGAATTCTTCAAGCTTCAACTTCTGAAGTTTACGGGGACCCCACTATAAGTCCTCAGAAAGAAACTTATTGGGGAAATGTCAACCCAGTCGGTCCAAGAAGTTGCTATGATGAAGGAAAGAGATGCGCAGAAACTCTTTTTAATGATTACGCTAGACAAGAAAATGTAGAAATTAAAATAATGAGAATTTTTAATACTTACGGACCAAGAATGGACATTGACGATGGAAGGGTAATTAGTAATTTTATTGTCCAGGCTTTAAGGGAAAAAGACTTAACAATTTTTGGTGATGGGTCTCAAACAAGATGTTTTTGTTATGTTGATGACCTTGTAACCGGAATGCTGAATTTAATGAATACACCTAACGATATTACTGGTCCAGTTAATGTAGGAAGTAACAACGAAATGACAATTTTGTCTATTGCGGATGAAATAATTAAAATAACTGGCACAAAATCAAAGATTAAGTTCTTAGATCCCGTAGTTGATGACCCTAAGCAAAGAAAGCCAGATTTAACACTTGCTAAAAAAATTATTGATTGGAATCCTAAAATTAACCTTGAATCAGGTTTAATAAAGACAATTGAATATTTCAAATCTGTGATATAGATGAAAAATTTGTCAAACCTAACTATAGTATTAACGCCTGTATATGAAGATTTAGAATCTCTACAAATACTAACAAAAAAGATTGATGAGCTATTTGACGATGTGTTTTTTTTAATTATCGACGATTGTTCGGTAAAAAATAGCATAACTCCTGATACAGTATCTTTTTTTGATTCTTCTGGAGAAATAATTAATTTACCAAAAAATTTGGGTCATCAAGGAGCTATAAGTTTTGGATTAAATTATCTCAATAAACATTATACTGATTACAAAAATATAGTTATTATGGATTCTGACGGAGAAGACACACCAGAATCTATTGCTCTCTTAAAGAAAGAAATAGAAAAGAATGAAATTGATTTAATTGTTGCATCAAGAAAATCAAGACAGAACACTTTTGCTTTTAAGTCTTTTTATTACTTGTATAAAATGCTCTTCTTTTATTTCGCTGGAGTTAGATTAGATTTTGGAAACTTTATGATTTTGAAAAAAAAGGCATTAATAGAATTGCTAAGCTTAAAAGAATTAGATATACATATTGCTGCATCGGTAATTAAATCCGGAGTTCATTATACATCATTGCAATTAGATAGAGGATATCGTTACAAAGGTGAGAGCAGAATGAATTTTGTGGGCCTTGTTTTACATGGACTAAGAAGTCTTGTAGTTCTTTACCCGTTGGTTACCAGGAGAGCTTCTTTTATAATAGGATTTTTAATTCTTTTGCTTTTCTTTTTTTCATTTGATTCGTTAGTTTATGTTTTGTTAGGATTACACTGTATATTTTATTCGTTTTTGTTTTTGTATAAAAACAAATTTAATCAAAATATGAACTAATTCTTGTGTTCGCAATTATCTGAACTTTTGACTGTATAAAGGTTGTACCTGCCAGCTTCTTCTCTTGGAGCAAAATCGTAATTTTCAAAAACCACTGAACATGAATAATGTTCTTTGTAGTATTTTTGCAATCTATTTTCAAGCAATGGATATAGATCAATTGCTAAAAGAAACCTATTGTCATTAACCAATTCTAAAGCTAAATTGTCAATCTTGTTTTCTTTATAAAAAATTAAATCGTGGCCCATTTGTGTAGTCCATCCTAATCCTGTAACTTTAGTTGTTTTCCTTATATGGCAATCTTGAAAAGGTACACACCAATCACCGGCCGGTATATGAGCACCAACATTAACAATAATTTTATCTGCTATCCTAGGATGACCAATAAAACTTTCTAGTACTAGTCGGTTTTTCAAGGTGGCAGCAGATTTGTTGAAATCTTTTACTAGCACTTGACTACTAAGAGCTACAAAAATTAAACCAAGTAACAAAGCTATTTGTTTTTTTTCTGCACTGATTTTTATAGTCTGTCCCAAAGACAAATAAAAGATTTGTGATATCAGCAAAATAGTAATAGTTGGAAAATATATCCAATTTGGAAGAGGTTTTATGTAATTCTCAATAAAAGTACAATAGACTATAAGTGATAGTACTAAATATATAGAATAAGAAATATTTTTAAAATTGGATGTTAATAAAAACCCCAATACTCCAATAAGAAGTACTGACAATATTAAATAAAGATTTGTTGAACCAATAGGAAACTGTTTTTTTAAGGAATTGTCGAAATTTACAAGAGAATATTTCAATCTTTGATTGAACTGTTTGCTGAAGTTGTTTACATTTAAATTATTTACAACTGTAGCTAGCTTCTCTTTAGAAAAAACTTTTTTATCAAAAAAATACCAATGTTCCATCACAACATAGTCGTTAAAACTAAATCCAACATCCCTCATTTTACTATCAATTTTTTCTAGATAGTTATACTTAAGGAACTCTTTTGATAAATTGTTATCACTAGTTTTAAGAGTGTTAATTTTGAGAGAGAGAATTTTATCTATTAATGATTCACGATTATCCGGTGAATAGGAACAATCATCGGCTTTTCCTCCTAATTTATAACAAATCTCTTTTAATTTGTCTGATCCATAGAACGTTAATTGTCTATGTTTGTAGCTCTCCACAATTAAATTAATTTTATTTTCTTCTGTCAAATTACTTGGAATATCAATTTGATTTGAGAATATATTTAAGTATTTCTTTGTGTCTCTGAAATTATTATATTCCATAAGTTGATATCTATTGTCATTGTAGCTATAGAAATCTTTCCAAATTGGAGAATTTGAATAAAATGTAATATTAGAATTCCACAATGAAACTGAGAAACTCGATAATAGTATTAAGAATATAGCCATGAATGAGAGTCTTACGAACTTGTTCAACTTAGAATAATTGTTGGTGAGCAAAATAGGTATAGAACAAAATATTAATGTAGGCAGGTACAACAAAGGAGCTTTAAGTCTAGTGATAGAACATAGGAATATGCAAACTAAAACTATTGATATGTTTATATACAAAGATTTATTATATTTTATTTCTGTTCTGAGAAGATGAATCATAGCCAAAAATGCAGAAACAACTAGCAATCCAGAAACTTTAGTTAAATGAAAACTTATAAAGTAGCTCGGAAAATGTATTATAGCTAAAGCTATTAATAAATATTTAATATTTTTATTATTTAATTCAAGAAGTTTATAAAATAATAAGAATATTCCTAAAAAAGCAAGGGAATAATTACATAAATCCCAAAAGTAATTAAAATTTATTATTTCTTTTAGATAAATTAAAAATTCTAGATATAGATAATAAGTAAAATTTACATGAGAATCTGGGCCAACATAAGAATTGAAATCCCCAGTAGAAATCATTCTATATAAAGGATCATCTGTAGTTTCATAGAAGGGTGTTGTGCAGAAAAAACTAATAATCAGAGATAATGAAGCTAAGATTAAAGCATTTATTAAGTTGGAGCTAGGCCACTTTTCATTGATTTTACCTATAATTTTCATATTTAAAGCTCTTGTTGTTAATCTATATTCTATACGAAATTAGGTTAATATTATAAAAATATTTATTAGGTCATCGGGTGAGAAAACATTTTTTAAATTTAGAGTTACTTATTCCAATAGCGCTAGGGCTCTTCTCTATGTGTTATATAGCCGGAACAAGTTTTTACTATTTGAGTTTTACAAATATTGATTGGTTCATATCTGGTGTATCCAATAGTGATTTAGAAACCCATTGGTTAGGATGGAATTTCTTCAGAAATTCTTCATTTCTCCAGTTCCCACTTCTAGCAAATAATTCATATGGCGAAGGACTTAATATATCTCTAGTCCATACAGACTCCATACCACTTTTAGGATTGTTGTTTAAACCATTTGCTGAAGTTTTACCCAACAACTTTCAGTATTTTGGGTTATGGATTTTAATTTCTAATATTCTTCATTCAATATTTGCTTTTAGGCTAACACGTTTATATACAAATGATTTAGTAATTTGTTCCGTTGTAACTTTGTTTTTCTTATTTGCACCAATATTTTATATGAGAATATTTGCACAACCTGCCATTGGTTCACAATGGTTAATACTTGGCGCGATCTTTCTTTATTCTTTAAATAAAACTAATTATAAAGAGTGGATAATTTTACTAATCTTGAGTGTTTTAATAAATGTCTATCTTTTTATAATGATTTTTATATTTTTTACAATATTTTTACTCAGAATCTATTTACAAAAAAAAGATACAATTTTAAATCTTTTCAAAGTTTTTTTCTCGGTAGGAACAATATTAATATTGACAATGTGGTTGTTAGGCTATTTCTCAGTCGGAATGGGATTGCAAGAAGGAGGCTTTGGATTTTATAAAATGAATTTGAATTCTTTTTTTGATCCAAAAGCTTTATATGAACTTCATTCTAGAATAATCCCAGATTTACCTTCACCTCCTGTTCATACCCATGGAGACTACGAAGGCTTTGCTTTTCCTGGAATAGGGGTGCTTATTTCAAGTCTGATAGCCATATTCTTTTTGTTTTTTAAAAATAATGTATCGGCAAATAGAAGTTACTTTTTGCCATTAATCATGATGTCCGCGTTGCTTTTCATCTTTGCTGTTTCTAATATAATATCTTTTGGAAATACTGTATTGTTTGAATATCCTGTTCCTTTTTTCTTCGAATGGGTTGCTGATTTATTTAGATCATCCGCAAGATTTATATGGCCAGTATATTATTTAATCTATATTGGTACTTTTTATGTACTAATCAAAAGTATATCTATTAAGAAATTGAGGTATTTGCTTATTGCCTTATTTTTATTACAAATTTATGATACTGGTTTAGCTACTGATGCTATCAGAAACAGAATGGTTAACTTCGACAACCACTGGGAAAGAACTGCAAAATGGACAAATCCAATTAAAGATCCTGTATGGAAATCTTTTTCAATTAAATATAAAAAAATAAAGTATGTTTTACCGACAAACAAACCAAAGAATTATTTTCCACTCGCACTTTATGCTTCAAACAATAATATGATTACTAATTTTGGATATTTCTCTAGAAGAGACTTAGAAAAAGAAAAAGTTATTAAGAAGAATTTAAGAGAATCGATACTAAGTGCCACCTATGATTTAGATTCGATTTATTATTTTGAAGACGATGAACTTTGGGAAGCTGTCAAGCGTAATCGAAAAGACTCGGATTATATAAAAATTGTTGACAACTTTAGGATTTTCGCACCAGATTATTATAAAAATTAAGAATTAGTATAGTCCAACCATCTATTAAAATTTGGAAATTTAGTACATATGGCATCTACGTCTAAACCAATACTTTTCAATTGTGAAGAGTAGGATTCTATCTCTTCTTGCCTTCCTTGAAGTTCTGGAGAAACTAAACAAGTTTTTAAATTAAGTTTTTTTATTTGAGTAGCATCGTTTTTAGTCAAATAGAAACCATTAAATGAATCTAGCCAAATCCAACTAACTCTATTGGAAACTAGACTAATAGATTCTATGCTCTCGTATTCTGAGATTCTTGCCGCAATGTTAGTAATACCATTGTTAGATAATTCTATAAGCATAGGAAAAGATGAATCTAAAAAGAAGTAATCATCAATTTTATATTTGTCTAAAACTTTAAGTGCATCATATTCAATTCTCTCAGATTTTATATTAAGGATTAGTGTTTTATGATTATAGTTAGAGATGAAATTCTCTAATGATTCACCACTAGAAAAAGGGTCATGGTTTAATATTAAGCCTTTATTTGAATCTCTTAAATCTATTTCAACGCCTGAATCTGTGGGTATTTTTGCCAATTCTTCTGAAGAGTTTATTCTATGAGCAATCAATAATGTATTCATAATATAATGGATTAGTCTATACTATCTAAAATTATTTACGATTTGATGAGATGAATAAACAAATTATATATTTTCTTATTATTGGCTCTACCGGAGTTTTAATAGACTACTTAGTTTATATCTTGCTACTATCTTTTATACCAATAAATCTTTCTAAAGTATGTGGATTTATTGCTGGTGCACTATTTAATTTTTTTATGAACAGAAAGTTAACATTTGCTGTTTCAGATTTACTTAGGACAAGACTAATTAAGTTCTCCTTGCTATACACTTTTACACTTTTCCTTAATGTAAGCATTAACCAGGTGTCTCTAGAAACTTTTGCTTTTATTGATCACAAAATACTTATAGCTTTTCTGCTTGCTACTGGAACTTCGACAATAGTCAATTTTATAGGCCAGAAATTCTGGGTTTTTAAAAAATGATTACTTCTTCAGTTCTTTTTTTAATTTTAAACTATACAAGAGGGTTCTTTTGATGAATTTTATTTTCGATTCGAAACCGGTATTCCATTTTGATTCACCATGTATCCTAGGAGGAAAAGTAACATCAAATCTTCTAATCTTTATATTTTGTATCTTGGCTAAGTACAATGAATACAAATCAAGAGAGAAATCCTCTGGAGGATTCATCCAGGATTTAAAAAACTTTCTACTAAATATGTTAGGCTGAGCATTGATATCATAAAGTATTTTGCGAAAGTACAAAGTTTCAAACATGCTCATACCCACAGTGAAGAATGTGTCCATCAAAGGCCTTCCTTTTCTTCTTCCTTTGACATAAACATCTTCAGAATAATTTGCTTCTTTTATCATTTTTATTGCTTTAATTACATCTTCAGGCTTGCACTGCAAATCCGCATGTGTCCACCCTATAAAATCAGTTTCGCAAGCATTTAAGCCTGTAATTATCCCATGGCCATAACCAATATTCTTTTCTATATGAACAAAAGTTAAAAAATTATATGTTTTCACAAGGTCTTCAATTAAAGCTTTAGATCCATCACTAGAACCATTATTAACTAATACTATTAATATGTTTTCATTTTCTATAAAATTTTTAAATCTCTCTACAAGAATAGGTATATTTTTCTCTTCGTTGTAACAAGGCACAACAATAGAAAATTTGTACTTTTCGTTTTGTTTACTCATTACTTGTTAATCCATGACACCTATGTGGTCTTGTTTGAAAGATTTCTCTCTATCTAAAAATTCATCTTTCTTTTTTTTATTGAAAAATATGTCATTTTCAAACTTGTAAGGATGATTTGTGTTTTTATTGAAATAAGATTGCCAATATGTAAATGTTTTATATTCATCCGGAGTACCTAAAGAAATATGATTATTTATCTCTAGACTATAAATATTCATATTCTGGTTAACCAAAAATAAAGCCATTGAATCAATATAGTATTCGTTATTAACTTTAATTTTGTTTTTTATGAGTTCTTGTAATATTTTGGAATACAATTCAATATTTTTAAAATAAAAAATACCTAAAATTACTAATCCTTTTTCATGATTGCTAGATAATTCTTCTTTTACTTTTACTTCAAAGATCTCACCTTTATCGCTACTATTTACCCATCCAAACATTTCTGGACTAGACAATGCTTTATTGTTTGGTTTAGAAGTAAATACTATGCAGTCAGCATTTTTTTCGTGTAAGAGAAATTCTAGTTTTGATTGATCAAATAGTATAATGTTGTCGCAAGAGGCTATCAAACAGGACTTTTTGCTATCATATTTCTCTAAGCCAATAGAGCATGTTATTGCTTGTCCTTCAGTAAGTTTGTCTAGCTTTATTATTTCAAAATCATAAAACTCTTTAAGTTCGTAATCTTTAATGTGTTCTGATCTTAGAATTAAACAGTTTTCCTCACATTCCGGCAAGCTTTTGGATGCTTGTAAGACCATCGGATAGCCAGAAACATCTATTAATGGTTTAGGTAAATCATAATTTTCATCATAGAATCTTTTACCTTCACCAGCAGCAGGAATTATCTTTACGCAGTTTTCAATCTTGTTGAAATGTTTTGTCTTGTTTAAATCAGCAAAGATCTCGGACCATTTGAGATAATCTTCTAAATCTTCAGGAGTACCCCATTGCAACATGTGTTGTATCTTGTATACAGAGACTTTACGAGCGTCTTCAGCCATTAGTTTGTAAACCATGCTGACATAATATTCTCCGTTTACATTTAAGTCCTGATCCATTAATTGGTCAAAATATTTTTTAATATCTTTACCTCTTTTGAAATAATATGTGCCATTTGATGCATACTCATTCATCTTGTTGTCAGTAAAGGGTTCCTTTTCTTTAATGTCAAGCAACCATTGGTTTTTATCTTTTATAAAAGCATAGTTAGGGCTTTTGATCATGTGAGGATGGAAACCTTTATAAGCAACTACAGCACCATCAGCATCTCTATCCCTAGTATGTTTAAGAAAATCATTATAGTCCCAGTATGTGCCAAAGTCACAGTAGTTAACTATGACTTCATCTTCATCATTTATTTCATCAAATATTTGCTTAACAGCAAAAACTGGACCTTTTTTATGAGATTTGATGATTTTTAGCTGATGCTTAGGAGCATTTAATTTTAATATTTCCTTTATGCTGGTTTTATTTACATCTTCTTGATTACAAATAAAAATAAAGTTTTCTTCACCAGGAAAAAGCGAAATAATGTGTTCTATTATTTTTTTCCCCTCAACCTCGATAAGATATTTCGGAGTCGTATAGCCCGCATCTCTAAAGCGTTTACCGATTCCTGACATTGGAACAACAATTTGCATTAAATCTTTTTCCTATATTCCTCAG
Source organism: uncultured Spirochaetales bacterium (assembly GCA_964440275.1). Taxonomy (GTDB): domain Bacteria; phylum Desulfobacterota_D; class UBA1144; order UBA1144; family UBA1144; genus JAYYZJ01. The sequence continues at coordinate 64,447 of CAYTRR010000004.1, read as the reverse complement.
CATCCCAATTTTTTAAAAAATTTACCTCTTTTGTTGTTAGTTCAACAAGAGACTTCTCTGGATTTCTTAGAAGTATTTCTAAGTGGGCTCTAAAGACATCTTCGACTTCTCTTGCTTTAGATAAATTCTTAGCTGATATATATATAGTGTCATTAATTATTATTATTCTTGGAAAAACTTTATTTTTTAAATAATGATTAATTAGCTTAACCATATCTTCTTTTTTTTCTATAACAAATATTTCATCATCACAATATACAACTTTATCGGGAAAAAATGATACTTTTTTGTTAGTTTTAAGTCTCTTCCTATTTTTTACATAATTAGATAGGTTGATATTGGATTTGAAAACTATATTAATTTCATCTTTTTCTGATTGCCCATTTATTAAAGCAAATAAAGTTAATTGATTAACTCGTCCATCATCTGAAATCTTTAAAAATGCATTTACTCTATCTAGTACTGTTTCTTGCAATATTATCAACTCATTAGGATCATGAGAATGAACTATAAGACCATGGTTAAGTAAAAAAATTATTTTTGGCCTAATACCATTACTTTTTTCATAAAGTTCTATTTGTTTGTATATTTCTTGCGCAAGCAATATCCCTGGATTTTTATACTTTATTACTACGTGATGAAAATCTTTAAATATTAACCCAAGATTCTTTTTTGCGTTTTTATTTGCAACTACAGACAAGATAGAAGTCGGATGTGTATGTAGAACATAATTATCTAAAAAAATATGCATGGATGTTTCTATTGAAGGAACTTTTAAGTTAAGAGTATTTTTAGATATTTTTCTCTCAATTCTATTTTTAAAAATACTACTTGGCATTTTAGTATTGAAGAGTTTTGAAAAGCCTTTTAAATTAATTTTTGCTAATTCTCGGCTACTTGAAACATCAGAAAGTCCAATACCAGAAGATTTAATCAACATAACATCTTTTGATTTTGCAGATACATTTCCTCCCCCAGACTGAACAATCTCAGGCATAGAGCCATAAAGCTTCGATATGTATGACAAATCTCTAATTAAGTTTTTCTTTTTATTCATATTAGGACTGATGATATCAAATAATATTCACTTTTCCAATTTAAGTATAAAAAAACTTTATCAATCCAGTATTTATGAGTAGAATAAATCTAAAATTATGAGACCACTGCTTTTATCTATTGTATTTATAAAGGTTCTCTTGCTAGCTTTATTTTCTTCGGAATATAAAGAGGCCTTTTTTCTTCCGTTTATAGAGATTTTTCTTAAAACACTAAGTAATCCTTGGACTTATGTTTTAGACAACTCTCTTAATATTGAATTTCCTTATCATTCATTAATGTTGTATATATACAGCATTTTTTATCTACCTGCATATTTGATGAATATAGATAACTACTATTTATCAAACCTATTTTTTAAAATTCCCACACTTGTCAGTGATTTATTAATTTTATATTTTTTAAATAAGTTGTTGCCCAACAGAAGAAAAGAAATAATTATTTTATATTTCTGCTCTCCTATAATTCTTTATGCTTGCTACATTCATTCTCAACTGGATCTATTTCCAATCATGCTTCTTTTTGGATCTATTTACTTTATTAAGAAACATGAACTGACATATTCCTCGCTTCTCATAGGCTTAGCTTGTGCAACCAAGCTAAATGTCTTAGTCGTTTTACCACTTATTTTTATTTATATCCTTAAGAATTACAAAATTCAGGAAACTCTTACGTACTTATTTATATTCGTTTTTATATATTTTATAATGAACATCCCATTTATATACTCTGATGGTTTCCAGTCTTTGGTGCTATTTAACCAACCACAATCATTATTTTTCTCACTTTCTTTAGCATTTGGAGAAGGGCTTAACATCTTTATAACTTTATTTTTACTCTCGATAATATATGTAAGATTTGCTTATTATCAGAAAATAAATTCTGACCTTCTAGATAGCTACCTAGCTCTTGCATTTGCTTTGCTCATTTTTACAATCTCTCCACGACCTGGATGGTATGTGTGGATAGTGCCTTTTGTTTCTGTTATAGCAATTAAATATTCATCAATTAGTTTTACCAGAAAATCTGCATACACACTCATTTTCTATTTACTTAATTCATTGTATTTAATTTATTTTATCTTCTTCCATTCCAATAATCAGATAGTAGACATTATTTTCTTAAACAATCCCCTAAATACTAAAATCAATGTTCCAGTTTTAAATGATATAATTTTCACTTTTTTAGAAGTAGCCTTGTTGTCAATGATGTATGTCATATATTCAGAAGGTGTTAAAAGTAACAAGATTTATAACAAGACTCAAAACTTTTTAATTTGTATTTCAGGTGATAGCGGATCAGGTAAGACATACTTTATGAATGTTTTTAAAAATATTATTCAATCTTCAGGAGTTTACCTAGAAGGTGATGCTGAACATAAATGGGAAAGAAATGATTCGAATTGGGAAAACATTACACATTTAAATCCAAAGGCAAATTATTTATATGCTCAAAATGAAACATTAAAAAAATTAAAACTTGGAGAACCTATAGAAAGAAGAGAGTATGATCATGATACTGGTAAATTCACCTCAAATAAAACTATTAATCCCAAAGATTTTATTTTCATATCAGGCTTACATTCTTTTTACTTGCCTAAAACTAGAAACATGTCGGATCTTACTATATTTTTAGATACTCCTGATCATTTGAAATATCAATGGAAGATTGATAGAGACTCTAAAGAAAGAAACTATAAACCGGATTCTGTAGAGAAAAAAATTGAGGAGAGGGCAGAGGACTATAAAAATTTTATTTCTATACAAAAAAATTATGCAGATATTGTTTTTTCATATGATGGTACAAATACTCAATCCATTGACTCGCTAAAAGTAGAAATAGATTCTTCACTGGATGTTGAAGATTTATTAGAAAAGATTAAAGAAATAGTTCCAAGTACAGAATGGGATTACAGTGAAGATTTATCTAAACTTCTAATTAATTTGGAGGAAATTACTATATCTTCTGATGATGCACAAAGAATATTAATTGAGACTGTACCTAATTATGATGAGATCCTGTCCCAGAATTACCAATTTGGTAAAAATATAGAAGCATTAGTATCACTATTTGTATTAAAATCTATGTCATACAAAATGTCTGAGGCTATATAGACAAAATCTCATGAGTTCAATTAAAGCAATAATATTTGATATAGATGGTGTTTTAATACCAGGAGACAAATGGCATCAGGAAGCGTTTATTTTAGCTTTATCAGATTTCGATATTTCTATTTCAAAAAATTTCTATATTGAAAAGCTGGGTAGTTTGCCAACGATATCGAAGTTAAGAATTATTACAAAAACTCATGATTTTAGTATGGATCAAGCAAAAGTTGTAAATCAAAGAAAACAACAATATACAAAAAGAATTATCAATTCACGACTAAAAAGAAGTCAAAAATTAATAAATTTGTTCAGAAAACTCAAAAAAGATGGATACAAGCTAGCTTGTTGTTCAAATAGTGTGAGAGCAACAGTAGAAAAGGTACTAGGAAAATTAGGATTAACTAAGGAAATAGAATTTTATTTATGTGCTGAAGATTGTGCCCCAAAGCCTAATCCAATGATATATATAGAAGCAATAAAAAGATTTAAGATTAGAAGCAAAGAAGCTCTAATTCTTGAAGATTCAAAAGAAGGACTTAAAGCAGCCAGAGGTTCAGGTGGGAGAGTTATGAAAATAACTAACTTACGTGAAACAAATTATAAAAATATTGTTAATCAAATATTGAAATATTAATTCTTTAAAAGTAATATGAGAGATAAATGAATTTAGATTTCGAAAAATTACAAAATAAATACTCACATCTTTTTACAGGTGGCATAGCTGATGTTTATTTGTTGAGAGAGGCGCTCTTTGGCTTTAGTGAGATATACGAGTTTATTGATAGACCTGAGGTAAAAGACATACTTGAGGTTGGATCAGGACCCGGTTTGTTGATGAATGAGCTAAGCAACTCATTTCCAGATAAAAAGTTTGTTGGCGTCGAACCATTTCAGTCAGCTTTCAATAAATTTGAAAAGATTTACAATTCTTTAACAAACCTCGAAGTACATAATGAGTGGATAAAAGATTTTAATTATGATACAAAATTTGATTTGATATTTTCAGTAAATGTATGTGAGCACGTTGATGACTGGAAAGGCTATATAGACAAAACGATGACATTGTTAAAAGATGGTGGTACGAATGTGATTATGTGCCCAATCTATGATATACCCTACGAAAATCATACTATTATTCCTGTTGTGATCAACAAAGATATAACTTACAAAATATTTGAAAAGAAAATAAGAAAATACGAGGTTGATTTGAACTTGCCAGGAAACTGGGAAACATTAAATTTTATAAAAGCAAGAGATGTAAAAAAATATATTCAAGAAGATTTTGATTTCAACTTTGACAATCAAATACCTCAAAGGCTATTAAAAAGACTCACTGAGGATAAGTATTTTTTACAAAGACATGGAATGATTGGATCAATTTGTAAGATATTCTACAATCTTAAAGTAGATAGTTTTATCTTTAATGTACTAGGCGTCCCTTTCCCTTATATGAAAGTTTCAATATTTCATAAGAAATAATTTATATATAACCAAGCGAAGAAGCAATTTCTTCTAAATTCGCTATTTTTAAACCCTGTCTCTTTTCTATTGTTCTAATAAATGAAGAAGCTTCTATTATGCTATCAGGAAGACCAACATCTAGCCATGTCACACCTCTACCAAGCTTTACAACATTTAATTTGTTCATATTTAGATATTCTCTGTTTATATCTGTTATTTCAATTTCACCTCGTGAAGAAGGTTTAACTTTCTTGTATATCTTTTTAATTGAATTGTCATAAAAATACAGTCCAGGTATAGCATAGGAAGATAATGGTTTTTTTGGTTTTTCTTCTATCGATACTGGCTTATCTTCGCTATTGAAACTTACTACACCAAATCTTTCTGGGTCACTTACGTGGTAAGCAAAAATAGTTGCACCATTCAAATTTTCTATGGCTTTACTTAAGAAAGATTGCATAGAGTCTCTATAAAAAATATTATCACCTAGTATCAATGCACATGAGTCATCACCAATAAATTCTTCACTTAACGAGAAAGCCTCACCAATTCCATTAGGCTGGTCTTGAATGGAATAGGTAATTTTTATTCCATATTGCGAGCCATCTCCTAAAAGCTTATGAAAATTATTTTTTTGATCTGGATTAACTACAATATTTATTTCTTTTATTTTACATAGCATTAATACAGACAATGGATAGAAAATCATAGGCTTGTCATAAATAGGCAAGAGATGTTTATTAATTACATCTGTGATTGGTTTTAATCTTGTGCCTTGGCCAGCGGCCATAATTATCCCTTTCATTTCTTATACTCAGAATACCATTTTATTGTTTCAATGATGGAGTCTTTAAAGTTATTTTTTTTGCTCCATTTAATCTCTTTTTTTAATTTTTCAGAATTTAGCGAATATCTATAGTCATGGCCTGGTCTATCTTCAACAAATTCATAATAATCATCTTTCCCAAGCTCCTTCTCCGGATAGATTTCTCTAATTGTCTCACATATAAAATCTATTAAATCAATATTGCTTAGCTCGTTATCTCCCCCGATATTATATACTTGACCAACTTCACCTTTCATTAAGATATTATTAATTGCTTCAACGTTATCTTTTACAAAAATCCAATCACGTATATTTTTTCCATTACCATATAAGGGTATTTTTTTGTTAGACAAATAGCTGCTAATTATAGTTTGTATAAATTTTTCTTTGTTCTGATAAGGGCCATAGTTGTTTGATGAATTAGTCGTAATGCAAGGAAGGCCATATGTTTTATGCCAGGCTCTAACTAAATGATTTGAAGATGCTTTTGATGCTGAGTAAGGGGAATTTGGCCTGTAGGAGGAGTCTTCTGAAGATGACTCATCATTTACATCCAAACTCCCATAGACTTCATCTGTAGATACATGCAAAAATCTAAAAGTACTCTCCGTATTACTTGTATGGAGGTATTTTCTAGTAGATTCCAGAAGAACATAAGTACCAAAAATATTTGTCCTAACAAATTCATCAGAGCTTTTTATGGAATTATCTACATGTGATTCAGCAGCAAAATGCACTATAGCATCTGGTTGAAATGTTTCTAAAATTTGATCAATCGTCTCTCTTTCTGCTATATCAACTTTCTTTAGTTCATAATTATCAAATCTATCAAACTCATCAATTAATGACTTGTTGGCAGCGTAAGTAATTTTGTCAATATTCAAAATAGACAAATTTTTATTGTTTTTATTGGATAATAGGAAATGGATGTAATGGCATCCTATAAATCCTAATCCACCTGTGATTATAATTCTCATATTTTCTCTAGAAATAGATTATACATTTAAAAATAAGCTTGATAAAAGAAATCTCTATAGTTTATGATAGTTGTTATAGTCTAATATGAAAATGATACCATTCAACAGACCTACTTATTTAGGTGGAGAGAATAAGTACATACGAGAAGCGATTAATTCAGGGTGCTATTCCGGCTCAGGAACTTTTAATAAAAAATGCTCTGATTGGTTTAATAAAAAAATAAAATGTCTCGACTCTTTCCTTCTACCATCATGTACTTCTGCCCTTGAGATGGCACTAATGTTAGCAAATATAAAACCTAATGATGAAGTCGTTTTACCATCGTATACTTTCTCTTCTTGCGCTACCGCTGTGCTTATGCACGGAGGAGTTCCGGTTTTTGTTGATAGCTCCACAAACGATTTCAACCTTCATGCCAACGATATTGAAAAATCGATTACACGAAAAACGAAAGTGATTATGCCAATGCATTATGCTGGTAAAGGTTGCGAAATGAATAAAATAAAAAAAATTGCTAAGAAAAACAATATTATTGTTATCGAAGATTCTGCTCAAGGTATAGACTCTTATTACAGAGAAAAACCCCTTGGAAGTTTTGGGGATATGAGTGTTTTTAGTTTTCATGAAACAAAGAATATTACATGTGGTGAAGGAGGAATGCTCTGCATAAACAACAAGGAGTTTTTGGATAGAGCTTACGTGGTTAAAGATAAAGGTACTAATAGAAGACAATTCATAAGAGGAGAAGTTGATAAATATTCTTGGATAGACAAAGGCAGCTCCTATTTAGCTAGCGAATTTCAAGCTGCTTTTTTATTTTATCAATTAAAGAACATAGCGGATATACACAATCCCAGATTGCGAATATGGAAACTTTATCATGAATCAATGAAAGATTTGGAAGAAATGAAATTTTTAAAAAGACCAGTGATTAATAAAAATCAGAAACACAATGCACACATTTACTATATTATGCTTAAAAATAAGGCCCAAAGGGACAATTTGAAACAATATTTAAACAATAAGGGTGTTTCGACAGCAACACATTATGTTCCACTGCACAACAGTAAAGCAGGAAAGAAGTTTGGAAAATTTTATGTAAAAATTGAAAACGCCCATAAGATAAGCACATGCTCATTAAGATTGCCAATTTTCCATGGTATGAAAATATCACAAGTGAAATACGTTGTGAACAATATCAAGTCTTTTTTTAATAATGATAGAAAAAATTAAACAATTAATTCTGGGTAATACTTTTTTTTATAGATTTTTTCAAAATCTATTAATACCTCAATCTTATTACAATATTTACAGAAAACTTTCAGAGATTATTCAAAATGAATTCGATGAATATATTGTTTATGATCTTGGATGCGGAGATGCTCCCCTTGCCGAATATTTAAACAAAGGTATTAACTACGTTGGCGTTGATATGAATAGTAATCATATTGAAAAAGCTAAGATTAGATACCCTCATTTTCGATTCGAATGCACTAGTCTTGATTCATTAATTTTTGAGGAAAGAAAAACACTTATAATCTTAGATGGAGTTATTCATCATTTAGATGATGAGCAAGTGATTAATCTTTTATCTAAGATTGCACTGATTGGCACTCATTCTGTTTTCTGTAAGGATCCGGTAATAACTAAAAACCAAGATTTCTTTTCCTATTTTTTAATGAAAAATGATGGCGGACAGTATGTTAGAGATGAGAGTAAACACAAGAAAATATTAAAAGGTTTTAATTTTCAAATAACAGATTCATTACTTAGAATTCCATATAAGCATATTGTATCAACAAAAAATATAGATTTACTATTGTGAGCCCTTAATCTTTATATATATCTTCTATTATATACATAGGTCTTTTCTTTGTTTCTTCAAAGACCTTTCCAACATAAGCTCCAACAACGCCAATTACAGTTATAACTAATCCAGATAAAAACCATATTGATGCAGTTGTACTTGCCCACCCCAAGACTGGGATACCGTAAGCAAATTTCTTGAATATTATGTACCCAGAATAGATAAAACTTAATGCAGAGATAAATAGGCCAATTTTTATTGTTGTCAAAAGAGGCTTGGTGGATGAGTACAGAATTGAATCAAACGCAAGGTTTAAAAGCTTTGAGATCCTATATGAAGACTTATCATGTAGTCTTTCAGAATGTTCAACTTCAATAGCAGATTTAGGAAAGCCTAGCCATTGGACTATGAATGGAAAAAACAATTTAGATTCAGGTAGAGATTTATAATTTTCAATAACTCTTTTACTATAAATGCCATAATTAGATGTTCTATAGTCAATCTCAAAGCCAGACATATACGAAGCAATTTTTGAGAAAACAAAAGATGTTGATTTTTTTATGAAAGAATCTTTTCTGTTCAATCTTTTAGCTAAAACTATGTCGTATCCCTCTTTTGCTTTTTTATATAAATTCTTTATTTCCTCCGGAGAGTCTTGTAAATCAGAGTCTATAACAACAAGCCAATCGCCATCAGCATTATTTATTCCAGCATTAATAGCCGCATGTTGACCAAAATTTCTTGATAGTTTTATTATTTTAATCTTTTTATCGTTTTTTAAAATGTTTCTTGCAATTTCCAATGATCTATCGCCATAGCAATCATCAACAAAAATTATTTCATACTCTAAATCTAAATCGTTTAATGTTTGTGATAGTCTTTGATACAGTTCCGTGACGTATTTTTCAGATTTATACAAAGGTGATATGACAGTTACTTTATCCATTAACTATATGATATTTTGAATTAAAGATTTTTCAATTCTAAAATACTATTGAATTTGCTATTCTGGGTCATTTAATTTAGATTACAAATGATGAAGTTTGATACAGAACTACTTGTTAATGTTTCGATAGCGATTTTTATAGCCTTTATTTTTATTTTTGTAGACAGAATAGTCAAGATTCCCGTACAAATTGACGTAGTACTTATAAATCAAGATGAATTTACTCAAATAGACAATCATTATGTTGATGAAATTATCAAATCGACAAAACCAATTATACGAGATATAAAACAGGTCTCGCTACCCTTAAAAGAACAGCTAGATGAATCAATAATAAATAATTACACAGTTGCTATCAAAGCTACACCTAAGAAGCTATACGTCTATACTATCCCATCTTTATTTACAATTAATAAGTCTAACTTAAAATCTATAAGCAATTATTTTAAGCCAGCATTTATAATAAATAAATCCGAAATTAATAAAACACCTTCAGAATTTCATTTTTACAAGTTGCGAGCTTTAGGCTTAAAATTACAAGAAAGAAATTTTAAATCGCTATTCAATTTCGTTTTGCCATTAGTTTTTGATTACCCTTTTATAAATTCAAAATTTGCACAAAGTAGACATTTTTACGTTTACTGTAAAGACGTTGGTACTCGATATGATGCATCTTGGTATGATTGGCGTAAATATACGATCATTGAAAATGATGTATATCCCAGCAGGACATCTGGTTTTGCAAAAATGGGCGACTGTGAAACTATAAGAATCTCGACACTGGGCTATCCAACTTCCAAATCAAAAATCACTAAGGTTTACAATAGCAGACTAGTTGATTTTGATTATGACTATGAACAACAAAGTATTAAACAAGTCTTTAGTGAATTTAAATTAGATTTTTCGTCCAACCCTTTTTTGAATTTTAAAGATAGAAAAAGAACAAGATACAGCCTTTTTTGTTCTGCAATGAGGTCTTTTTATTCATCTAAGCTCCGATTGTCAGATCCTAAAAATTGTAAATATAACGATAAGGATCTAGTTGCCAATTTTCATAAAGATGGAACTATATATGTCCTAAAGAAGGGTAAAATGTTTTTTGATGGAACATGTAAAGACCTAATGGCAAATTTACATTATGTGGTTCCAGCAAATAAAAGATTTAAAAACAACAACGTGAAATTAGATTTTGGATCAGGTAAATATGAAATCCGTTTTGCTGATAAGAATAAAAGTGGTCAATGTGTAGTTAGCTATAAATCAGGGATGTAATTTATAATCTATTTGATTAGATAAATGAAATATGACCAGTATAGATAAAATAGGCAAAAAGAAGAAATGTACAGCTTCCCACTGGCTGTAAATAAATACGTTATATATTATTGCAAAAAACATTAATATCTTCACACACAATACAATTTGAGGATTTAATATTTTCTTTTCTTGTAGCTTAATATCCATTAATATAGGCAGATAGCAAATACTGCTTAAAGCAAAAACAGCATCATAAACTTTTATTCTAGGGAAACAAATTAAAATTATTATTGGAACTAGCAAGCTTCTCAATGGTTTTATTTTTTCTTCATTACGCTTATAGAAGTACAAACAAACAAAAAAAGTTATAATAGATAAAATTAAGGAGATTTCTAGGTACATTGTTTTAGATAGACTCAAGTACTCTACTGATTTAACTGAAGCTAAAGTCTTTAAAAAACCAAAACCCATATCAGACGAATTTGCTAAATTTTGCAAATTTTCTAAGAAACCTATAGAATTTTTTTGATCAAGTACAAATTGAGCGGCATAAGCAAGAGATATAAAAAAAATAACAATTAATGAATTTTTAACTGATTTCAAAAGAGATTTATTGTAAAAAAAGATTGAACCTAAAAAAATAATGTAGATTGGCTTTATCAAAGTTGCAATAAAAATAAATGTTAAAAACTTAGTTTGATTACCTTCACGTAAATCTAGTAACAAATAAAGATATAGAAGAGATACGGTAAAACCCATGTTGCCAGTATAGAAAGCTATTGATGCGGAACCATCCCAGACCGTTAAAGCAAGTATTACAAAAATAAATTTCTGAAAGTTATTTTTAAACGAAAAAGATTTAAAAAATCTTCTTAATGTGATAACAATGAGAAACGTATTTATCATTGTTATAAATAAAATAAATGTATCGATATTTAATTTGGCTGGGAAATAATATATATAAAGAAGAGTGGGAGGCATATTATAATAGAAATTCCAACTTCCCGGTAAGCATTCTCTTAGAAGGACATAATCATATGGATCTTCTCCCATCATCAGCATATTTGATCCACAATAATAAACATAGGAATCCCAACTTAAAGTGTGAGTAAAGAAAAAATTTGTTAAATTAATTGCATCCTGAAAAAGGAAAAAGAAAACAACTAAATTCAAAATTAGAAACAATATTAAATTAGTTCTTGGTTGATTGGTAAAACTAAAAAATCTTATACCATCTCTAATAAAACTATATTCAGATAAACCAAAGAAAAATGATGCTATCTTAACTTTTAAATTTATTAATTTATTTACAATCTCCAATTATTTTAATCCTTTTCTATATTTCTTCGAATGGACTTAAATCAACAATTCGTTCATTTTTCTTTAAAAACTTTGAAGGAGTTCCAACAACCACGCTATTCTCTGCAATATCTTCGTTCACCATCGAGCAAGCTCCAACAAATACATTTTCACTAATTGTTATATCAGGAAAAACGATAGAGCCTGATCCAATTGTTGCATAGTCCATAATTTTGACTCTACCATTTAAAAGAGCCGCACCCATTACATGTACTCCATTTTTAATACTTGTTTCATGTTCAACCTTTGATCCTAGACCAAAAATATTATAATCACCTATCTGGACAAATCTGTTTATGGTTGCTCCAGGCATAAAAATGTTACCAACGCCAATTTGTATATTTTCATCAATAAACGCATTTTCTGAAATTAAGTTAATTGGCTTAAGGCCATAATTATTTTCAAGCATTTTTGCAATTTGATAACGTGCAAAACCATATTCGTTTCCAATTGCCACAACAAATGATTTAGATTTGCTAATAAAATCTTTTAAGTCTGATGTTTGATTACTGAAGGTACCATTGGTTTTATGTGGATAAGAATCTATGTTTGAGTCATATATATAAATATCTTCATTGCCAGAGTCAGCAATCATCGACTCTACTAATCTACATAAAGATCCACCACCATAAATCAAAATTGGGCTGTCCATAAGACATGATTTTAACACAATTAATTAATAAATATTGTATGATAATATACTTATATGGAGCCAAATTATTCCTTAATAATTCCTGTTTATAACTTAGTAACTTCCTTGCCAGAACTGGTAAAAAGAATAGACCAGACTTTTTCATCAATCAATGAAACTTATGAAATTATTTTTGTTGATGATGGTTCAGAAAAAACAGAAACTCTTGAAAAGATGAAACAACTCCAAATAATCTACCCTGAAAAAATTACTATTATCTCATTGTTTACTAATTCGGGGCAACAAAGTGCAATTTTATGTGGAATCAAAAATGCTACTGGCAAATACTTAATAACTTTAGATGGAGATCTTGAGCATAGACCTGAAGATATTCCTAACCTTATAAATAATTTAAAAGATAACGATATTGTATTTGGACTATTCAAGACAAAGACCCACGGTTTGATTAAAAGAATGTTTAGTGCGATTTATTCATACATAGAGAGACTGGCTTTAAAGTACCCTAAGGGTACTAAAAGAAGTGCTTTTTGGTTAATGACAAAAGAATTAGGAGAAATAGTTTTAAATTTCAATACGTTGTATCCAAATATTAGTATTATGTCTGTTGTTTCTACAAAAAAGATTGGATCGGCAGAGGTTGTCCAAGGCACAAGAAGTGAAGGGACATCTCAATGGACTTTGTCAATGTTAATTAGATTAGCAAGTTCCTTGTTCATAAATAACACTTCCATCTTATTAAGGTTCTATGCCTTTACAGGTGTTATTTTGTCTATTTCAAGCTTTATCTTTGGACTTTACACCCTTTATATTAAATTATTCACTGAAAACTACATAGTCCCTGGAACAACGGCTATTTTCGTTTCAATCCTTTTTTTCTCAGGAATTATAATTCTTGGAATTTCATTAGTTGGAGAGTATCAAGTTCGTGTTTTACAGAATGTAGAAAAAAAGCCATTGTACAATATTAGGTATAAGATAACGAGAAAATAAACATCATATTATTCAACCGGTGCAATAAAATAGAATTTTTCTTCTATTGTTATTAAATTGTAAATTTCAGAATTTTCTTTTACGAGCTTTAAGATTTTTTCATCATGTACATAGTAAAGCGCATCAGACTCTAATCTGTTGTTAATAATATCTTCTTCTAGCTTATTATTGATTTCTGCTGCTTTATTTTTGTCTATTCTAGAAAAGTAACCGAAATTAACTTTAATTTTATATTTTGCAGCAAAAATTGAAAGTTTTACAAAATTTTCTGGTGCATAGTAAGGATAAACATAGTAAAGTTTTTTATATTTTTTACCGACTTCGTTCCATTTCTTATCATTTAAAATATATTTAGATTTACTTGCAGAATCACCGTACCAAATAGAAGGTTTGTCCAATTTTTTATTCAGATAATTATGATAAGGATACATGTCCCAGATTTGTAAGACTAAACATAAACCTAAAATATAGATAGTATTACGTGGTTTAGTATTTTTAATAAGAAGGATTAAAATTCCTAAATAAATTAAATATACAACTGGCCATATAAACCTACCTGAAACTCTAAAAGTTTCTGTAATAAGATCGATTATTGGCGGTATACCAAAAGACAATAATCTGTATTCGCCAAATGATATCTTGTTTGATAATGAATATATCAAAAAGAGTAAAGCTAAATAAATAAGAATTTTTACATCTAAATTGATTTTAGTTTTCAGCTTGTTGGTGCAATAACAAAAAGATAAATAAATCAGTATCAGGATAGGGCCAATGCCCAAAAATGCAAAGCCTTCATAGTCTCCACTCTGATCCGGCGAAGGAGTGTAAAGATCAGGGAATATTCTTGAAGCATTAATTCCCCAGCCAGGACTAGGATCGATTAGAGCATTTGCGTTTGCTTTAAAGAAGTCGTAACCACTAGTCATGAAATTTAATCCAATTGCATAATAACCAAATAGTACTTGTAGAGACAGAGCAAAAAATAAAAACAAAAAAAAGTCTTTGAGTAAATGATAAGAACTCTTTCTTTTTAATTTATACTCTTTAATAAGGGAAGCTAAAAATAAACCAGTCGACATAGCAAAAAAGTAGGGATGAATCAATAAAGATAAAAAAGCTAGGAACAGCCATTTTTTTAAATTAAAATTTTGTAAGTATAAATAAATGCCAAATAAAAGAATCCATTGCCCAAAAAGAGCTTCGTGAGACCAGAATAGTCTATAAGTGAAAATAGGGGATATTAAAAAGAATCCAACGCAAATTGCTGAAATTACGAAAGAGGATGTAAATCTTCTTACTAATAAATAAGAAAATATCCCTTGCAGGACGAAACATATATATATCCAGAGACCGAAATATTGGAAATGAAATGGCAACGAAGATTTAAATATTTTAAAAATAATGCCCATAATTGGAACTGAGTCAGAATGAATTAGACTAGAACTAATTTCCATTCCATAGGCATAATTTTTAAATAATGGAAATTGAAGTAACTCAGAATTCTTAAAAAAAAGCCATGCAATATAATGTTGTTCAGAGTCTGTTACTATCCCAGTAGGACCAAAAAGCCAATCAACATTATTGAAATTTATTATTCCTCCACCTGTTGTTAAGAAAAAAACAACCGAAGAAAGAAAGGCTATTCCAAAAAGCTCTATTGTTTTATTATTTTGTAATTGCATCTTCATGTTTCTCTAAATAATTTGGTGCTAATATTCTAAAATTGCATTCATTCTGACCAAAAATGCATTTTTGAATTATAAATTCTTTTACCAGATTTTTTCCTAATTCATTTTTTTCTTTTGCTAATATCCAATAATCTATATCATTAAAAAAATACAAAGTATTTTTATCATAAACGTTAGATTCTATTCTTATTTTTGTCTCTTCTGTGTACTTTCTTTCTGCTATTTCATTGTGACGAGCCCAATAGCCAGCATTGATATTTAATTTATTCTTGGCAGCAAAGTATGAAAGTTGTTGCCAGTTATGAGGAACATGCACGGGGAAAACATAATTAATATGTTTATATTTGGAAGCAAATATTTTCCATTCATTACTGTTGAAATTTTTTTCCTCAATCTTGCTTATTTCTATTCCCTTTGAAGCTCTAGTTAATGTTATGTGATCTTTAATATCATATGTTGTTAATAGCAATGAAAATAAAATAATCGAAATGGCATATTTGACATGAAAACTCTTAAAAATATTAAAAAGTATTAAGATATAAATTAAATAATAAGCAGGCCAGAACATTCTTCCAGAAGCACGGAAAGGACTAGTAAAAACTTTAAAGATTTCAGGAAGATTGTATTGAAATATCTCATAAGGACCTAGTGCAATTTTATTGGAAAGTGAATATATAGTAATTATAAAAATAATAAGAATTGTAAAGTAATTGTTTTTTAAACTTTTTACTATGGAATTTGTATTAAAATTTATAATTTTATTAAAAAGCAGAACTATTAGCATGAATATCATCCCAGCCCCTAAATAGTTAAAACCCTCAAAATCACCAATATTTTTTGTTTTTTCAAAAAAATAAAATTGTGGGATTAGGGATTCTATACCAAAAGGACTACCGTAAGGATTGAATATTGATAAAAGATTTAATCTGTATCCGCCATATCCTCCATGAAATACATCATCTATTGTAAAATAGCCTATTAAATACATTAGGAAAAAAGATGAAGTAAGTAATGTAACAAAACTATATAGAATATTTTTTAATCTTGCCTTGTCTAAAAAATAATTCCTAAGCATTTCAACAAAATAAATTATCGACAACATAGCAAAAAAATAGCCATGAACTAACAAAGAGAACAATATTAATAAAAGCCAATACTTGTTTGGAGACCTTGGCTTTTGTAAGAAAAGATATAATGCAATTAACACTATCCATTGAGCCATTAAAGATTCATGTCCCATATTGTATCTAAATAGAAAAACTGGTGAAAGAATAAAAAAACATGCAGCTATAAGATTATAAATTTTGCTTGTACTTACTAAGTTTATAATTTTGTATGAAATAATGAATTGTAAAAACACACAAAGAAGAATCCACCACCCAAAATATTGAAAATGAAAATCAAAAAATTCTGAAAATGGTCTAAACAATAAAGCAAGGAATGGTATTGAATCCGAAAAGATTAATGATCCCGAGGAGTTCATTCCAAAAGCATAATTATTTAAAATGGGAAATTGAAAAACACTTGTTTCTCTAAAAAAGCTCCAACCAAGCCAATGTTGAAAAGTATCTTCTTTGAACCAATCTAAATAATTAGGATCCAGTATTTTGTAGTCAAATATTGATAGGAACAAAATTAAGGGTACAAAAAATAAAAAAATAAAAAGTTTTTTTTCTTTAATCATTGAATGCAGGAAGTAAAATTTTGTATCCATCTACTTCATCAATGAAATCACCATCTTTTTTAGTGTTTTTGGCAATTTCATAAAGCTCATCATCCCAAAAAAAGTATGCAGCCTCTTTGTCAAAGATACCATTATTTATTTCTTTGGTTAACCTCAATTTTTCTTTTTTTTCATTAGTTTTGCTATATCTAGAGAAGTATCCAAAGTTTATTTGAATATTGTTTCTTACAGCTAAAAAAGCTATCTCAAAATAATCACCAGGACGGTTTTTGGGTATTACGTAATAAAACTTTTTATACTTTAATATAACTTGATTCCAGATATCACTTTTCCATGGTTGATTTTCTAATAGGGGCTTTGATCTCACTAACCCTTTTTCGTTTACAACTACTCCGCTCCAAAATTCTGTAGGACGGTCGTGTTTTTTTCTAAACGTTTCAAAAGCATTTCTCGTATCATAAATCTGTACAGCTGCTAAACATAGCAATATTAATATAAAATTCTTTCTGGTTACATTATTGTGTAGCATCCATATTACAAAAATTAATATCATGTAAAATGGAATCCAGATAAATCTTGCACTTGACCTAAAAGTCTTAGTAAATATTTTTAAAAAAGTAGGTGTTTCATATGAAAAAATAACTTCTGAGCCAAGTGTTATATTATCTGAAAGCGCAAAAAGGTAGCAAAAAAAACATAAACCTAAAACAATTTTAATCTCTCTTGTTATCTTAAAAACTATTTTGTTTTTTAAAATAAAATAAATTGAAAATCCTAGCAACAAAAGTGGTCCAATTCCTAAGAACGCAAAACCATCATGATCATAGTCTGCTGTTGGTAATGATGGAATAATAGTTGACCAGTTAGGATCAACTGGATTGATTAAAGAATTTATATTCATCCTATAAAGGCCATATCCTCCAGCCATAAAAGAGCTGCCTAATTGAAAAAATCCTAAGATCCACATAAACAACAAAAGCAAACCTACAACTTTGAAGAATTTTTTAGCTACTTGCTTTATATCCGTATTTTTTTTAATTAAATTGCACAAGAAAAGTAGTAGAATCATTCCAGAGAAATATGCATTAATTAGTGACGAAATTAGGAGCAAAGCTAGCCAATAATTGTATTTTTTGTAATCTGAAAAATATAAATAAAAAGAAAGTAGCAACAATCCTTGTGCTAAAAGTGCATAATGTCCCCAAAGTCTCCACAAAAAAATTGGAGCAATCAAGAAAAATAACATCGATATGAGACTTTTAGTTCTATCTTTTAAGAAGTGATTAATAAGATAGTAGGAACAAAATCCTTGAAAAAGAAAACATAAATAAATCCAATAGCCAAAATATTGGAAAAGTTGAGGCAAATAAGATGAAAATGGCCTAAATAGTAAAGCCATAATAGGAAGAGAATCAGTATGTATTATAGTAGCCGACCAATTTTCAAGACCATAAGAAAAATTAGAAAGCAAAGGGAATTGAAAAAAAGGAGTATGTCTAAAATACAACCAACCAAGCCAGTGAGTTTCCATATCCCCAGGTGACAAATAATCGATATATGAAGGATTTAATATTTTATATGAAGTAGAAGAAAAGAATAGCAAGTTGCAAATTAAAAAAATTATAAGTTTATAATGTTTATTGATAACATTATCAATATCAAGCTTCATTAGATTTCTGCCTTTTGCTTAGAAAGGAATTGAAAAAAATCTTTCTGATATATATATAAAAGAAAAAGCAAGATTATATAATAATATGACCAATTGTCCCACCACCATTGAGGATAAATAAAGAAGAAGCTGCAAGCCACAATTAAGACCATAAGTTTTGATATTATTGTTTTATCCTGAGCAATCCAGCTATCTTCAAGAATTTTAATTGTACACGGAATTATTAGTAGCAGATCATAAAGCTTTAACCTAGGCAAGCAAATATTAATCATGAATGTTGCTAAGATAAACAAATCAGCCTTAGAACAAGTAGGATTCTTTTTTATTCGATTATAGAAAAATAAAAACATAGCAACAAAAAGAAAACCTTTAAACAAAGTATTGAATTTCAAGGCTCCTAAATGTTCTCTGAAATAATCGTAGATAAATAATTGTGATGGGTAGGGCTTAAGTCCTTGATCTAACTGCTTTCCGATAACTTCTGTAAAAAGTTCATTATACAAATGTGGATACACAAAGTAGCTTGATAACGATGTGGCGAAGAAAACCACAAAAGTTAATGCATGATACTTTATATCAATCTTTTTATCTATAAAAACAGGGTATAGAAGTAATAATATAAAATGATACTTAAAGGCAGCCAAAATACCGATAGCAATAAAAAATCCTAGCCTTTTTTCTTCTTTAACTAATCTATATAAAAAATAAAAAGAAATTCCATAAGTTATAGTGGCTATATTACCGCTTTGAAAAGTTATCCACGATGAACCCTCGTAAGCTCCCAATACGAAAAGCAAGAAAAACAATAAGCCAGATTTGTAGTTCAATATCCTTTTTGAACTTGTATAAATCACAATTAGGAAAAAAATAGTTAAAGCAAGCCAAATGATCTTAAATGATGAATAGTCAATGTTCCAAAAGAAATTTAAAAAAATAGGCTGGTAAGCTACAAGCATTGGAAGATTTGGGAACATACAGTCAGCCATTCCATTGAATGGCGATGTACCAGCGTCCAATGCTAAATTAGCACAAAACAATCCTCTAACATCCCAATATAAAGGAGCAGTATGATGAACGTTGGTGAATCTAAAAGCATATGATAATCCAGAGTATAGAGAGATTAAGAGGGGGACTGAAAATAATAAATTTATATTTTTTTTATCTTTATATATAAAATAAAAAAAACTAAGAAGAAATATTATAAATGAAGACGTCAAGACATTCCTTGGAAATACAAAATTTTGCGATAAAAATAAGAATATTTCGTTCATCATTGAAGAGGCCTTAATCTAATTTAAACTCTAATTTATATCATTGCAAACTTAAAACTTAAACTTAGCTAACTAAGAGAAGCTTCTGTTTTTCTTGATATTCTATGAAAGAATATAAATAAAATAAGCAATAACAATGTAAATGGATAGATGAAAAAATTATCTCCTTTGATGTTGTAAAAGGCAAGGAGAGAAAAATTAAGAAAGTACGTAATATTTCTACAAATATTTACATTTAATTTTTTTATAATAAGACTTCTAAAAAAATCTGAATTAATTAGATAAAAACTTGCAACAGTGTTAAGAAAAAAGTCGTATTGTTTCAGTCTTGGTAAGCACAAATAAGATATTATAATCCCCAAAGAAACTTTTATTCGAATATTTTCACTTTTTGAACTTGTAAAGTTGTACCCCCTTATTATTGTTGCTAGATAAATAAACAGAAGAATAATAAGTATTGCTACTGAGTAATCTGGGAGCATGTTAAATGTTCTTGTAGTATCTATATTCCAATTGTGTCTACCAGGGTTATAGAGATCTGAAATATTTAAAATATAATGATTTATTAAGTTGACGATTTTAAATAATCCTACGCCCATATCACCCGCAATCGGCAGTATGCTTAGATTGCTTGTAAATTCCTGGAATAATTTTTTATAAGCATAAAAATTGTAAAAAAAGAATAAAGAAGAAAATGAGCATAAAGAAATTATATATTTAAGATATTTTCTTTCTATGTAGAGGTATGGGACAAGAAAGAAAATTAGCATGTAAATTTTAAACATACTAGGTATCCCTATTAACACTAATCCTATTAATACGTACGTTGGATTTTCTTTTGTTGAAAGCAGTATCCCACCTGCGCAAAGCATGTATAAGATTATAGACACATTGCCTGAAAGAAATCCGTAAAAAGGAATACCACTAAATCCAAACAACAGAATCAGCAAGGACAAAAAATAATTTTTGAATTGAAATGTTTTATTAAGAAACAAAGTCGTTAGCAGCAATGATACTGTAATTAATGCTATCCATATTTTTAAGAACAAGTTTTGGCTTACATTTAAAAAGAATTGAAACCATTCAAGATAAATTGGCAAATATACATATTTAAAATTTGATACTCTATCAGAACATTCATTGATTAAACCATATGGATTCTTATCTAAAGAAAAATAATAGGGGCCACAATAAAGAACCATTGAGTCCCAAAACAAATAAAAATCTGTTCCAAGCTTATCGAATAACCTAAAGTAAATACTTAGAACAGTAGAAAAGAAAATGAGTAAATATAAAGGTAAATTCTTTTTAAACATTATATATATAGTCTAATAAATTATTAAAGAAATCCATATGTAATAGAAAAGTTTTAAAAATTCACAGTTTTTAAGTATCATGTCAAGCTAGGTTGATTAATTATAGTTATTCAACATAATTCACTTACATGAATAGTTTAATCAAACTAATCTCAACTTTTTTCTACTCAGGCTATTTGCCAAAAATGCCAGGAACTTTTGGCACGTTAGCTGCTTTAATTCTTTATTATTTTTTAGCCAATTTCTTCAATTTAACACTTTGGCAAATATTTTTTATTACAATTTTTTTAATCATAATATCAATAATTTCGTCACACTATTCAATTAAACTATTCAAATCTAAAGATCCAAATATTGTAGTTATCGATGAAGTTGCTGGATATTTTGTTTCATTGCTTTTTATCCCTTACTCAATAGGAAACCTACTTTGCGCATTTGTCCTTTTTCGGTTATTTGATATTTGGAAACCTGTTTTTGTGAAAAAAGCAGAAAGTTTACATGGAGGATTGGGAATAACTCTTGATGATGTTTCAGCAGGGATTTGCGCTAATATCATATTAAGAATTATTATTTTTTGACGATTTAACCTTTTTCATATAAAGTTGTCCTTGGTTGCGCAATGGACATAGTTTTAATTGGTTTTATAGCTAGCTTTTTTGCTGGAATTGCTACTTCTGTAGGAGCTTTGCCAGTTTTTTTTGTAAAAAAGATTAGCGAAAAGTTTGAAGACACGTCACTAGGATTTGCAGCTGGTGTAATGCTAGCGGCCAGTTTCTTTTCATTGATTATCCCAGGACTAGATTATGGATATGAAATGTACGAAAACAGCGTAATATCTCTGGCTGTAGTTCTTGGAGGTCTTATTATTGGGGCGGTTTCAATATGGGTTATTCAAGCTAAAGCACCACATGAACATTTTATATTAGGTACTTCACATAACGAGCAAGAACGTGCCAAACTTTCAAAAATTTGGCTATTCATAATTGCAATCACTTTACATAACATGCCGGAAGGCCTTGCTGTTGGGGTTGGATTTGGAGGCGGAGACATAGCTAATGGTAAAAGTTTAGCTTTAGGGATAGGTCTTCAAAATATACCAGAAGGAATGGCAGTAGCATTTTCTTTGATTACTGTGGGCTATTCGCGCTTTAAATCTTTTTTAATTGCAACAATTACGGGATTATTTGAACCACTATTCGGACTTTTAGGTGTGAGTTTAGTGAGTACGTTTCAACATCTGTTGCCTTGGGGGCTAGGTTTTGCTGCTGGAGCAATGCTTTTTGTTATCAGTCATGAGATAATTCCAGAGACTCATAGAAGAGGGCATGAAAATTATGCAACTGCTGGATTTTTAATTGGTCTCGTGGTTATGATGGCATTAGATATATTGCTAGGATAAAATCAAGCACAAAGAGTCTATTATGAATAAAATTTTCCTATTTTTAATAATTTTATTTTTAACAACTACTCCCGTGACTAAAGTTGTTTCACACGAAGAACATCATGGTGATTTAGTAGAAGCAACCACACCTTTCCCAGAAATCAATTTTAAGTTTATAAAAGTAACTAGAAATCAAATTAAAATAGTTTTTAAATTAAAGAATTTCAAATTAATTCCATTAAAATCAGAAGATGCAGTCGAAATGCATTCAATGGAAATGACGAACAGCGGTCATTTGCTAGTAGAAATAAACAATAAAGAGTTTATGGTTGATCAAAATGAATTTTTATTTGACAGGAGCATTCTAGTGGATGGCAGAAATGAAGTCTTTGTGATGCTAATGGATCATAAACATAATTTGTATTCAATCAATGGTGAAGTAATCTATAAAGCAAAATTGCTTGAGAATTAAGACTAATTTAATAAATCAAAATTAATAAAAACTTAATTTTTGATATACTATATAGGAGTAAACATATGAGAAATTTATTAATTTTATTTACTGTGATAATTCTTACACTTTCTCCTTGCTATGAAACTGCTGCGTATGAAGTAGAAGGGGAAAAGCCAAAAGCAAACTCCAACATTTATGTCGGCGGTGGATTTATTAACTATCCAACATATATGGGTTCTAGTTCAAGAAGGTTTATGTGGATTCCATTTGCAGCATTTAGATACGAAAATACAAAGAGAACTGTTTTTAATTCTTTTGAAATAACTGGACCTTTTGCTAAGCTATCTTTGATTGAAAATGATTATTTTTCTTTTGCTGCACTAGGTAATTACAATTTTGGACGCCAAAATGGCGATGATAATTCGTTAACTCTATTAGAAGAAATTGATCCTCATTTTGAAACTGGATTTGAATTCGAATATGAATTGCCTATGAACTTTTCATTGGGTTTAGGTATGATGACAGGCGTTGAAGACTTCGGTGATGCAATTGATACTAATTTCTCAGTTAATTACAGTGTTCCAATATGGATTAATTTTCAGCAACTTTTTGTAAACACTACATCTTTAATTTATAAATACGGAAATTCTGATTTCATGGACGAATGGTTCTCAACTCCTAAAAACCAAAAGTATTCCTTGTATTCACCAGACGCAGATTTTTATGCATGGGGAATTGCTAATACAATAACATCACCTGTTACTGAGAAAATATCCATGATGCTCAATTTAAAATATGATAGATTACTAGGAGAAGCTGCTGATAGTCCATTAGTAAAATTACAAGGGTCACCTAATCAATATTCTTTTATGTTTGTAGTAATGTATGAACTTTGGGGTTTTTAGTCGTTGTTGTTCATCTCGTATTCCATCATCAATTGAACAAGTGAATTAAATGTAGTTTTTGGTTTCCAACCAAGCTCTTTTTTAGCTTTAGAATAATCCCCTAATAACAAATCAACTTCAGCAGGTCTATAGAATTCTTTACTGCATATGACAATATTTTTTCCAGTTTCTTTCGATACTGCAGTAGTATTTACACCTTCACCTTTCCATTCAAAATCTATACCGGCTACATTCAATGAAAGTTCAACGAATTCTCTTACCGAATGAGTCTCACCGGTCGATATAACGTAATCGTCGGCATTCTTAGCTTGAAGCATCAAATGCATAGCTTCAACATAGTCGCCAGCAAAACCCCAATCTCTTTTGGAGTCTAGATTTCCTAAAATTAATTCTTCTTGTTTTCCTTTTTTTATTCTAGCTATTGCTTTGACAATCTTTTTAGTAACAAACTCGTTACCTCTTAAAGGAGATTCGTGATTGAATAAAATTCCACAAGAACCAAAAATATTATAAGATTCTCTGTAATTTTTAGTTATAAAATGGGCATACACTTTTGCGACCCCATATGGCGATCTAGGATAAAAAGGTGTTTCCTCGTTTTGAGGTGTTTCCAAGACTTTGCCAAACATTTCCGAAGATGATGCTTGATAAAACTTAGAATTAGGAGCGATTGTTCTAATAGCATCCAATACTCTTAGTACTCCAAGTCCAGTAACTTCTGCTGTATACATTGGTGTTTCAAAGCTTGCTCCAACAAAACTTTGTGCACCAAGATTATAAATTTCGTCTGGTTGTACATCTTCCAAAACTTTTCTTATATTTGACTCTTCTAATAGCTCAAATTCTCTTATTTTAATATCTTTTTCTATTCCTAATATTTGTAGCCTCTGGGTATTGTAATTAGAATTTCTTCTTGCTGCTCCAAAGACTTGATATCCTAAATCTAATAAATGTTTTGCTAAATAAGCTCCATCTTGGCCTGTTATTCCAGTAATTAATGCTTTTGCCATCTAATAACTCCTATAAGTACTTTTATATAGTATTTTAATATAAAATTTATTCAATTCTTTATTTATTAACATATATCAGCTGAACTTTAATTTTAAAAGTGTAGTAAGAAAATCAATATATGTTTTGAGCTTTCTTTTGGTTTGGCCATGTATTCTCGTATCAAATACATAAGGTACTTCATTTATTCTTTTTGAAGGATCAAGTTTTGATATTTTAAATAAAATTTCAGGAATAATATCAAAGTTGCTAGAATTTAATTTTAAGTTTTTAATCAATGCAGCATTATAGAGCTTGAAACTACCTGACCAGTCTGAGCATTTAACGCCAAGCACAAAAGAATAAACTAAATTTAGAACTTTTGATAAAAATATTGAAGTAACTTTGTCTTTGGTAGATCCTCCTTTGCAATATCTTGATGCAATACAAATATTGTAATCACCAATCTCTTCAATCATTTTTGGAATAACTTCTGGATTATGTGAGCCATCAGCATCCATAAACATTATGTATTCTTTGGTTGCATTACTAATACCAGTTCTTACAGCATTCCCATAATTATCTATTCCTTCTGTATTTAGATATTTTACATTTAAAAAGTTTGAGCATACTTCTGGTGTCTCATCCAATGGGCTAGAGTTGTCAACAATAATAATTTCAAAATCAGTAATGACTTTTTTTAAGTTATCAGTAATTTGAGGGATTAAAAACTTTAGATTTTCAGCTTCTTTTAAGCACGGGATTATAATGTTGATTGACTTCAATTTTATTTTCTCTCTATATCTTCTTCAATACATTCATCACCAAATTGTACTTCAACGACTATCAAATCATCGTCACCATTATTTATCAGTTGATGCCAATCTTCAACTTTAATATCAAAGTAATTAAATGTTTCAACTTTAAATTCTTCACCATTTAATTTTATTGTAGCATTACCCTTAATTACGAACCAATGTTCGTTTCGAAGACTATGTTTCTGATAAGAGAGTTTTTTCCCAGGGTTAACTATTAATGATTTAATCTTTGCTTTTGCATTATCTATATCAAATTCTTTATAACAATGCCATTCTCCCCATGGTCTTTCCATAGGTGAATCTTTCCATATGGTTAGTATGTCACTTGAAGATGCTGTTTTTCCACCACCCACATTAAAGATTTCGTTTATATTGTTTTCCTGACAGAATTTCGTTTCAGGAGTGGTTTCTTTGTTCCTATCTCCCCCGTTAGCAAAGTAAATGTCACAATCAGGATATTTTTTAACGACATCTAATATACCTTTTACAGCAGTACCATCAGTGTCATCAAAAGGTAAGACATCAACTACACCTTTTATATTAGTTACAACAGAGAGTCTATTGTTCCAATCCATAAAATAATTACCTTTTTTTCTTTTTAGCCATTCATCTGAATTAAGGAGCACAACTATATCTCCTAAATCTCTTGATTCTTCAAACATTGCAATATGACCGGAATGAATTGGATCAAAACCACCTGAAAGGATTATTATTTTTCTAGACATTTAAAATTCCTAATTATTTAATATGTGGTAATTTAACATTATGGATTCAAAAAACAAACAAGAATTGTTACAAAAAGCTAAAAATTCAACCGATAATGGACTACTAATTCAAATTTCTGCTACATTTCTCAGCGAAGGGTTGTTTGAAGAAGCTAAAAATATTCTTAAAAAAATTGACGAATCAGGCGAATATATTTTTCAAAAAAATTATTGTATAGGCTTGGCTCTTAAAGCAGAAGGAAATTTAGATGGTGCTATTAAACATTTTGGAGTTGCTCTAAGAGCGAACCCAGACTATTTGCAGTTATATCCAATTACAGCAGCAGCCTGCTTTCAAAACAACATGATAGAAGAAGGTGACAAATTAATGAATATTTTGAAAGACAAGGACCATTATTTTTTTCAGCATGTTGCGGGGATTGCAGCTCATTATAAAAAATGAATTTAATCTGAATTTTTCCTTATCCATCTCATTATTAGGCTTACTATATAATCTTGCTCATCTGAGCTTAATTCTTGATTCATTTTAATCCCATGCCATTTTTTAATACACTTTCTACAGCATGTGGCAGTTGCATGTTGCGCAACAAAAACAGGGTGTTTGTTGAATGGAGTTTGATTACCATCATTTGAGATTTTTTTTGGACTAATTCTTTTTTGTATAAGTTCTCTAGCATGGTTTTCAATTTCAACTAAACCCTTTTTTTGAACATAAGATACAAGTTCCTGATTTAGATTAAATTTAGAACGAAACTTAGAAGAAGATAGTTTTTGGAAAATTAAATCTTTATTCTGCACCTGATACAATTGGACCTGAACAAAAACCTCCATCTATCATCAAGGTATGACCCGTAACATAAGCTGATTCTTCAGAAAATAACCACATAACAGCGTTACTCACCTCTTTTGGTGTTCCAATTCTGTTCATTGGAACCATTCCACCAAAAACTTCAGGATGACCATCTGTTGGATCTGAAAGCATAGGTGTATTAATTGGCCCTGGACCAACTGCATTTACTCTTATATTAGATTGTGCTAATTCTACAGCTGCACCTTTAGTCAGACCAGTAACTGCGTGCTTAGTAGCTGAATAGACTGTTAATCCAGCATAAGATGCATGTGATAATATAGAGCTGTTATTAACAATGCTACATGGTTTCGACTTATTAGCGTACTTTAGCATTGCCGCAATCTGGTAATGCATACAGTAGATAACCCCTTTTATATTAACGTCTACAATATATGAAGATTTCGTAGGTGACTGAGTAGCGATTGGTTCCACCTCACCTAAAAGACCTGAATTGTTAAAAGCGTATTGAAAATCACCATATTCTCTTAATGTGAATTCAACTAGCTTCTCTACTTCATCAGGTGATGAGACATCGGTTTTAAGGAATAAAGCTTCACCACCATTCTTTTTTATAATCTCAACCACTTCGTTTCCTTTTTCTTCATTTCTGTTACCGATTACTAACTTCATGCCCGCTTTTGCTAGTTCAATTGAAGTCCCTTTACCAATACCAGTTCCTCCTCCAGTGACAATTCCAACAGAATTTTTAAAATCCATCTATTTCTCCTCTCTTTAAAATGAGTAATATAAATTATAACTAATAGTCAAACCAATATAAAAAAAATGTAAACTAATTATTTATTAAGATTATGAAACGCAGATTAGACTTAATCCTTTTTGATAGAAAGTATTTTGACTCTAGGTCAAAGGCGCAAGTACATGTAATGGCAGGAGAAGTTTATGTAAACGGCATCAAAGAAAGAGTTCCATCAAAATTAATCGATTCAAATTCAACCATAGAAATCAAATACTTGTCAGAAAATTATGTTAGCAGGGGAGGGCATAAACTTATCGCTGCCATAGAACATTTTAATGTAAAAACAGAAAATAAAATCTGTATGGATATAGGTGCTTCAACAGGTGGATTCACCGAATGTTTGCTACGAAATGGTGCAAGGAAAGTTTATTCCATAGATGTAGGATATGGTCAGCTAGACTACAAATTAAGAAACGATAAACGAGTAGTAAACATTGAAAATACTAACGCAAGACACATTAATAATAAAACAATTAGAGATGACCCGGATCTTATTGTTATGGATGTATCTTTTGTTTCAATAACAAAATTTGATGGTCTCTTTGATGCCTTTTCTACTAAAAATAATGAGTTTATAGGTTTGATTAAACCGCAGTTTGAACTGTCTAAAAACAAGATAGGAAGGAATGGTATAGTAAAAAATTCTTCATATAGAAAAGAATCAATTGATAAAGTTGTATCCTTTTTAGAAAATTATTATAGGTTTGTTGACCAAACAATAGAATCACCTATAAAAGGTGCAAAAGGCAATGTTGAGTACTTGGTTCACTGTAAAAACAAATAAATTATTTCTTATTCCAATCTTTTAGAAATTTTTCTAATCCAATATCTGTTAATGGATGGTTAAATAATTGCATTAGAACTTTATATGGCAATGTGGCAACATCAGCTCCCATTTTGGCTGCTTCAACAACATGGATAGGATTTCTGACACTTGCTACCAAGATTTCAGTAGGAAAACCAAAGTTCATAAATATTTCCGATATATCCTGAACCAGATTCATGCCATTTGTAGAAATGTCATCAAGTCTTCCTATAAAAGGACTAACATAAGCAGCACCAGCTTTTGCTGCAATCAAAGCTTGTGAAGGAGAAAAAATTAAAGTTA
Organism: uncultured Spirochaetales bacterium; assembly: GCA_964440275.1. GTDB lineage: Bacteria > Desulfobacterota_D > UBA1144 > UBA1144 > UBA1144 > JAYYZJ01. Next base: position 35,397 of record CAYTRR010000004.1, on the reverse strand, counting down.
CATTGACAGGGATTTTTTTCTGAGAAAGATATTTCGTTGCCTTTATACCATCTATCGTCATAGGAAGTTTTACTACAACATTCTTATCAATTTTTGAAAGCATTTTTCCTTCTTTAATCATTGAATCATAATCAGTTGAAAGCACTTCGGCGCTAACCGGACCTTTAGCAATACCACAGATGGTTTTTATTATTTTGTTAAAGTTCTTTTGGCCACTTTCTTTCGCAACTAGTGATGGATTAGTAGTAACACCATCTAGCAGACCTAAAGAAGCAATCTCTTTAATTTCATCTATGTTCGCACTATCTATGAAAAATTTCACCTTTTTATATTACTTTATTTTTAAAATTTTTTAAATAAAAGATTGACAAAATGGATAAAAATAGGAAACTAAACGCTTTATTATGGCAAATAAAAGTAACTCAGCTAAAAAAAGAATTAGGCAGGATGCTAAGAGACGTTTAAGAAACAAGTCTGTCCTTTCTAGCTTGAAAACACACGTTAAAATTTACAAGAAGTCTTTCTCGGACGATAAATCTAACAAGGAAGAGTTATTTAAAAAAGTAGAATCTTTATTTAGAAAAGCTGCTTCAAAAGGGATAATCCATAAAAAAAATGCTTCAAGGAATATTTCTAAATTATCAAAATTGTCATAACTTGACTTCTTATCCGCAAAGTCTTTTCAGTAAATAAAAACTTAAAATCTCATGGTTAATGTTGGTGCTTTTTAATAATCTATCTACTTCTTTTATAGTTTTTAAACTTTTAATTATTTCATCCAATGTTTTTTTGCTAGATTCCAAATTTAGATATTTATATTGATATTTTGATACACTAATAAGTTTAATTATTTCAGAATCATCAATACTTTTACTTTTTAAAATTTTTATTTTCAAATAGACTCTGAACCGCCAAGCGATTTTTGATATCTCTAAAAAAATATCTTCAGTAAATTTGGTTTTTTCTAATTCTAAAATACAAGACCTCAAGTCTTTTTTGTTGATATAATTCATTAAGTTATAAGTTTGCTCATAGGATTCCCTTTTAGAATCATCAACTAAATCATCTAAATTGAAACCATCAAGTTTCTTTGATTCGGATAAACTTTGCAGTTTATCTATTTCTTTAGTTATTAAAAGTTTGTTGGTTAAGTTTTTATCAACCAATAGTTTTATACGAGACGAATCTAATTGTATTTTTCTGTTTTTAAGCTCCTGCCTTACGAAATCTTCCATAGTTTCCTTAGTATTACTATCTTCTATATAAAAATCACAAGGTAGATCAATTTTGTCATCGTCTAGAATAAAAAAATGTTTCGTTGTGGATGATGGTTTTTGAAGATATTCAGTCAAAAGTTCGACTTCTTTCTTATTTTCTTTGTACAAACCCTTTACTATTACATACCTAAACTTATTTAAAAACGGGTATGTTTTAAAGGTGTCTAAAACTTCTGTTATATTGCTTTGTTTTGTTACGTCAAAGATATCAAAATTAGTATCTTGACCCAACTCCATAGAAACTTTTTCAATTCCTTCTTTTATTAAATTTTCATAATAGCCAGTAGAATCAATGATTTGGATAGTCGTTAGAGAATCATCAGCTAAAAAGTTCTCAATTGATATTTTTTTCTTTGCATCCATTTTAGATATAATAACAATATCATAGTGTCAAATTATATATATGTTAAAAAATTCAAAGAACACCAAGATTACAAAAAGTTCATTTCTACCCAGCTTGAATTCTATGACTCTGTTTCTAATGGTGCTGCGCTAGGCTTTTTTTTGTTCCTAGAGCATGATGATATCTACACTATTGGCAGATTTACTAAATTTGAGGATAATAGAAATTTGCCAATATTTAGATCGACTCGTGGTGGTAACGTTACCTATCATGGTCCTGGTCAATTGATTTTCTACCCTATTATAAATTTAAAAAGTTTAGGATTAAAATTAAAAGATTTTGTTGATGCTTTGCAAGATGCAGTCTTAACATTGTTGAATTCTTTTGATCTAATTGGTGAAAAAAATATATACGGCCCTGGTGTTTGGGTTCAAAATAAAAAAATTGCTTCAATAGGAGTATCTGTAAGAAAAGGAATTTCTATGCATGGACTATCTATAAATCTGAATTGCTCTTTAGATAAATTTAATTTAATTGCTCCATGCGGAAATCCAGAAATCATGGTAGGCAACTTAGAAGATCTCACAAAACTAGATAAGCACAAGTGTTGTGATTTGTTAGCTAATAATTTTTTCGACGAAATAAAATCTAGAATAAATTATCCAAAAAAGAATAAAATCTCTCTTTCAGCTGACTCTTTTGAATCTGAACCATGAATGATGTTGCTATCAATGCTGTCAGCATAAATTTTTCTTATTGTCCCATCTTTAGCCTCGGCAGGATCAGTTGCCCCCATTATTTCTCTCACTCTCATTACTGCATTGTCTCCTCTAACTACAAAAGGTAAACAGGGACCAGAAGTCATGAAATTTATTAAGTTTTCAAAAAAAGGCTTTCCTTGATGCATTTCATAGAAGCTAGCTGCTTCAATTTTTGTAAGAGTTGTATACTTAATGTTTACTATTTCAAAGCCTTCTTCTTCGAATCTCTTAAAGATAGTACCTATAAGTTTTTTTTTAATTCCGTCTGGTTTAATTATTGACAACGTACTTTCCATGTAAACTCCAAAATTCTATAATATAGTTGATAATATACTTAACAATCTTTGACCTTGTAAATAGGTTCATTTATTATAGCTTAAATGGTCAACGATGCGATTATACAGCAATATAAAGATGAGGCCCTAAAGCTAATTGGTTCTACCAAATTAGCTTCTCTGAGTCTAGCAAAAGCTACCACTGAAGATAAAGATATGCTTTTGAAAGAAATATCAAATCAAATAGAAGAAGATGAGCAAGCAATACTTGAAGCTAATAAAATTGATATTGATAATGCAAAAGACAAGGAATATTCATCAGCGTTCCTAGATAGACTTAAGCTTGACAAAAGTAGACTTCAAGAAATTATAAAAAATATAAAAGAGATAATTAAATTGGATGACCCTGTGGGTAAGAGAGAGTTTCTTCATAAAAGACCTAATGGACTTGATGTATACAAGCAGACAATTCCACTTGGGACAATAGGTATTATTTACGAATCTAGACCTAATGTTACTTCTGATGCTGCAGTTTTATGTTTGAAATCTGGAAATGCAACTATTTTAAGAGGAGGTTCCGAATGTTTTGAAACTAACAAGTCCCTCGTTCAATCAATACAAAAGGCACTTTTAAAGCAAGGATTTGATTCTAATTGTGTGAACATGATCCCTCATACTGACAGGGAGATTATGAAGTATGTTCTAACATTGGATGAGGATATTGATTTGATAATTCCAAGAGGTGGAGAAGGGCTAATACGTTTTGTTTCTGAAAATTCTAGAATACCAGTAATTAAGCACTATAAAGGTGTATGTCATGTATATGTAGACGAATATGCAGATTTAGACAAGGCTGTAAATATTTCATTAAACTCTAAAGTTCAAAGACCAGGAGTTTGTAATGCAATGGAAACTTTACTTGTTCATAAAAGTGTTGCCAAAAAGTTTTTACCTAAAATTATAAAACTACTCAAAGAAAACGAAGTGACAATTCATGGATCGAAAGAAGTTATGCAATACGGAGCTGATGATTTAGCTGTTGAGGATAATTGGCACAAAGAGTATCTAGAGCTAGAATTAAATATAAGAATAGTAGCAGATATTTCTTCTGCAATAAGCCATATAGAACAATATGGTTCACTTCATACAGAATCAATTATTACTGAGGATCTAGCACAAGCTGAATTTTTCATAAATAGTGTTGGCTCTTCTGCGATAATGCATAATACATCTACTAGATTTAATGATGGAAACGAACTAGGTTTAGGTGCTGAGATAGGTATAAGCACAACAAAGCTCCATGCTTTTGGACCTATGGGATTAAATGAGTTAACTTCAAAAAAATTTGTCGTGATAGGCGATGGTCAGACTAAATAATAAAAACTACTGCAGAAATTACTGTAACCCATGATTTATCTTTTGGTCCTTCCGCAGTACTTGTGATTTCTTGTGTTTTGACTGTATGACCACTTATTTTCCATATATCTTTTTGTTCATTATAATTTTTGTCAATATCAAAAGGTGCACCGATTGTTGTTGCCAACATGTAAGCAGCAAGATCTTCAGCATACTCTCCAGAAGCTTTCTTACTTTGCCCATAACTATGATGCTCTGAAAGATATCCATGTTTGGACCTATCAACAGGAAGAGCTATACCAATTGATGCAGCAATTCTTCTTTCAGGCTCATTTGTTGAGCTTTCGCTCAAAACCACATAAACAATTTGGCCTGCTGAAAGTTTTTTCAAACCTCGTTTCTTTGTAATTATTTCAGTGTGAGGTGGCATAATGCTGGATACTTTAACTAGATTGTATTGTGCAATGTCTGCGTTCCTTAGAGCCATCTCGAAACTAGTTAGTTTCTCTTTGCTTGTTCCAACACCTTTAGTTACAAATGCATATTTAGGGACCATCTAATTAACCATCAAAAGAATACATTTAATCTTATTTCTTATTAATAGTCAATCTAGATATAGTTATATAAAACAACATAAGAAATTGATATTCTTAAAATTATATATTATTAATATTTTTAGAGATGGGAAACCTTTTAAAACGAATTTTAACAAGCTTGATTCTTTTACCTATTACCATTTATACGGTTTACAAAGGAGGTCTTGTTTTTACTTCCTACTTGTTGCTGATAACATGTCTAGGGTTTTGGGAATACAGAAAAATACTCAAAGTTGAATCAAAACTTCATGTTGTTCTTTCTTTTTTTGCTGTGATACTTTTTCCTTTATTCGCTCATCATAGCTTTGATTTGTTTCTTTACCTATCTTTATTCGTTCTACTACTTTGGCTTATCAGAATTCTTTATACCAAAATAAAAATCGAAGAGTTTTGGAGTTCATATCTTTTTGTAATTTTATATACAGGATTTGGAATTAATTTTGCTATCTTAATACGAGATTTAGACAATGGTCTCTGGTTGATGGCATCTGTTCTAATCATAAGCGCACTTAATGACATCTCAGCGTATTTAATTGGAAAATTCTTTGGAATAAGAAAAGCTTTTCCCAAAGTAAGCCCCAATAAAACTTTTGAAGGGTCTTTTGCAGGAATAGTCGTTTCTGTTCTTTCTGCCGTAGTACTATTTCGTTATTTTCAATTTGGTTTATCAACCTTACAGTCAATGTTCATAGGTCTTTTCGTTTCTTTCTTAGGTATTGTGGGTGATTTGTTTGAATCTTATATTAAAAGAAAATCAGGAGTTAAAGACACAGGGAATTTGCTCCCAGGACATGGTGGCATATTGGATAGAGTAGATAGTTTAATATTCATCCTTCCTTTTTTTTATTTGATTTCAAAGTATCTAATAATATAATTTAGAAAATGCTTAAGAGACTCCTTAGAAAAATCAAGAACAATCTTATTTTCTTGGTATTGATTGCGCTGATATCAGCATTGGTTTATGTAGGATTTGTTTATATTTTTCATAAACCTAGTTTTGAACTGTTTGCAAAAGATACAATCTCATACTCTGGACTTAAGGCTACAATTAATACAGAGAATGTAAGTATTGTTTCAATTCATATTTCAGGAAGCAAGGATGGAACTAATCTTGTTGACATATACAAGCAAGAAGAGTTTTTAGATGGCGGAAACCAAATTAACATTGAAATTAAATTTAAGACAAATAGCCCTGTAGTTAAAATGATTAGAAGTGAGAATATAGACCATTTTTATCTTCATTATTCTATTAGCTATAAGAACTCATTTTTTACTTCTTTTATAAAAGATGAAATTAAACTTAAAATCGATTTTGATCCACCAAAAATATCTAATATTAGGTCAGATGGCTATATCTATCAAGGAGGCATTGGCTATGTACTTTACGATACTAGCGTAGATGCTATAAAGTCATATGTTGATACAGGTGTTGGGAAGATGTTTTATCCAATTTCTATTCTTAAAGATGAAAAAATTTCAAATTTAGTTTTTTTTACATGTTCTAATTTGCCATGCAAAAACAATAAGATAATTGTTGTCGCAGAGGATAGGTCTGGTAATAAGGTTTCTCTTTCTAAGAAAATTAATACTCTTAGTAAAAAAGCTTGGCCAACATCAGATATCAAAATTAACAGTAAATTTTTATTGATGAAATATAATGAGATTAAAAAAGACAATAAAACTAGTGCTGGTTTAAAAGAATTCAGAGAGCTTAACATCAATGAACGGGCAAAGAATGATCAGCTACTGACTATGAAGACAGAAAAAATTAGAAAAGAATTATTATTCAATGGGAAATTTGTTCAAATGAAAAATTCAAAAGTATTCTCTACATATAGCGAGAAAAGAAATTATTTTATTGATGGTATCGAAGGTAGCGTTGATTCTAAGTATCACTTAGGTATTGATTTGGCTTCTACAGCCAATGCAAAAGTCAATCCATCTAATAGAGGAATTGTTTCTTATGTAGATAATGATGGTTTGGGAATATACGGCAAATCAATTGTTATCGATCATGGTCTAGGATTTTATACTCTATATTCACATTTGAATACAATTTCTGTGGGTATTGGCGAGAAAGTAGATACTGATTCAGTTATTGGCAATACTGGCAGTACTGGATATGCATTTGGTGACCATCTTCATTTTGCTACATACATACAGGGAGTTTCATTTAATCCAATAGAATTATTCGACAGCAAATATATCAATTTAAAAATTATAAAAATATATAAAGAGTTCATTAAAGAACAACCAAAATGATTATATATGGTCTAAACCCAGTTAAAGATTTTATAAATTTATTTCCCAATAAAATATCAACATTATTCATTTCAAAGAATAAGCTTTCAGATTCAGAGATGAAATCGGTTGTAAATATAAATACCGTTTACGTCTCTGATGCAGAATTGAAAAGAATAACTGGGACAACAAAACATCAATCATTGGCAGCAGAAATAGATATGCCCAGACCAAAAGAATTTAAACATTTTAAAAATGATATTAAAAATATGAGTAATATTGTTCTGATTCTAGATCATATAAAAGATCCTCAAAATTTTGGAGCAATTACAAGAACAAGTGTTTTTTTTGGTATTAACACAATTATTATTCCAAACAAAAGATCTGCTACAATATCACCGGGTTCAGTTAAAGCTTCTGCTGGTGCAATTTTTGGAATTAATATTTACGAAGTACCAAATCTAGCCAATTCAATTAACGAACTTAAAAAAAATAAATATTGGATTTTAGGAGCAGATATTGACGGTAAAGATATAAAAGATGATATATTCAATAAATTTATTGGAGAAAAACTGGCAATTGTTTTTGGATCTGAGGAGAAAGGGATAAGTTCTAAAATTAGAACCAACTGCGATTTCTTAATTAGTATTGGAAGATTAGGTAAAACAAATTCTTTAAATGTTGGTGTAGCAACAGGTATATTCTTAAACAGGTTCATTCATGATTGAAATTATTGTTCTATCTGTTGTTCAAGGTATAACCGAGTTCATACCAGTAAGCTCTTCTTTGCATTTACTTATTTTTGGAGAATTATTTCAAAATTCTGGCAAATTAAACCTTTTAATTTTTACTAGTATGCATCTCGGCTCTCTTTTTGGAGTTGCTACATTCTTGCTTACCGATACAAAGATGGAAATCAAGAAGGTTCATTTAAAACAACTATTTTTTCTTATTCTTTTTGGCACTATACCCTCAGTTTTGATTGGATTTTTCTTGTATGATTTTGTTAGCGAAAATTTAACAATTAACAATATTGTCATTTCTAGCACCTTTTTCTTTGGAGTTTTATTGTTTGTTGCTGACAAATTTGCTCAAACTACGAAAAGCATGAAACATTTAACATTATTTGATATTTTATTCATTGGCTTTTTTCAATGCTTCTCACTAATTCCAGGGGCTAGTAGGTCTGCTACAACTATAATATCTTCAAGGTTTCTTGGTATAGACAGGAAGACATCCATTATAATTTCAACTCTACTATCTTTTCCTGTAATAATAGGTGCTTTTACTCTATCTTTAATTAAGACAGATTTTGGTAATCTTGACCATATACCATTAAAGAAAGAAATTTTACCATCAATAATTTTTTCATTTGTTAGCTCCTATATAGCATTAAAAATATTTTTTAAATATTCATCAATCAAAGGATTTGGGGGATTTGCTATATATAGAATTTTATTAGCAGCTATTTTACTTTTTAAGTAGGTTTGAAAATTCTTTTTCGTCAACGACTTTAACATTTAGCCTTTCTGCTTCATTTAATTTGCTTCCTGGTTTTCCACCAACAATTAAGAAATCCGTTTTTTTAGAAATTGTAGATGTTACTTTTCCGCTATGTCCATTAATTACACTGATTAGCTGGTCTCTAGAAAAAGAATTAAAAGTACCAGTAATACAAAAAGTAATACCAGCTAATTTCAAACCTGCTTTTGGGACAGATTTTATCACAACACCATTTTTTAACATTGAATTTATATTTTTTAAATTACCTTCAGTATTGAAAAAGATTCGTATACTATTTGCTATCTCTATACCAACACCATCAATCTTTTCTATTTTCTCTATTGGAGCCTTTTTTAAATCTTCTAGATTAATAAATTCTGCTGCTAATATTTTTGAAATATTTTCACCCACATGTCTTATTCCTAATGAATTAATAAATCGCTCAAAAGTAACTTCTTTTTTTGCATCAATTTCTTCAATTAAGTTGGTAACAAGCTTTTCTCCAAAACCATCAAGATTCAAAAGTTCAGAGCGATTTAAATTGAAAATATCTGATAAATTATTAACTATTTTTTTATTTACTAGAGTTACCAATATTCTTTTTCCTAACCCAACTATATTAAAACTCTTTTTAGAAACTAAATAAGCCAGTTGTGCTTTTAAAACTTCTGTGCAATTAGAATTTTTACAGAAAATATAGGAGCCTTCCTTTTCAAGTATATTTTTGCAGCACGGGCACTTCTTAGGAATAGGCATAGAGGACTCTTTTTCTTTTTTTACAATTTTAACAACTTTAGGAATTACATCTCCGGCTCTTTCTACAATTACTGAATCACCAATATTTAATTTCATTGATTCAAGAAGATCAAAATTATGAAGAGTTGCTCTCTTTACTTTTACTCCTGAAAAATCAACTTCTTTTAACTCAGCAACAGGTGTAATCATACCTGTTCTACCAATTTGAAAAGTTATATCTTGAATTGTACTTTTTGCTAAAATGGAAGGAAATTTAATTGCTGCTGCCCATTTAGGGTATTTTGAAGTAAAGCCAAAAAGTTTTTGATCTTCTCTGTTGTTTATTTTAATTACTAAACCATCTATTTCATAATCCAAACTGTTTCTCGATTCTAGAACTCTTTGAAAATGTTTTTGAATTGCTTCAAAAGTTTTTATTTTTATAAAGTCGCCTAAATTAGCAAAACCCCATTGATAAAACAATTTGATTAATTCTTTTTCTTTGTTGATTGTTAAGCCATCTACTGAACCAGAACCCCATGGAATAAAAACTAAGGGCCTACTAGCTGTAATTTTTGAATCAAGCTGTCTTAAAGAACCTGATGCAGCATTTCTTGGATTTGAAAACGATTGACCTTTTTTGTGAAGTCTTTTGTTAAGTATTTTAAATTCTTTAATTGGGAATATAACTTCGCCTCTAATTTCGATTAACTTAGGAATTTTTTCACCATTCAACTTTAAAGGAACACTTTTTATTGTTTTAATGTTCTCCGTAATATTTTCTCCTATTTTTCCATCACCTCTAGTGGCTCCAATATCAAGAATTCCATTCTTGTAAGTAATGGAAACAGATGCACCATCAAATTTTGGTTCAAGTACAAACTCTGGCTCTTTAATATTTTTATTTATCCGTTTTAAAAAATCTTCAAGTTCTTTAAAATTCGAAATATTTTCTAAACTGTACATTGGTTCTTGATGTTGATGTTTAAGAAAATTTTCCGAAATATGGCCACCAACCTTATTAGTTGGGGAATCTGGAAGTTTTAGCTTAGGGTTCTTTTTTTCTAGCTCAATTAATTCATTAAGTAGTAAATCAAATTCTGCATCAGTAATCTCAGGATTGTCGTTCAAATAGTACTTTTTATTATGATTATTTATAAGGCCTGCAAGCTCTTTTATCCTGTCTTTTATGTGGTTTGAACTCATAAGATAAATAATACTATTCTCTTTTTGAATTGCTAATACCTAATGATATATTTTTTATGTGAGGGTAATTGTTTTAGGATGTGGCTCATCTGTAGGTTCTCCAGTTTTAGGAAAGGATTCTACTGAGGTAAGAGAAAAGAATTGGAGAACTAGAAGTTCTGTATATATATCTGTTGAGAACAAAGATATTTTAATAGATAGTGGTCCAGATTTTCGTCAGCAAGCTATAAGCAATAATATAACTAAAATAGATTTTGTACTTTATACTCATTCACATGCTGACCATACTCATGGTATCGACGACCTTAGAATCTATAGTTATTTGCGAAAGGAGAGAATTAACTGCTTTGGCAACAGCTTCACCCTTAGAGATATAAAACAAAATTTTTCATATATCTTTAGCCCAAAAAATACTGCTGGTAGACCCAGATTAAACCTTAATGTAATCGATGATGAATTTGTCGAGCAAGGCGTTAATATAATTCCATTACCAATCTTGCATAATGATTGGGACATATTTGGGTATAGAATCGGTAAATTTGCATACATTACTGACTGCAGCTCGATACCAGAAGAAACAATTAGCAAGATGCAAAATCTGGACCTACTTGTCTTGGACGCGTTAAGAGTTACTCCTCATAATGCACATCTATCCGTTCAGCAGGCAATAGAAGTGGCAAAAAATCTTAAATCAAAAAGAACCATACTGACTCATATGAGCTCTGACTTAGACTATTACGAATTAATGGAGATTCTTCCCGAAGGAATAGAGCCAGGTTATGATGGATTATCAGTAGAATTATGATATAAAATATCTGTATGCACGAATTAAGAAAGCAGTTAAGAAACAATACCAAAAAGAAAATTTTACTCATAGTTCTAGATGGAGTAGGTGGCCTACCTTTTCCTAATAAAACTGAATTGGACGCAGCTAAAACTAGAAATTTAGATAAATTTACTAAACAATCAGAAACTGGTGCACATGTCCCAATACTCAATGGGATTACTCCTGGAAGTGGATCCGCTCACCTAGCTTTATTTGGTTATGATCCATTGTCTTTTGACATTGGTAGAGGAGTGCTTGAGGCGCTTGGTCTTAATGTAAAAATAGGAGATAAAGATTTAGCATTAAGAGGAAACTTTGCAACAGTTAAGCAAGCTAGAAATAAAATTGTTGTTTCTGATAGAAGAGCTAATCGTATTGATACATCAACAAACAAAAGAATTGTTAATATGCTTAAAAAAGAAATAAAAACAATAGACTCTGTTTCTGTTGATTTCAAGTCAGGTTTGGAGCATAGGTTCGTATGTAAATTAACTTTTAAAAAGAAAATAACAAAAGAACAATGTATGATTGCGGATACTGATCCACAGATTGAAGGGCAAGCTCCGTTAAAGCCAATTAGCTTAAATAAAAAATCTAAAACAACCTCAAAAATTATAGAAAAATTAATAAAAAAGATATCTATGGTCTTAGAAAATGAAAAAAGAGCAAATTACGTTTTGTTTAGAGGAATCTCCTCATTTCCTAAAATACCGAAATTTAAGGAACTATATAATATCAATGCCTGTTCTATTACTACTTACCCAATGTATAAAGGAATTGCTACCTTAGTAGGTATGAGACCAGAACCTACAAAAAATGCGACTATTCAATCACAAATTGAAACATTAAAAGCATCGTTTTCTAAGTATGATTTTTTCTATTTTCATGTAAAAAAAACAGATAGCTATGGTGAAGATGGAAACTATAAGAAAAAGATACAAGTAATTGAAGAATTTGATAAGCATTTGCCAGTAATACAAAAAATTGGATTCGATGTTGTTGCCATAACTGGAGATCATTCAACACCTTCACGTATTAAATCACATAGTTGGCATCCAGTCCCCGTATTAATTAATTCAAAGAATAGCTTTTATGGTCTTTCTAAGAGATTTACAGAAAAAGAATGTGTAAAAGGAACATTAGGAATATTTGAAGCAAAAAATCTTTTAAATATACTTTTTGCTCATGCTGACATGCTAAACAAATTTGGAGCCTAAAATATGTATTAATATTTATTTTTTTGCCGAAGTGGCGGAACTGGTAGACGCGCCATCTTGAGGGGGTGGTGTCTTCGGACGTGCGGGTTCGAGTCCCGCCTTCGGCATTTTTTATAAATTCAGTTAAAATAGTTTCATGGAAAAAGGTATAGTAATTGTTGATCACGGCTCAAAAAGACAAGAAAGCAATGAAATGCTTGAAGAAATAGCAGCCCTTTTTTACAAAAAATTTTCCTCAAAATATAAAATTGTTGAGCCAGCACATATGGAATTAGCTGAGCCATCTATATTGACCGCATATACCAAGTGTGTTGAAAGAGGTGCAGATTTTATTTTAATATGCCCATTCTTCTTAGGACCAGGTAGGCATTGGAATCAGGATATCCCATCATTAGCAAAGAAAGCAGCTATGAATTTTCCTTCAACAAACTATCATGTAGTAAAGCCATTAGGTATCGACGATTTATTGCTAGAGTTGCTTGAAAAAAGACTAAATGATTGCACTGAGAGGGAATTTTCTTGTGATTCTTGTGAAGGCACTAATCGTGCAGGAAATCTTTAAATTCCATTGTTATTTTTTTTGTTTTACTATTATAAATTATGACTGTTAAAGGTGGCTATCTAATAATAATTTCAGGCCCATCAGGGGTAGGAAAATCTACAATTACGCAAGAATTATTGTCATCTATAAAAAACCTGGATTTTTCCGTTTCTTATACCACTCGTGATAAGAGAACTATGGAAAATGATCAAGAGCATTATAAATTTATTTCTAAAGATCAATTTGAAGAAATGGTTGATGAGAATTTGTTTTTAGAATACGAACAGGTTCATGGCAATCTTTATGGAACACCAATTGAACCAATCAGGGAGTCCTTAAGATACAATCATAGTGTGCTTTTAGATATCGATGTTAAAGGTGCTTCTTCAATAATAAATACTAATCATTTTGATAGCCTCTCGATTTTTATTAAGCCACCCTCAATAAACGAATTGGAAAAAAGATTAATTGATAGAAACGATATGAGCAAAGAAGACATTGAACAACGTATTGAAGTTGCGACAAAAGAAATATTACAGTCTCAATATTTTAATCATATGGTTATCAATGAAGATTTTGATGAGTGCTTAAGTGAAGTAAAAAGGATTATAGCGAGCTTGTAAATGATTAGATTTGATGACATAGTCCAGAAACTGAACCTTTACCTTTCTAAAGAAGAAATAGAAGATATAACTAAAGCTTACGCCTATTCGGCAAAGGTCCACGCAGGCCAAAAAAGATATTCTGGTGAGCCTTATATGATTCACCCGATGGAAGTCGCATCTGTTCTTGCCGACATAAGATTAGACAAGGAGTCTATAATTACAGGTTTATTGCATGATACCCTAGAAGACACTCTTGCAACCGAAAACGATATCAAAGAAATGTTTGGAGATGAAGTATTTAGTTTGGTTGACGGCGTTACTAAAATTGGACAAATACAAATAAGCTCAACATTTAAAAGACAAGCAGAAAATTTTAGAAAACTAATTCTTGCTACTGGTAAAGACATAAGAGTCATTTTAGTTAAGCTAGCAGATAGATTGCACAACGTAAGAACAATTTCATTCCTACCAAAGAACAAACAAGAGTCATTAGCTAAAGAGACTTTAGACTTGTATGCACCACTGGCAGATAGATTAGGTATATATTGGATGAGAACTGAGCTAGAAGATAAATCTTTTCAGATTTTAAAACCAAACGAATATGAAGAAATATCAAAAACATTTATTAGTAAAAAAGAAGAATGGGAAAAATATAGTTTAGAAATAGAAAATTTAATTTTAGAACAATTAACAAAATTTAATATTAAAGCTCAAATACAAAATAGATTTAAAAACTTTTATGGAATATATAAAAAAATGACAGCTAGAGATATGGATTCTGATAGCGTGAGAGATGTAAAAGCATTTAGAATTATTACCGAAGATATTGCATCTTGTTATGCTTCTTTGGGTGCTGTACATTCTGTTTGGAAGCCAGTCCCAGGTAGATTTAAAGACTATATAGCTCTACCTAAAAGCAATGGGTACAAGTCTTTGCATACAATTGTAATTGGACCTTTTGGAGACCAAGTCGAAGTTCAAATTAGAACACAAAAAATGCATGAATTTGCTGAGTATGGTGTAGCTGCTCACTGGAAGTACAAGCTTGATAAATTATCAAAAGATAGAACTATAGATTTGCCGGACAGTGTTAAAAAAATATTTGATGTTAAGACTTTAAATGATCCAAAAGAATTTATTGATGCAGTCAAAGATGAGCTTACAACTAATTTTGTTTATGTCTTCACACCGAATGGGGATTTAAAAGAATTACCAATAGATTCATCTATAGTCGATTTTGCCTATTCAATCCATTCAGACGTAGGAGATGAGTGTTCCGCAGCTCGAGTAAATGGAAAAATTGTTCCACTCAGTTACAAGTTAAAGAGTGGAGATACAATTGAAATAATAAGGAAAAAAGATAGAAAGCCAAATAGAGATTGGTTGAAACACGTAGTAACTTCCAAAGCCAAAACTAAAATAAGAAATTCGGTAAAAAATGAATTATCTATAGAATCCCTTAAAATTGGAAAAGAAATTTTGGAGAAAAAATTATTAAAATACGGCATAAATATTCACAAGAAAGGTGTTTTGGAAAGATTGAATAAATTTGCTGAAGAAAAATCATTGAAAGGTTTAGATGATTTATTTGTTTCTTATTCATTCTCTAAAATAAACATAATTGAAATTTTAACCTTTCTTGGTTTAGATGCAGAAAATAAAAAAATTAAAGAATTGCCAACTAATTTAAAAAATCCTAATGATGGAATAATTGTTGGCGGTAACGACAACATTATGGTTAGATTTTGCAAATCGTGTTCGCCAATATATGGAGATGAAATTATTGGCTATATTACAATTGGAAGAGGTATCTCTGTTCACCGCATGTCCTGTAAGCAAATCTTAGAAGTTGATTCTTCAAGGCTTATTGAAGCTAGATGGGACGAAGCTTTTCATTCAAAATCCTCTACAAGACTTAAAGTTACCTGCTTTGACAAACCCGGAATTCTTTCAGAAATCTCTAATACAATTGCAAAACATGACTCAAATATAATTAAGATTAATGCCAAGCCAATTTCTTTAACTAAATCATCGATATATATAGAAATGTTAGTAAAAGATACAAATCATTTATCTGAGATAATCAATGACTTGAATTTGTTGCCAGATATTAATAATGTCGATAGACTTTTGCATGGAAAGCATAGCCAGTACAATCTCAACTTGTATTAATCTTTCAGCTCAATATAATTAAGTAAAACAATGTCAAAAGACAATCTACTAAAGTCTGGAATTTTAAAAACATTAAAATCTTTGCTTTTTGCTTTAATTGTCGCACTTTTTATAAGATATATTTTTATCCAACCATTCAAAATACCATCTAAATCTATGTACCCTACGCTTATGGTAGGTGACCACCTATTAGTAGATAGGTTAAGTTACGGTTTTGCTTTACCATGTTCAGATACAAAACTAATTAAAAGTTTTAAAAATTTTCAGAGGGGAGATATCATTGTTTTTCGTTATCCAATAGACGAGGATGCAATAAATTGTCCTAATGGGGGCTTCATAGGGCTAACCTCTACCTATTACATAAAACGAATAATAGGTTTACCCGGAGACAAAATTAAACTTTTAGATAAAGATGTTTACGTCAATGGAGTCAAAATATCTAACAACATTGAAGAATCTAAATATTTTCTTGATGGAGAAAATCATGAAGTCTATATAAATAGATTTGATGTTAAGGAAATAATGACAATATACAAAGAAGAATCTAAACGGTACCAAGAAAATATCTCGAATTTAGAAATAATAGTTCCATTGAATAAATATTTTGTTTTAGGGGACAATCGGGACAATAGTAAAGATAGTAGATACTGGGGCTATGTGCCAAAAGAAAACATAATAGGGAAAGCATTAATTATTCATTTCTCGTGGAATAATAATTTTAAAAATGTTAAAGATATTATTAGATTCGAGAGATTTTTTAATTTAATTGAGTAGGCAAATGTTACATATTTTATCTGTAGATGATTTAGATAATGATTTTTTAATATCACTCTGGGAAGAGGCATTGTCAAATCAAGGCTCTTCTAATGCCAATTTAAAAGGGAAAATATTAACTAATCTATTTTACGAGCCTTCAACGAGAACTTCATCTTCTTTTTACAGTGCTATGACAAAATCTGGAGGGACAGTTATTCCAATAAACAATGTACAGTTCTCTAGTGTTGCCAAAGGAGAATCTTTAGAAGACACAATTATGACTATGGGGACAATGAGTGATGGAATTGTAATAAGGCACACTGACAGTGGATCTGCGAAAAAAGCTTCTATTGTAAGCAATGTTCCAATTATTAATGCTGGTGATGGAGATGGCGAACATCCAACACAGACAATATTAGACGGTTTTACAATTTACTATTATAAAAATAAAAAATTATCGGATTTGAATATAACTATGATTGGCGATTTAAAAAATGGAAGAACGGTTAAGAGTTTGATAAAACTTATGAGTAGATTCAAAAATAACCATTTTAATTTTGTAAGCCCAAAACGTTTAAGATATTCAGGAAGCCTCCCTGAAAGCTATTATGAAACTACAAATATTAACGAAGTATTGAAGGATACAGATATTTTATATGTAACTAGAGTGCAAAAAGAAAGAGGAAGTGTTCACGATTATTCGTTAAGTCTAAACCAGCTAGAGAAATTGCCTGATGAATCTATAGTTATGCACCCTTTTCCAAGAGTTAAAGAAATTCCAGTTGAATTTGACAAAGATTCTAGAGCAAAATATTTTAACCAAATTCAGTTTGGAGTTTGGTGCAGACAGATACTTTTAGAAAGAGTATTGAAGTAATTAATACATATGAGAATTCTAATAAAAGATGGCCTGGTTGTTGATCCTTCATCGAAAATTTCGAAGAAGCTTAATATTGTCATTAGGAACAATAAAATTGAAAAGCTTTCTTCTAATATAAATCATAAAGAATACTCATTTGATGAAATTATTGATGCAAAAAACTTGGTCGTGGCTCCTGGTTTTGTCGACATCCACGTACATTTAAGAGACCCAGGATATACTCACAAAGAAACTATTGCCACTGGTTCCAAAGCTGCTGTAGCTGGCGGTTTCACTTCAATTGCATGTATGCCAAATACTAAACCTATTAACGATAATGCATCAATAACTGACTACATATTAAATGAAGCAAAAAGGATATCGATGTTAAACATATTTCCAATCGGTGCTATAACCAAGTCTTCTAAAAGCCGTGAACTCGCATCAATCAAATCAAATATCAAGAAAGGTTGTGTCGGGGTATCTGATGATGGTTTTCCTGTTACAAATTCCGTTTTACTTTTTAATGCTATGCAAATTGCTAAACAAATTTCAGTACCTGTCATATCTCACTGTGAAGATTTATCGTTATCATTAGGCGGTGTTGCGAACGAAGGGAAATTTTCAAAGAAGTATTCATTAAAAGGCATTCCAAATATTTCAGAAGAATTGGGAATATTTAGAGATATAGTAATAGCTGAAGCAACCGGAGCACATTTACATGTATGTCACGTTACAGCAAAAGGATCTGTAGACATTATACGTGAAGCTAAAAAAAGAGGTGTAAATGTAACTTGTGAAGCAACACCACATCATTTCACTCTTTCTGAAGATAATATAAAAGGTTGTGATCCTAATTTTAAAATGAATCCACCATTAAGAAGTAAAGAAGATGTCAGATCAATAGTTAAGGGTATAAAAGAAGATGTGATAGACATTATAGCAACTGATCATGCCCCTCATACGGCAAAAGAGAAGTCGGCGGGATTCGAAAAAGCTCCTTTTGGAATTATTGGACTAGAAACAGCTTTGCCTCTTTCTTTAAAGCTTGTAGAGAATAAGAAGGTTTCTTTGTCTAAATTAATTTACAAAATGTCAACAAAACCCTCAGAGATAATTAATATAAACAGGGGTACACTTAAAGTCGGAAGTGAAGCTGACATAGTTATTTTTGATATTAACAAAAAAGTTAAAGTAAACAAAAATAAAATGTTTTCCAAGAGCAGAAATACTCCTTTTGATGGACAAAATTTAAAAGGCAAAGTTATAAGAACAATTTGTTCTGGAAGAACAGTATATAAATCTGAGTGTAATTAAATTGAAATTTACTAAGAATCTTTTACTGATAACAGTCTCAACATTTTTCTTTTTTTATTCTTTCCATTCTTTTTTAATTCTCCCTCTTAGAATTGTAGAACTTGGTGGGACAGAGTTTGATATTGGTCTTATAATGTCGATTGCAGGAGTAAGCACTATTATGCTCACTCCACTATCAGGAATACTTGGCGATATTTATAAAAAGAAATATTTAATTATGATAGGAAGCCTTATCCTTAGTATTACAAATTTTTCATTTATTTATTTTGATAATTTGTATTACTCATATTTATTTTTGAGATTTTTACAAGGATGCTGTTTTTCTTTTTTCTTCGTTTCCGCAGGAACTCTTGTTGCAGAAACTACAGAAAAAGCTAATCAGACACAAGCATTAGGATTTTTAGGTGTTTTCGCAATTCTAAACCATGCTCTAGCTCCTACTGTATCTGCTGAGATAGTGAAAATATTTTCTTATGATATTTTTTTTACAACAGCTGCTATTTCCTCTTTTGTTTCATTCTTGATTTCATTAAATCTAGATACAGAAACCAAAAAAAGAAAAAATAAAAATGAGAAAATAAACTTTCTTGAATTATTTAATGATAAAAAGTTTCTTCTTATTTATTCTATTATGTTTTTAATTGGAGGTTCATTTTTAACTTGTCTAAATTTTGGAGCAGTTTTTGCTGATTCTTTCGATATAACCCCAATAACAACTTTCTTTATAGCTTACACAGTAGTAGCTTTGATTATGCGGTTATTTTTTGGATGGATTCCAGATCAATATGGTCCCAGCAAAATCTTACAACCTTTTTTATTATTTTATGGATTTTCAATATTTGTCCTCTCTTTTTCGGATAATTTTTGGACTTTTTTGATTTCTGGCGCAATTTTTGGCTTTTCACATGCTTTAGTCTACCCATCGCTGTATTCCTTAGCTTTAATGTTTTCCAAAGAGGAAAACAAGGCTAAATCTTTTTCAATTTGCAGCGTATCATTTACATTAGGTGGAATGATATTTTCAATTATTTATGGATTAGTAGCAGAGCTTTATTCATTCAAAGTTATGTATCTTTCTTGTAGTATAATAGTAACAATAGGTTTTTTCTTTTTAACAAAAATGCTTCACAAGGAAATTGTTTATGACGACAGATAACGAATATATTACAAAAAGAAGAGAAAAGGTAAAATTATTAAGAGAACTAAATGTAGATCCTTACACAAATACTTTTCGCCCATCAAGCTCTGTAAAAGAAATTGTTGATAAATATAAAGGACAAGACAACTCTAACTTTGAATCAGATAATGTAAATTATAAGGTTGCAGGACGTGTAGTTGCAATAAGAAGTTTTGGAAAATCTGCATTTATAAAAATCCTTGATAATCAAATTAAATTTCAAATATTCATTTCAAATGACTCAGCAGGAAAAGAAAAAATGGATTTCTTTAAAAAGTTTGTCGACATAGGTGACTTTGTAGGAATAGTTGGTCCATGTTTTTTTACTAAAACAAATGAATTATCAATAGAAGCACAAGAACTAATCGTATTAACTAAATCATTAAACACTTTGCCAGAAAAATGGCATGGCTTAACTAATATTGAAACAAGATATAGACAAAGATATGTAGATTTAATTTCCAATGAAAGTGTGAAAGATGTTTTTATTTTAAGATCTAAAATCATAAGCCAAATACGAGATTTTATGAATTCGAAAAAATTTATAGAAGTTGAAACACCACTATTACATAATGTGGCAGGTGGTGCGGCAGCTAAACCATTTAAAACTCATCATAATACTTTAGACATGGATTTGATTCTTAGGATTGCACCGGAATTGTATTTAAAAAGGTTGATTATAGGAGGTATAGAAAAAGTATTCGAAATTGGTAGAAACTTCAGAAACGAGGGAATCTCTACTCAACATAATCCAGAATTTACTATGATTGAATTTTATCAAGCCTATTCAGATTATCTTGAAATGATGAACTTTATTGAGGAACTAATATCAGACTGTGTTTCTTTGGTTTCAAATAATCAACAAATAAATTATCAGAATAATGTTATAAATTTTAAAACACCATGGGAAAGGGTGCATATGATTAATTGGCTTACAGAAAAACTGGGTTTTGATGTTTTTGAAGAAAAAAAGATTTTAATTGAAGCAGATAAAATGAAAATTAATCATTTTGGTGTTGCTGGTCGTGCTATTACAGAAATATTTGAAACAAAATTTTTCCAAAACCACAAAAATCCAGTCTTTGTTTACGGCTTCCCTATAGATGTTTCACCTTTGGCTAGAAGAAACAATGATGACCCTAGAATAGCGGATCGATTTGAGCTATTTATTAACGAAAAAGAAATTGCTAATGCTTTTTCAGAATTAAATGATCCCGATGATCAGTTCGAAAGATTTGAGAAGCAGCTTGAAGAAAAGGAGAAAGGTAACGAAGAAGCTAATGATATGGACGACGATTATATTAATGCGCTAAGATATGGCATGCCACCCACAGTAGGCGCAGGTATTGGCATAGATAGATTGGTTATGCTTCTAACTGATAGCCCATCAATTAGAGATGTTATTTTGTTCCCACATATGAGAAATGAATGAAATACGAAAATCTTATAATACTTAATTATTTAAAAAATATTTTTAAATCCAAACAGAATTCCATTCCATCTATAATTTCTATAACAGCAATCGCTATATCAATATTCTCTTTAATTGTCGTTCTCTCAGTTATGAAAGGATTTGAAGTTAAAGTGAAACAGAAAATAATTCAAAGTTTTCCTCATATAATAATAAATACAAACAAAAACTTTAATCTTAGTAATGTTAGCGGTATTAAATCTTATAAAAATACTTTTGAAACTTATTCGGCTTTAATAGCTAACAAAGAATTTACGATAGTTAAAATTAAAGGTTTAGACAAAATTACTGACGAAACAGGAATAGATTTTCATCTAACTAAACAAATACCGATAAATATTAGTGAAAACTTTTCTGTCAATAACAAGAAAAAAGTAGGAGACCAAATTGAATTATTCGTCCCAGACTTTTCAGAGAATAAACCTAGAATACAAAAACTTTCTGCCCTTGTAACAGGAGTGACACAAGAATCTAATCTTGAGGTTAATATAATTTTCACAGCTAATAATTACAAAAATATTCTAAATCAAAACACAGAAACATTTATCGAAATATTTCTGGTTGATCCTTTTAATTCAAAGGAAATCAAAAAAGCTATAATCGAACAATATAATGAATTAGAATTCAGTATAGTTGATTGGCAAGCTCTCAATTCAAGTTTATTCAAATTAATGAACCTAGAAAGGTTGTCATTATCAATCTTTTTGTCTTTTCTGATACTTATATCCGCAACAACTATTTATTCAAATATGGTAAGTCTTATTACTCAAAAGAAAAAAGAAATTGGATCTTTACTATTACTAGGTTCAAAAAAGAATTCATTGATATTAATTTTTACATTTATAGGATTACTAGTAGGATTTATCGGTGTCTTAATAGGATCAATATTGGCAACGTTAGTTATATTCCTTTTATTAGAAACAAATTTGATCACTAAACTATCTATAGACATTTCTTTTTATCAAATTGAAGGTTTTCCAATAATCTTTGACCCTGTTTATTTTATTCAAATAGTACTCTTTTCCATTTTTGTAATTATAGTTTCATCTTTCTTGCCATCTTATTTTTTATTAAATAAAGATTTAGAATCATTAATTAGGAGAGAATCTTAGCATGATTATAGAAATTAAAGATTTATCCAAAAGTTATGGACAAAAAACAATAATAAATAAGGTATCTCTAAAAATTAATACTGGCGAATTCGTATCCATTGTAGGACCTTCTGGTTCTGGAAAATCAACACTGTTGAATATTTTGTCTCTAATAACTCATCAAACATCTGGAGAATATTATTTTTTGGGTAGCGAGACCTCGGAAATCTTCTCTAGTCATAATAATTTAATTTCATATAGGAATAAAATTGGAATTATGTCAGAATTAAGCCAACTTATTCCGGATTTATCTATCAAAGACAATATACAGTTGCCTGCCTATATTAATAACCAAATTTCAAGTAGTAGAGAAAAATTTGAAGAATTAACTAATTTTACAAAGATAAATGACTTAATAATGAAAAAACCAGCAGAATTATCGTCTGGAGAAAGGCAAAGAGTGTTGCTATGTAGAGCGCTTTTATTAGAGCCTGAGTTGCTTATAGCAGATGAACCAACTTCTAGTTTAGACGAATTAAATGCATTAAGATTAGTTGAATATCTTACGTATTTGAATGATAAAAATAAAACAACTATAATAATGGCAACTCATGACCATAAAGTTTATAAAAAAACTAAGATTGTATACGAATTAAATAATGGAAAAATAAATTGAGACACCTTTTATTTATTTTAATAATAACGAATCTATTCTTTACGTCTTTTTTTACACAAGTTGGATTTTCTCTAGAAACCGATAAAAAAAGTATCGAATCAAGAATTATTACTAATATTGATTTTTACGGAAACAAGATTGTAGTAGAAGACAAAATAAAAGAATATTTATTAACAAAAGTTGGTGACAAATATGATTCTAAAAAAATAAAGAATGATATTAGAAGTCTTTATGCTACAGGTTTCTTTTATAAAATTGACATTCTTACCACACAAAACGATGAAGGTGTAGATTTATTATTTAGATTTGAAGAAAACCCTATTTTAGCAGACTTTAGAATTAGAGGAAACGACAAAATAACAACAGATGATTTAAGACAAGCTCTTAATTTAGAAGAGGGAAAAATAATTAGTAGAAAAGAGCTAGAAGTTTCTCGTTCAATAGTAGAAAGCTTTTATCTTTTCAAAGGCTTTAACAAAGTTGTTGTTACCGACAACATAGTGCCTATAGGAGAATCGAAAATACAATACGAAATTAAAGTTGTTGAAGGAAATAGAGGATACGTTAAAGGAATCAGATTCATCGGTATTGATTTAGAATATGCACCAGAACTTTCAAAAAGGCTAGAAACAAAAGAGAAATGGTTTTTCTCACCTATAACAGGCAGAGGAAGACTGTCTATGGGATTAGTTGAACTTGATGAAAACAACATACGGCAGTTTTTTTTGGAAAAAGGTTATATAGATGCAAAAACAGATCAGTCTAAAGTTGAATACATTAAAGAAAAAGATGGATATAGAGTTATATTTCAAGTTAGACAGGGAGATAGGTATAAGGCAGGAAAAGTTTCTTTCCAAGGCGATTTAATTGAGGAAGAAGAGGTTTTGTACAAAAAAATTAGCTTAGATAATTCCGAATTCTTCAGCACGAAAATTTTAAATCAAGATATTGAGTCTTTAAACAAAGTCTACGGTGATAAATCATACGCTTTTGCTAATATAAATCCTAATATTAAAAGAGATGACGAACAAAAAATAGTTCACGTAGAGTATGAAATTGAAAAAGGTGAAAAATACAAAATCAATCTAGTAAACATTAAAGGTAATACAAGAACGAGAGACAAGGTTATAAGACGAGAAGTCCAGGTCAACGAAAATGATGATTATGTTTATACAGCAATTCAGGCTTCAAAAGACCGAATTAATAGAAGAGGATTCTTTGAAAAAGTTGAAATAACAGAAAAACCAGCAAAAGATAAAAAAAATTATCTTGATTTAAATATTGAAGTAGAAGAAAAGTCTACAGGTTATTTTGCAATTTCAGGAGGTTACAGTTCAGCCGAAACCATTATGTTTGGTGCGAATATTCAGGAAAACAATTTATGGGGCTATGGAAAAAAATTAGGAGCATCCGCAACTGTTGGTGGTTTGAGTAAAAACTTTTATGTTAATTATGCTGATCCATATTTCTTGGATACAACTTACCAATTTGGGTTAGTTGCATTTAAGAAATTATTTGACTATGTAGATTACGATAGAGACTCATGGGGAGGAAGAGTAAAATTTGGAAAATCTTTAAATTATTGGACTTTTACTAACCTCGCATATAGGTATGAAAGCATTACAATTGACGATTTAAAACTTAATGCAAATGAAATCTTCCAAAAGGGGACTGACAAAATAAGCTCCCTTAATCTTGGTCTCGTTTACGACTCCAGAGACAATTTTATAGACACTTCAAGAGGGATCACTACAGGTGCAAACATTGAAGAATCAAATGAATTTCTTGGAGCAAATTTAGAATTTACAAAATATTCCGCTGATTTTGCAAAATATTGGTCAATCAAAAGACATCATACACTAGCTTATTCTTTAGAAGGCGCATTTATAGATTTTAGGAACATGGGTTCGAAAATTGTCGTTAGTGAAAGATTTTACTTAGGAGGCCCAGACAATCTTCGTGGTTACAAATATTCTAGAGTTTCCCCTAGACGATTTTTATCAAATGGAAATTTTGTTAGGATAGGGGGTAATAAATATGTCTATAGTTCACTTGAATATTTGTATCCATTAGCAATAGAAACCGGATTAAAAGGAATTTTATTTTTAGATGTAGGAGAAACATATGACGAAAAGAAAAATATAGATTATAATCCCTATGATATGAGAAAGGATGCTGGTTTTGGTTTTAGATGGTTATCACCAATGGGTCCTTTAAAGTTAGACTTCGGATTTCCTCTTGGCAAAAGAAGGTCTGGGGAATCAAAATACGAAGTTCAATTTTCTATCGGTTCATTATTTTAGTTAAGAAAAAGAGGAGAAATTTTATGAAAAAAATATTATTAGCTTTCTTAATTTTATTTAGTTTTAATGTTATTGATGCCAACGCATCTCCTGACCAAATAAAGATAGCAACGGTTAATTTTCAAAGGATTCTTAGAGAATCAAATTTAGGTAAAAGTTATATAAAAAAGGCTCGTTCCAACATAGAAAAAAAACAGGCTTTGTTAAATAAACTAAGTGAACAGTTTAATTCTAAAAGGAATACTTACAACGAACAAAAACTTGTTTGGGAAGAACGTAAAAGAGACGAGAAAGAAGAAGAGTTAGCTTACCAAGCACAGGACTTAAAACGTAAAAGGGAAGACTTTGAGCTTGAAGTAAAAATTGCTGATTCAAGATTCCAAAGAGATGTCCTTAGGTTGTTAGGAACTGAGGTAAAAGTAGTTGCGGAACAACTAGGGTATGATTTAGTTTTTTCTAATGAAGCACCAGGTCTAATGTTCTTAAATACACAATTAGATATTACTGACAAAGTTTTAGACAGAATGAATAAGTAACTCTTATGGTTTTAAATAAGGACGAAATTAAGAAATATCTTCCACATAGGGATCCTTTCCTTTTTGTTGATGAGATTATTGAATTTAAAGCCTCAGAATCTATAAAGGCTAAATCTACATTTGATGAAGAAAGTTTTTTCTTCAAGGGCCACTTCCCTGGCAATCCGGTAGTCCCAGGTGTTATTATTTTAGAAGCTATGGCTCAAGTGGGCGGAGTTCTTATTTATAAGTCTTTTGAAAAAGATTTAGTAGGTAGGCCTCCAGCTTTGGTTGGCATAGATAAAGCTAAATTTAAATCCCCAACTTTTCCTAATGAAACTTTGATTATAGAAGTTTTTTTAGTTAAGAAAAAACTTAATATTTTTAAAATATCTTCTAACGCTTATAAAGACGAAAAGTTAGTAGTTCATGCAGAAATAACCGCTACTGTATTGCCCGGCAATTAATTTCACCTTAAATTGAAACAAATTTACTACTATGTTAATATACGGCTTTATGTTTTTGCTGGCGTAGCTCAGTGGTAGAGCAGCTGATTTGTAATCAGCCGGTCGGGGGTTCAAGTCCCTTCGCCAGCTATGGGGATATGGCAGAGTGGACAAATGCATCAGACTGTAAATCTGACGGCGCAAGCCTACGGTGGTTCGAATCCATCTATCCCCAATTAAAGTTTAAGAGTGCGGGAGTAGCTCAGTTGGCTAGAGCATCTGCCTTCCAAGCAGAGGGTCGCGGGTTCGAGTCCCGTTTCCCGCTTTTTGACTGCCCAGGTAGCTCAGTGGTAGAGCACATCCTTGGTAAGGATGAGGTCGGCGGTTCAATCCCGCTCTTGGGCTTTTAATTAATTGAAAAAGAAGTATGATTTTTAGACAAAGGAAGAGGTAACATGGGAGACAATATAGTTGTAGTGGCACTTGAATGCACTGAGTGTAATGGAAAAAACAGGTATCACTATAGAAAAAATAAAAAAGTTCAAAGAGACAAACTAGAACTTAAAAAGTATTGTAAATTTTGCAAGAAACATTGCACTCACAAGGAGACAAAATAGGGGTGTAGCTCAGCTGGTAGAGCGACGGTCTCCAAAACCGTAGGTCGGGAGTTCGAGACTCTCCACCCCTGTAAAGAGATAAAAAATGAAGTTTTTTGATGATATTAAATCAGAATTAGGTAAAATCTCTTGGATAAATAAGAGTGACAATATAAAGTCAACAATCGGGGTTGTGGCGGTAACAATTGTTTTAGGGTTGTTTTTGTTTTTAGTTGATTTTGTTTTTTCTTCTCTAACAGAGTTTTTATTAGGTGGTTAGATGATGTCAGACAAATGGTATGTAGTTCATGTAAATACAGGATCTGAAGACACTGTAAGAAGGTACATTTTAAATCAAATGGAAATGGACAATTGTCCTGATATGATAAAAGAAATACTTGTACCTACTGAAACTATAGAAGAGCAGATAAAGGGTGGAAAGAAAAAAAGGTCTGAGAAGAAATTTTTTCCTGGATACATTTTAGTAAAAACAGATTTGAATGAAGAATCTTGGCACTTCTTGAAAGAAATACCAAAAGTGATAGGATTTGTTGGAGGAAAAATTAAAGATGGTAAACTAGAGCCAAATTCTGTCCCTTCTGTAGATGAATCAGAAATCAATAAAATGAGGAACAAGATAGAAGAGGGTACACTGAAGCCAACACCAAAAGTTGTATTTGAAAAAGGAGAGTCTATAAAAGTTATAGAAGGGCCATTTGAAAGTTTTACAGGTATAGTAGAAGAAGTTAAAATTGATAAAGGAAAAGTACAGGTTTTAGTCGAAATCTTCGGAAGAGCAACTCCTATAGATTTAGATTTTAATCAGATAGAGAAAATTTAAATGCCAAAAAAAGTCGCAGGTTTATTAAAGTTATTATGTGAAGCTGGTAAGGCATCACCAGCACCACCTATAGGTCCGGCATTAGGACAAAAAGGTGTCAACATAATGGAGTTCTGTAAATCATTTAATGCACAATCTGAAAAATTAGAAGGCGTACTACCTGTTGTTGTAACAGTATACGAAGATAGAACTTTTACTTTTGAAATTAAAACACCCCCTGTTTCATATTTAATAAAAAAAGCTGCTAATGTGCAAAAAGGTTCGAGTACTACTCCAGCAGTTA
The DNA here is from genome assembly GCA_964440275.1 of uncultured Spirochaetales bacterium. Lineage (GTDB taxonomy): Bacteria > Desulfobacterota_D > UBA1144 > UBA1144 > UBA1144 > JAYYZJ01. Next base: position 7,412 of record CAYTRR010000004.1, on the reverse strand, counting down.
AAGTAGGAGAAATTTCTGACACTCAACTAGAAGAGATTGCAAAAACAAAAATGAAAGATTTAAATGCTAATGATATTAATGCTGCAAAAAAAATAGTCGAGGGCACTGCTAAAAGTATGGGAATAGAAATATCAGGATAAGTTGAGTTATGAGTAAAAAAGATAAAATTAAAATGATAGAAGAAAAGGTAGATAAAACTAAATATTATTCACCTAAAGAAGCTATGGAAGTTTTGAAAAGTTTAGATACGTCTAAGTTCGACGAAACTTTAGATTTATCTGTACAGCTTGGTATAGATTCTAAGAAATCTGACCAACAAATTAAAATTGCTACCATACCACCTAATCCACTTGGTAAAAAAATTAAAATCCTATGTATATGTAATGGAGAATATGTTAAACAAGCAGAAGACTCCGGATCTGATTATGTTGGTGGTGAAGAGATTATTGAAAAAATACTTAGTGAAAACTGGATAGACTATGATGTTGTTATAGCGATACCAGAGCTAATGCCAAAAGTTGGTAAATTAGGTCAAATACTTGGACCAAAAGGTATGATGCCCAGTCCTAAAATGGGAACAGTAACTAAGAATATCGAGAAAGCAGTTACTGAGGCAAGAGCTGGTAGAGTAGAGCTAATAAACGATAAAGCAGGATTAGTAAATTTCTCATTTGCGAGAAAATCGTTTGATATCAATCAAAGCTTAGACAATCTTTACAATCTTATGGATATTCTAAACAAAGCGAAACCTTCTTCATCTAAAGGTAATTATCTTAAAAAAGTAAGTGTATCCAGCACAATGGGACCAGGACTTAAGATAGATTTGAATATTTTAAAAGATGAAATAAAAAAACATAGCGGAGCGACTCTTTAGATATGTTAAATAAGGTACAAAAAGAAGAAATAGTAAGCAATTATAAGGATTCGTTCTCAACTACGCCTTCATTTCTTTTAATTAATTTCAAAGGAGCTCGAGTTTCAGAATTTGAGAAATTAAGAAACAAATTGCGTGACAATAATACTAAATTATCTGTAGTTAAAAACAATTTACTCAAAAAAGCTTCCAAAGACACTGAATTAGAAGAATTGTTTCAAGATACAAACGGTGAAACAGCTATAGCTTTCCTTGGTGATAATTACGTTGAAGCCACTAAAACATTCATCGAAATCCAAAAAGAGTACCCATCTTTGGCTATAAAGCTTGGTTTTATTGAGGGTAAACATCTAAATGAGTCTGAATTGGAAGAAATTTCGAAATTACCTTCAAGGGAGATACTTCTTTCTAAGTTGTTATCTCAACTAAAACAACCTATTTCTGGTTTTCTTAATGTTTCTAAGGCAATTCCTATGAAGCTAGTTATTTTGCTTAACAACTTGAAGAACAAAAAATAATCGTATATAATACGAGTCTAATATTTTGGAGGAAACCTATGCCCGAATTATCAAGAGAAGATGTTATTAGCTACTTAGAAAAAGCTAGTTTGATGGAAATTTCTGAATTAGTTAAAGATATTGAAGAAAAATTTGGTATTGAGGCCGCTGCTCCTGTAGCTGTAGCTGCAGCCCCTGCACCTGCTGCTGGTGATGCCACACCTGCTGCCGAAAAAACTGAATTCAACATTGTTTTAGATGATGCTGGATCTGAAAAAATTAAAGTTATAAAAATAGTAAGAGAAATTACTGCTCTTGGATTAAAAGAAGCTAAAGAGCTTGTAGAATCTGCTCCCAAACCTTTGAAAGAAGGTGCTAAGAAAGATGAAGCAGAAGAAGTGAAAAAGAAACTCGAAGAAGTTGGCGCAAAGGTCACTTTAAGCTAGTACTTTTTTTCATAATTTTTAATCCAAGGAGTAAATTTGTATAAAGAAAATATACTTATAACAAAAAAAAGAAAGACTTTTAGTAGAAAATCTGTAGATAATACTGAAATTCCAGATCTCTTAAGTGTCCAAAAGGAATCTTTTGATTTACTTATTCAAGCTGATAAGGGACCTACAATACCAGATCAAGACGAAGGTACTTATGTAAAGAGAGAACTCATTGGTTTAGAAAGAGTTTTTAAAGCTTCTTTTCCAATAGACGACTATAACAATAAAGCCACAATTAATTATGTTCATTATAGACTCGAAGAACCTAAGCATTCACCATCCGAATGTAAGTTAAAAGGATACAATTACCAATCCGCAATTTATGTTAGATTTGAATTAGTTACATGGGAATATGATCTGGATGAAGATGAAAATCCAATCTTAGAAACTAAAAGAGTCAAAGACATTAAAAGTCATGAAGTTTATTTTGGAGAAATTCCTATAATGACACCTAATGGAGCTTTCATTATCAACGGAACAGAACGAGTTATTGTTAATCAGCTTCATAGATCACCAGGAGTGTTTTTTGATTCTCACAAGAATACTAAAGACGTTTCCTCAACTGACAAAACATCTTATACGGCAAGAATAGTTCCACAAGATGGTCGATGGTTAGATTTTGAATTTGATTCAAAAGATATTTTGCACGTACGAATAGATAGAAAGAAAAAATTTCATTCAACATTATTACTTTTAGCTTTAGGTGAATCAATTAATTCAATCTTAGATTTGTTTTACTTAAAAGAGAGTGTTCATTTTGACGGAAAGAAGTTTACTAAAGATATTAATTTTGATTTAATCCCATATCAAAGAGCACCAAGAGACATCTATGATTCAAACAAAGAAATAATTATCAGAGAGCGTAGAAAATTCTCTGATAGGATTATCAAAGTAATACAAGACTCAAAGATTACTCAATTAGATTTAAAAGAGGACGACTTGATTGGAAACTATCTGGTTAAGTCTTTCAAAGAGAAAGTTGAAAATGAGAAGAACCCATTTGAGCATTTGCTTATAGAAGAAATAACAGAAGAAACAATTGAGCTAATAAAAGAAAATAATATTTCTGATTTTCAGATTTATTATGTTGACAATAGCTCTTTTACAAATTCATTAATCCTGACAATTAATGATATGATAAGCAAACCTAAAGTTGTAGCCAAAGAAAATGCTATAGCAGAAATTTATAAAAAATTTAGACCAACAGATCCTCCAACAACTAAAATTGCTTCAACTTTCTTTGATAATATGTTTTTCAATGAAGACACTTATAGACTTTCTAAAGTTGGTCGAATGAAAATTAACTACAAACTGGAACATGGTGTTTCTAATTCAAAGCTATGTTTAGATCCAAAGGATATTGTTGAGACATTTAGATACTTATTACTTTTAAAATCAGGAAGAGGCATCATTGACGATATTGACCATCTCGGGAACAGAAGAGTCAGGACAGTCGGAGAGTTAATTGAAGATCGTTTTTATGTCGGTATTGAGAGATTATCAAGAACTATAAAGGAAAAAATGAATTATAATGTCATTGACGATATGATGCCAGCGGATATTATAGTCCCAAAAAGCGTCACCTCTGTTGTAAAAGAATTTTTTGCTACAGGTCAATTGTCTCAATTTATGGATCAAACCAACCCACTTTCTGAAATAACACATAAAAGAAGACTTAGTGCGCTTGGGCCAGGTGGCTTGACAAGAGAAAGAGCTGGATTTGAAGTTCGAGACGTACACTCTTCGCATTATGGAAGAATTTGCCCCATTGAGACCCCCGAAGGTCCAAATATTGGTTTAATTTCAAGTTTAAGTACATATGCAAAAATAAGTGATCATGGTTTTATTTTGACTCCGTATAAAGAGGTTTCAAATGGAGTTGTCACTAATAAAATTAAATTTTTAAATGCTCTCGAAGAAGAAGATTTTGTAATTGCTCAAGCAAATGCTCCGTTGAATGAAGATAATACTTTCCAAAACGATACAATTTCCGCAAGGGAAAAGGGAGAGTTTCAGGTAAAAGAAAAAGGTGACATTCAATTAATGGATGTCTCACCAGCACAATTAGTTTCAGTGTCCGCGTCTTTAATTCCGTTTTTGGAACATGATGATGCTAACAGAGCATTGATGGGTTCGAATATGCAGAGGCAGGCTGTTCCACTCTTAACTGCATCAGCACCTTTAGTTGGAACAGGATTCGAGAAGAACATCTCTCGAGATTCGGGAGTAAATATAGTTGCTAAAAATTCTGGAATAGTAGATTATGTTGATTCCTCTAAAATCGTCATAAAAAAAGATAAAGAATCCGAAAGTGGAGAAATCTCAGATATTTACAATTTAGTGAAATTTGAAAGGTCTAATCAAAATACATGTTGGAACCAAAGACCTATTGTGAAAAAAGGAAAAAGAGTTGGTGTTGGCGATATAATCGCTGATGGTCCTTCAACTGAATATGGAGAGTTAGCATTAGGTAAAAATGTAACAGTTGCTTTCATGCCATGGGGTGGATACAACTTTGAAGATGCAATATTGATTAGCGAAAGACTCGCAAAAACAGATACCTTTACCTCTTTGCATATAGAAGAGTTCGAATGTATTTCTCGTGAAACCAAACTTGGTAAAGAAGAAATAACTAAAGATATTCCAAACGTCAACGAAGACCACCTTGCTTATCTTGATAAAGATGGAGTCATACAAGTTGGAGCAGAAGTAAAACCCAACGACATTCTAGTAGGAAAGATTTCACCTAAAGGCGAAACACAGCTGTCGCCTGAAGAAAGACTTTTAAGAGCTATCTTTGGAGACAAAGCAGGTGACGTTAAGGATACATCTTTAAAGGTCCCACCTGGGGTAACTGGAATTGTGTTAGACGTTAAAACCTTAATCTCAAGAATAGGCGACAAACAAGACAAATCTAAATCAGGGTCACCTGAAGTGTTAGAGCTCAAATCTGAAAAAGAGAAAGAACTTTCAATAATCAAACATGAAACAATGACTTCATTAAAGAAAATCTTTTTAGGAAAAATTCCATACAATGACATAAGAGCTGGAAGAAAAATAGTTTTGAAGAAAAACCAAATTATCGAAGAAGAAAAATTCAACCTCGTTCCTTATGAGAAAATAATAACAATTGAGTTTCAAGAAAAAAATTCTTTTTTAAGTGAAATTGAGTCTCTATTGAAAATTTCTCAAGAAAAGATTGACAGTGCTTCAGCAAAGTATGACGAAGAAATTGAAAAGCTATCAAAACCAGACGACTTGCCTCCTGGAGTCCTTAAAATAATTAAGGTATATGTGGCAGTAAAAAGAAAACACCAAGTAGGTGACAAAATGGCTGGTAGACATGGAAATAAGGGCGTAGTATCTAGAGTGTTGCCAGAAGAAGATATGCCATATTTGCCAGACGGAACACCTGTTGACATGATTCTTAATCCACTTGGAGTCCCGTCAAGAATGAATGTTGGTCAAATTTTAGAAACCCATTTAGGCTTAGCCGCTAAATCCTTAGGCAATAGAGTCCAAGAACATTTAAATTCAACCATTCCTGATTCTTCAAAACTAAAAGCATTATTGGAAAATATTTATCCAAATGATAATAATTATATAGATAAAGTTAAAAAGCTCTCCGATGAAGACTTGCATGATTTAGCAACTAGGCTTTCTCAAGGGGTACCTGTTGAAACACCTATTTTTGAGGGTGTTAAAGAATCGGAGATAAGACAACTATTTGTCGAAAACGATTTACCAGAAGATGGAAAATTAATTTTATTTAATGGGAAAACCGGCGAACCTTTTGATCAAAAAGTTACAGTTGGAACAATGTACATGATTAAATTGCATCATTTAGTAGAAGAAAAAATTCATGCGAGAGCCATAGGCCCTTATTCCCTCGTAACTCAACAACCATTAGGTGGTAAGTCACATTTTGGTGGTCAAAGATTAGGAGAGATGGAAGTTTGGGCTTTGGAAGCATATGGTGCTGCAAATACATTACAAGAGTTCCTAACTGTTAAATCAGATGATGTTATAGGTAGAACTAGATTGTTCGATTCTATTGTTAAAAATAAATTAAATTTCGAACCTGGGATTCCTGAGTCCTTTAATGTTCTTCAAAATGAATTGAAGTCATTAGGTCTTAGTATTGACATGGTTGATACTTCTAAAGATGTAAATATTATAGAAACTGATGAAAAGGTAGGAGAGAAAAACAATGATTGATATGGGAGTACTTTTCGACAAACCTAAAAATCCTTCTGACTTTAGTTCTATTAAAATTAGTATTGCGTCTCCAGAGCAAATCAAAGAATGGTCATACGGTGAAATCAAAAAGCCAGAAACAATAAATTATCGAACATTCAAGCCAGAAAAATATGGTCTGTTTTGTGCAAAAATTTTTGGACCTGTAAAAGATTTTGAGTGTCTCTGTGGAAAATATAAAAGGCTAAAACATAGAAACCATACATGTGAAAAATGCGGTGTAGAGGTAATCTCTAGTAAAGTAAGAAGAATTAGAATGGGCCACATTGAACTAGCTTCACCTGTAGCACACATATGGTTTTTGAAAAGTGTACCAAGTAGAATAGGGGCGCTGCTCGATATTTCACTAAAAGATTTGGAAAAAGTTCTCTATTTTGAATCCTACGTTATTACTGATGCTGGAGATACAGGACTTAAAATTGGACAAGTACTTTCCGAAGATGCATATAGAAAATTAATTGATGATAATTTCTTCCTTTTAGTTGGAATGGGTGCAGAAACAATTAGAACTATGCTTGAAGCAATAGAATTAGATAAATTGTCCGAAATTTTAAAAGATGAGCTAAGAGCAACATCCTCCCCACTAAAAAAAGTAAAACTTTCTAAAAGACTAAGAACTGTTGAAGCATTCAGGAGTTCTGGAAATAGACCAGAATGGATGATTCTTAAGAGGTTACCTGTTCTACCACCTGACTTAAGCCCTTTAGTTCCATTAGATGGTGGTAGGTTCGCTACTTCAGACTTAAATGATTTATATAGAAGAGTAATAAATAGAAACAATAGATTACGAAAATTAATGGAGTTAGGTGCTCCTGACATTATTGTTAGAAACGAAAAAAGAATGTTGCAAGAGTCTGTTGATGCATTGTTTGAAAATGGAAGAAGGGGTAGGCCAGTTTTGGGACACAATCATAGCCCTTTGAAAAGTTTAAGTGACATCATTAAAGGAAAACAAGGAAGATTTAGACAAAATTTACTAGGAAAAAGAGTTGATTACTCAGGTAGATCTGTAATAGTAGTTGGTCCACAGCTAAAATTACACCAGTGGGGATTGCCAAAAAAAATGGCATTAGAATTATTCAGACCTTTTATTTATCAAAACTTTTGACTCTTACAATAATCTTTGAATGAAGGGATATATCTTTATTTTCAAGCGCCTTAAGAATTTCATTTAAATCTAAAAAATGACGTCCTTCTCCTTTTTGATTTTCTCTTATAATTGAAAGATAATAAATACCCAAAACTATATCTTGAGAAGGAACTATAATTGGTTTTCCACTTGATGGTGAA
>CAYTRR010000003.1:0-35490 GCA_964440275.1 uncultured Spirochaetales bacterium | reverse complement strand
TTCAAAAACTTCATTCTATTAAATTTTTATTTTCCTAATGGTCAGATGAACGAGAACAGACTTGCTTATAAACTTAGATTTCATGAAGCCGTTTACAATTTGACCTCGAAGCTCAAAAGAAAAAAGAAAAACATTGTTGTTTGCGGAGACTACAATATAGCCCACAACGAAATAGACTTAAAACATCCTAGGCCAAACGAAAACACGTCAGGATTTCTAAGAGTGGAAAGAGATTGGTTAGATCGATTTGAACAAAATGGATTCACTGACACTTTCAGATACTTTCACCCCGGTAAAGTTAAATATTCTTGGTGGACATATATGAGAAACGCAAGAGCAAACAACGTAGGTTGGAGAATCGACTATTTTTGGGTCTCTGATATTTCAACAGTTAAGAAAGCTTTGATTCACAATAATGTTTTCGGCTCGGACCATTGCCCGGTTTCTATTGAAACTTAAGATTCCTATTCGTCTTCCGTTGTCATTTTATCAAAATAGTCGTCAGATAAATTTTCAAAACTAGGAACACCTTGTTGATCTAAAAACGCAAGAGAGACTACTCCGGTCGGACCATTTCTTTGTTTCCCAATTATAATTTCAGCAATCCCATCACGTTCATCCACGTTTCTTTTGTAAGCATCTGCCCTATGAAGAAACAAAACCATGTCAGCATCTTGCTCTAAAGCACCACTCTCTCTTAAGTCTGAAAGCTGAGGCTTCTTGTCTGTTCTTGCTTCTGTTTGTCTGCTTAATTGAGATATCGCAATAATGGGAACACGTAGTTCTTTAGCCAAAGCTTTTAACGATGAAGATATTTCAGCAATCTCTCTCTCCCTGTTTTCAGCTCTACTTGCTCCCCTCATAAGTTGCAAATAATCTACAACAAGCATATCTATTCCTTTTTCACTTACCAGCCGTCTTGTTTTTGAACGTAGCTCAAGAACATTGATTCCAGGAGTATCGTCAATATAAATATTTGCTCTTTGTAAAGACTCGGCAGCATCTATTACTTTTTTAAATTCCGAATCAAGCAAATAACCAGTTCTAATCTTTCCAAAATTTATTTTAGATTTCGAAGACAACATTCTCATCATTAGCTGCTCTTTTGTCATTTCCAAGGAGAAAAAGCCTATGCTAAGATCGTGACTTAATGCTGCGTGAACGACCATGTTTAAACTTATAGAGGTCTTGCCCATCCCAGGGCGGGCTGCGAGAATAATTAGGTCAGAAGGTTGGAACCCAGCGGTTAGAGTATCAAGCTTTTTAAATCCACTAGCAATTCCGGTAACCGCCTCTTTTCTTTGCGACAAACTCTCAATTATTTTAATGGTCTCAGTAACAAGTTCTGCCGCAGAAGAGAAACCGACTCTTCGTTTGTCTTGGGTAATATCAAAAAGTTTTTTTTCTGCTTGGTCGACAAAGTCCCCAACATCTACTTGGTCTAATTGCCCTTCTTGGATAATTTGTGAAGCCGTTTTAATCATATTTCTGAGAATCGATTTCTCTTTGACTGACTTTGCATAGAATGAGACATTAGACGCGCTTGGAACGATTTCAACCAACTGAGAAAGATAGGAGCTGCCCCCCACTTCTTGTAAAAGGGATTTTTTTGTCTTTAGTTTTTCAAATAGAGTTAAAACATCTATGGGCTTGTTTTCTGAATCTAAATCAAGCATTGCGGAAAAAATTTTTTTATGATTTTCATCATAAAAATCATTGGCTGTTATTTCTTCAAGGGCTAAATTGATAGCTTGTTCATCTAAAAGTATTGATCCTAAAACCGCCTGTTCTGCCTCTTTGTTTTGGGGGAGGGATTTAATTAAATCAACCATATATAAAGGTTATAACAATTAGATTCCGAATCAAATAGTTTAGGAGGCAACATCGCTTATTCCCAAGTAGGATTTTATATGTTTTACGCCAACATATAACAGTGGAGTATCAAATAACGCAAAGAAAAATTTGAAAATATATGCATTGATAATTAAAAACAGAAGACCTTCGATTTCAGTTTTTCCAGTAGGCAAAGGGATAGAATGTGTCAAAAAATGCGTTATCAAAATTACAGAAACCGTATCAACAAGCTGGCTAAACATTGTTGAGGCATTATTACGAATCCATAAATGTTTGCCGTTTGTCTTTTTTTTCAGATAATGAAAAATCCTTACATCAGAATACTGAGCCAGAAAATAAGCAATCATAGAAGCAGTTATGGTGCTCAACGATAGGGCTCTTATAGTCATAAAAGCGTCATTAGAAAGACCACTAAGAGCACTAGTTTTAAAATCTGGAAGAATGCCAGCCAGCCAAACAATAAAAGCAAGCCAAACATTAACAATTAGCCCTGCCCAGACAACTTGAGTCGCTTTTTTTCTTCCATAAATCTCTGATATGAAGTCAGTACATAAAAAAGTTATAGGATAGGGCAAAACCCCTACCGCTACAATAACGGGTATCGTTGTTCCAAAAATAACAAAGCTTAAATCTAAGAACCTTGAAGTGCCAAGGATGTTCAACATTGTCATTGAGGCAATAAAAATGGAGGCAAGAATAATGAATACCCTTGCTTTTCTTTCTTCAAAAACGCTTTCCATTTCTATGGATTTCATTAAACATTAGCTTACCATTCTTGAAAGTCTTTTTTTGCGTGATAAACTCAAAATCCATTGGCCGTGTAGCTCAGGGGTAGAGCGACGCTCTCATAAGGCGTATGTCGGTGGTTCAATTCCACCCACGGCCACTAAACAATGCTAATCATTCTGTCTATTGCCAATTTTGCCTTTGATGCAATATTGGATGAAACTTTTACTTCAAGAACTTCCTCTTCTAGCGCACGCAAAACTTTATCGGCGGTAATCATTTTCATGTACTTGCAAGTCGCTGAGGAGCTAATAGGAATAAAGTTTTTTTCTGGGGCAACTTTTTTCATTTTATGAATTACTCCAGTTTCTGTAGCTACTATTAAATTATCAGAGTCTGAACTCCTAGCCCTCTCAATCATCGCCTCAGTAGAAAGAAAATGAATATTTTTGTCTTGGCTTCTCTCCGAGTGATACATAGCTTGGGACCCACATGCACATTCAGGGTGTATGAGAATTTCAGAATCTGGAAAATCACCACGCAGGTTTTTAATTTCTTCATATGTCATAGCCGCATGAACATGGCATTCGCCTGGCCAGATATGAATCTTCCTTCTCGTTCTTTTTTGTACGTATGCTCCTAAAAACATATCAGGTAAAAACAAAATTTCTTTACTTGGATCAATTGCTTCAACAACTTTAAGCGCATTAGACGAGGTACAACAATAATCGCTTTCTGCTTTAACTTCCGCTGAGGTGTTTACATAAGAAACAACAATAGCGCCAGGGTGATCTTTTTTCCATTTTACAAGCTGCTCAACATTTATTGATTCAGCAAGAGAGCAGCCAGCATCGGCATCGGGCAGTAAAACTTTCTTTTTAGGACAAAGTATAGACGCAGTTTCTGCCATAAAGTGAACACCACAAAAAACTATGATATCCGCTGTACATGTTGCCGCCATTCGTGACAATCCAAGCGAGTCACCAACAAAATCAGCCATATCTTGGACTTCCGGTATTTGATAATTATGGGCCAAAATAACGGCATTCTTTTTTTGTTTGAGGTTAAGAATTCTAGCAGTTTTTTCAAGAGCACCCATAAAATTATCTTAACACATTCATAGAGATATCTAAGAAAGGAGCTGAATGAGTAAGTTTCCCAATAGAAACAAAATCAATATCATAGCTAGAGAGAGATTTAAGGTCTTTCTGTTTAATGTTTCCAGAAAGTTCTATCTTTGCTTTACTGGTTGACCTAATCATCTTTATCGCTTTGCTGATTTCCCGAATCTTAAAATTGTCTAACATTATTTGATTGATATTAAATTTTACAATTTTTTCAAGTTCATTTAGAGAAGAGACCTCAACCTCTATTCTCAGATTTGTTTTACTTTTTTCTATTTTGTCTAACACAACCTCAATGCCTTCACAAAACTTTATATGGTTATCTTTAATTAAAATTGATTCAGCTAGATTCATCCTGTGGTTTTTCCCTCCTCCAACAACTACAGCATATTTTTCAAGATGCCTCCATCCAGGGGTGGTTTTTCTAGTATCAAGAATCTGAATTTTTTTGTTTGCTAGAGTATCCACAAAAGATTTAGTTAGAGTCGCGACCCCACTTAGTTTTTGGATGAAGTTTAACAGTATTCTTTCGTAAGCAATGATTCTGTTTCCCGGGCCCTGCACAATGGCGACCAATGATCCTTTTTTGACCCTATCACCTTCTTTGTAGTCCCATTTGATTTTTATGTTTTCGTCTATTTTTTTTATTATATGATTCAGAATTTTATTGCCGCACAATATTCCATCTTCTTTGAAAAATATTCCGACGCTGACTTTACTAGAATTGGTTACGAGGCGGGTTGTCGCGTCTTCTTTAACTCTGTCTTCTTTGATAGCAAGCTTTAAAACCGTCTCAACACTTTTTTTTAAGTCGGCATTCATTGCGGGGTTACTTAACTTCCCAGGTATCCCCTGAAGAAATCAATTTTTCTAAATTTGGAGGAAACTTGGTTTTCGCAGACGCTATTTGATCTGTAATTTGATCTTCAAAAGTTGGCCTCTCTATTCTTTTTATTATCCCCATTGGAACAGGGTATTCCGGAAACGTCATATCAGCAACCATTTTTGTTAAAATAGGACTAGTTTCGTCATAAACTACTACATTGTCTGGAACATTGCCAGCTTCAAAATCTATTATATCAAACTTTCCTTGTCCCATAACCAACCCTTTGTTTAAATCATTTCCAAAAACAAGAGGCTTGCCATGCTCAATCTTAATGTTGTTGTCATCACGAATTGACCTGTCAGTAAATCCATCAAAAACACCATTATTGTAGATATAACAGTTTTGATATATGTGAAGAAAAGATGTTCCTTTGTGATTATATGCTTCAACCAATATTTGCACTAACTCTTTAACATATGCAGCTGCAATTTGAGCAATAAATGTTGCGCCACACTCAACTGCTAGCCCAGCCGGATTGACAGGTTCTTCTACAGTTCCATAAGGAGCAGTTTTGTTTACCATACCTTTTTCGCTAGTTGGTGAGTATTGGCCTTTTGTTAAACCATATATTTTGTTATTAAACAAAAGAACATTTAAATCCGCATTTCTTCTTAATGCATGAATAAGATGATTTCCTCCGATGGAAATCCCATCACCATCTCCCGTAACTACCCATACAGCAAGTTCAGGGTTAGCAAGCTTCAGTCCAGTTGCTACTGGAAGAGGTCGACCATGTATTGTGTGAAAGCCATAGGTTCCCATATAATAAGGAAATCTAGACGAACACCCAATCCCAGAAACAACAGCATGTTCATTTTTAGGCCTACCTATTTGTGCCATCGCAGTTTGAACTGCTTTTAAAATTGCATAATCTTCACACCCTGGACACCACCTAGGTTCTGCCGGGGACTTGAAGTCGGTTGCCTTGTATTGACTTTTTTCTGTATTAGCCATGCTATCAATTTAATGCTGTTTCAGCATCTCTAACTCCTTAGTTATAAAATCTATCAGTTCGTTTACAGCTACTGGTTGACCAGTGACTCTACCAAGAAAAGATGTATCAATAAGATATTTTGATCTAATAATCATGTTTAGTTGACCTAGGTTTAATTCTACCACAGCGACTTTCTTATAACTTCTCAATACAGCAGCAAAATTTTTAGGCAAAGGATTTAAATATCTAACATTAATCATCGCTACCTTTTTCCCTGTCTGATTGACGGCTTCTACCGCAGCCCTCATGCTGCCCAAAGAACTGCCCCATCCAACGACAAGAAGGTCTGCATCTTTCTCTCCTAAAACTTCTATCTCAGGAATATCGTTGATAACTTTTTGTACTTTTTCAGCCCTTAGTCTAGTCATTAAATCGTGATTCTCAGGGTCTTGTGTGATTCCACCAGTTTCATCTGTTTTTTCTAGTCCGCCAATTGTATGTTCTAAACCTTCTGTTCCAACCTTGACCCAATCTCTAGCCAAAGTTTCTTTGTTTCTTTTGTATGGCAAAAACCCTTCAACTTTCTTTCTAAAAGGGGATTTAATTTTCGGTATTTTTTTTATGTCGGGCAATTTCCATGGCTCTGAAGAATTAACCAAAAAACCCTCAGATAGTACAACAACGGGAGTCATGTATTTGGTTGCAAGCCTAACAGCTTCTATAGAAATCCAGAAACAATCTGATGCGGACGAAGGAGCCAGAACAATTACGTGCGAATCAGATGGTCTACCAAACAATGCTAACAACAAATCACCTTGCTCAGTTTTAGTCGGCATGCCTGTTGAAATCCCTGACCTCATGAAATCAAAAACAATTAAGGGGAGCTCTGTCATTACTGCTAAGTTTAAAGCTTCAGTTTTTAAAGCTATGCCAGGACCCGAGCTTCCTGTTATACCAAGAGAGCCACCATAAGCCGCACCTAGCGCCATTGTTATGGCTGCAATTTCGTCTTCAGTCTGTACTGCCGAAACATCAAATTGTTTTAAAGCCGCAAGAAGATGCAGCACTTCGCTGGCAGGTGTGATTGGGTACCCAGCATATACAATTGGCAAATCTATTTTTTCCGAAGCGGTCAAGAGCCCATAAGCGGTAGCCAGAGCACCATTAATATTTCTATACAACCCAGGCTCTAATTTTGCAGGGGGAATCTTGTACATAACCGGGAAAATTTCCATTGTATCACAAATATTAAAACCGGCATGAAGAACTTTTGTGTTCGCTTGCAAGACCATTGGCTTTTTTCCAAACTTTCCTTTTAGAAAATTCTCAATTGGTTCGAGGGGTCGAGAGAACAACCATGAAACAATTCCTAAAGCAAGAAAATTTTTACATCTCAACTTATCTTGGTGCCCCATGTCCATATCGGCCAAAGCTTCTAAGGTAAGTTTGGTTATAGGAATTTTATGAATTGTAAAATCAGTCAGCAGCTTATTTGTAGGATCTAAAGGATCAGCATCAAAACCAGCTTTTTTGTTATTTTTGTCATTGAACTCGTCTTCGTTTACTACTATAATTGCTCCTTTGTTTACAGCGTCCAAATTAACTTTTAAAGCAGCAGGGTTAAAACAAACAAGAACATCAGGACTGTCGCCAGGTGTATAAATATCTTTTGATGCAAATTGGATTTGATAAGATGAAACCCCATATGTTGTTCCAAGAGGTGCTCTTATTTCAGAAGGGAAGTCGGGGAAAGTGGCAAAATCATTACCAGCGATTGCCGTTGTATTGCCAAACTGATCTCCAGTTAGCTGAATACCATCACCAGAATCTCCAGCAAACTTAACCGTAATTGTTTCTAGTTCTTTATTTTCTACAGCCATCCAATTGTCCAAACATTAAGAACTGTTTAATTATAACCAAGGTGATTATAGCATTATTTTTTTCTAATACAATCAGATTGCCCAGTTTTTATGCAACAATTGAAAGTAAACCATTTTTTACAGCGGCAATCCTATTCTTGTCTGACAATTTTCCACCATCTTGCTTTCTAACATAAAATGAATCCTCAACTGACCCTCGCTTTGTAGCAATTTTCACAAAACCAATATCCAAATCGAAATCCTTCAAACCTTTTGATATATCATAAAGAATCCCTGGTCTGTCTCTAGCAACCAACTCTATGATAGTGAATCTTTTCGAAGAAGAGTTGTCGATTTTAATTTTCGTCTTAATCTTGCCACCCGCAGATTTAGCATACTTTGCTTGGTTTGTTTTCGATGAGACTAGGAGTTTCTTTTCATTTAGGCTAGCTTCAATTGCGCCCCAAACCTCCCTTTCCCTAAAAGTGGAATGACCAAATCTATTAACCTCAAAAGTGTAAAGAACTAATTGATTCTTCAGAGGAGTTACACGACCAGAAAAAACATTAATGTTAAACGACAACAAGGCAGAACAGATTTCCTGAAAACCAATTTCCTTATCCAAGGACCATATAGTTAATTTATCTATTTGCTTTTTTTGGCTATATCTTATGCCAAACGATAAAGGGCCAGCGTTTCGTGGCAAAAGATTAATTTGATAAACGATGTCTTCAACCTCGTAATTGTTAAAATAGTTCGAATGCCTCTTGCCCGCAATCTTTTCAAATTCAACTTGATTTACTTCTTTAAATACCTGTTCAGTTTTTTCATTTTTTGAAGAAGGCTTAGATTTTCCAAGCCGGCCTTTCTTTGTTTTTGAGATTAATGGAATTGTTTTTTTGTAAAGGGTTGACAGCAAACTTCCTTTCCATGGAGACCACACATCAGTTCCAACGCTACGAAGATCACAAAAAGTTAAGATAAAAAGGTAGCTTAATCTTTCCATCGTTCGAACTCTTTCTCTAAATTCACTTATTAGTTCTGGATCATCCAAATCTCTCTTTTGAGAATAAGACGACATTGTTAGGTGTTCTCTTACCAGAAATTCTACAAACTCATAAGATTCTTTATCTGCTGTTAGTCTAGAGCAAATTTTTTTACACATTTCTGCCCCTTTTTTTGCGTGGTTACTTCCAAATCCTTTTCCAATATCATGCAAGAGAGAAGCCAAATAGAAAACCTCACGTCTTTTCAGCCCATTCGCAACTTTTGTTTCTAGGGGGAACTCTTCTTTGTAGAACCCTGAAAGTAGTTTGTCAAACTCATTTACGACGAACAAAGAATGTACATCTACCGTGTAAATGTGAGATGGGTCAGCAACAGCCAAATCTTTAATTTTTTCAAATTCAGGAATGAAAAAATTAATTAGTTCGGAGTTATTAAGAGTTTTTAATGCAACATAAACGTTTTTACCTTTTTTAAGGAAATCGTAAAAGCTTGAATATAAAGCTTTTTTATTTTCAATGGAAAACTTATGAAATTTTATTTTCTTAACCTCATTTACAACTTCGTCAGAAATCTCTATTGAATGATTCGCGCAATACTCGAATGGCTTGAGGATATTCTTAGGGTGGTCCAAGATAGAGCCAGGGTTAATTGCTCGAATTTTCCCCCTATGTATTATGTAAAAATCATCTAAGTTCTGAATCCTCCTAGATGTAAAAATTTTTTTCTCAACAGTTCTTTGAATAATCTTGTCAGTAAGCTGAGAAATTTTGTTTGTTGTTCGATAAAAAATTTTCATAAAAAGATTCTCTTTAGTTAAGAAACCATCATCTTTTATCCTCAAGAAGTCAGCGGCAGAACTCTGAAATCCATAATCGATTACATCAAAATCAGAAGCTTTGTTTAGATGAAGATGGTTTCTAATTTTTAACAAGAAATCCAAAGATTCATTAACTATTTCTATTTCTTCCTTATTTAAAAGACCAGCATCTAAAAATCTGTTTATTTCTATTTGGCAGTGAAAAGCTCTAAGTATCCAAAAACAACTATGTATATCTCTGAGACACCCTTGCCCTTCTTTAATGTTAGGTTCTAAAAGAAAATTTGCACTTCCATATTTTTCATACCTGCTTTTTCGTTCAAGCATTTTTTCATTTATAAAATTTTTTGATATGTTCGGAAGTAATTTTTTATTAAGTTCGTTTTTTAATCTAGTGTGTAAAATTGAATCTCCAGCAATGGCTCTCTCGTCTAGCAAAGAAGAAAGTATTGTAGAGTCTTGCATGCTAGCAAGTTCGAGACAGTCATCAATAGTTCGAAGCGAATTTCCAATTTCGAGCCCCGTATCCCAAAGTTTGTATAAAATATTTTCCGCCAACAACTTCGCTTCATTGCTTTTTGACTTTTCATGAAGTATCAAAATATCAATGTCGGATTTTGGGCACAGCTCTCTTCTTCCATATCCCCCAAGACCTAAAACAACAATGCCTTTTGATTTGTAATCCAAATCAAGCTCACTTGATATCAATTTGTCAATTTCGTTTGAATATTTATTTGCAACTTCTAATCCACCGGGTTTGCCAGTAAGATGAAATTTTTTTATATTTTCATAAATAAGCTTAAATCTATCATTAAAAGCTTTTGCGCCAGTAGTCATTTTTTGAAGTTAACGAACACCTCTCCTTCGCCATGAACTTTGTTTTCATATCTTGCTAGAACAAAAAGCAAATCAGAGAGCCTGTTAATGTAAATTAACGAGTTAGGGTTTATCCATTCTTTTTTTTGTAGCGAAACAACAGATCTTTCCGCTCTCCTGCAAACTGTTCTCGCAAGATGGAGACTTGTTCCTGACAATGTACCAGCAGGCAAAATAAATTCCTTTAATGGACCCACTTCTTTCACATAACGATCAATTGCTTTTTCAACCCAGGTTATTTTGTTTTTTTTAATTCTTGGGACTTCTACATTTTTTTTAGATGCCAAATCTGCCCCTAAAACAAATAAATCATTTTGTATAATCGTAAGAACTTTTTGTATTGGCTCGCTTGGTTTTGCCGCAAGAGTAATTCCAAGTACAGAATTTAGCTCATCAATGTCCCCATATGCAGCAACTCTTTCAGAATCTTTTGAAACAACTTGTCCATCTACAAGCATTGTCTCACCTTTGTCGCCCGTTTTTGTATAAACTCTGGAAATTCTATTTTTTTTTGCCATCCTCTAGTTTAACCAATTTGGCAAACCTAAACAATTTAAGCGATATTTGTTATTGTTTAGTTAATGTTTAAAGAATTATTTTCTAAAGATAAAGTGACATTTTCAGAATTTGTTCGATTTGCACTTTATTCTGAAAATGGATATTACAATAAAAGCAGTATTATTGGTCGAAAAGGAGATTTCTATACTTCGCCTTCAGAGTCCGCGCTCTTTGGTAAAACATTAGGTTATTTTATTTCAAGACTTTCTGAAGAAAAATTCGAGTCTAACAATATATCCGCGGTTGAGCTTGGCAGCAACAATGGCGATTTGTCAAAACATATTTTGGATTTTTTATTCAAGCATCATAGAGACTTATACAACAAGCTAGAGATTTTTATAGTAGAAACGAACACCTCACATAAAACCATAATTTTGGAGAATTTAAAAGAACATAACGAAAAAGTTTTTATTACAGATTCAATTAAAAAAATTCAGAATGAAAATTCAGACTGCATAGTTTTTTGCAACGAATTCTTTGACGCACTCCCTTTTGATAGATGTGTATTTAGAAAAAAAGAACTTTTTCAGGTCAATCTTTTTAGTGACACAGAAGAAATTATAGAAAATTTAGATAAAGCTGACCAACCACTGATTGATATAATTGATTATTTAAAACTGGAAACGAAAGAAGATTATTTTTTTGAAATTCCTTCTTATGAATATAGAGAAATTTTCAAGGACATATCTGATATGTGGGAACAAGTTTTATTTTTGATAATCGACTATGGAGACAAGTCTAATTTTCTAAATTTATCTGCAGACCCTTTTGGAACCGCAAGATGTTTTTACAAACACAATGTTTCTAGAGATTTTTATACAAATGTTTTGTCTCAAGATATAACACACGACGTACACTTTACTTTACTGGCAAGCATTTCTAAAGATTTTCAGTTTAGTGAAATAGATTTTAAATCACAAAGCAGGTTCCTTTTGGAGAATAATATTTTAGACATTTACAAGGATGATAAAGATATTGCTAATATCTCTTTTGCCAATGATTTAAAAAAACTTATTTCCCCAAACTTTATGGGCGAGAGATTTAAATTAATTTTATTTGAAAAAGGATAGATTAGTTTGAAGTAGATTCTTTTTAAGTTTAGACTTAAGTCTACGATGGCAATAGAATGGTCAGATAGAATAAAAAGCCTACCACCGTATCTATTTGCAGAGATTGATGCAAAAAAAGATAATTTATTACAGAAAGGAATTGATGTAATTGATTTAGGTGTGGGCGACCCCGACATACCAACACCCCAGCGAATAATAAATGCTCTAAATGAGGCATCAAAAAATTCTGCTAATCACAGATATCCTTCATATGCGGGAATGATGTCATTTAGAGATGAGGTTGCGACCTGGTATAAAAAACGATTCAATGTGGCTGTAGAAGGGGCTAAAAATGTAATTATACTAATAGGATCTAAAGAGGGCGTTGCCCACGCTCCTTTAGCATTTATAAATCCAGGAGACATTGCTTTGGTTCCTAATCCTGGCTATCCAGTTTATTCAATAGCTACGACTTTTGCTGGTGGAGTGCCATACCAGATGCCTCTCCTTGAATCTAATGGATTTATGCCAGATTTAAATTCCATCCCTCAAGATGTAATAAAAAAAGCGAAAATCATGTTTTTAAATTATCCCAACAATCCTACAACTGCCTTTGCCACGGATGAGTTTTTTAAAACGGCTATTGATTTTGCTCACAAAAACAAGATTCTAATTTGTCACGATGCAGCTTATACAGAAGTTTATTTTGATAAAAAACCCAAAAGCTTTTTAGAGTATGACGGTGCGATGGATGTAGGAATCGAATTTCACAGTTTATCGAAAACATTTAGTATGACCGGGTGGAGACTAGCCCATGTAGTTGGGAATGAAAAAGCTGTAGCAGGAATTGGAAAGGTTAAGACGAACATAGACTCGGGAGCATTTCAAGCTATACAAGAAGCCGGCATAGAAGCTTTAAGGAATTACGAAGACGGACTGTCAGAGAGAGTTGAGATATACAAAACTAGATGTGAGTTGCTTACAGGCGGATTAGAATCAATAGGAATAGAAGTTTACAGGCCCAATGGAACTTTTTATGTATGGTTTAAAAATCCAAAAAATCTTACATCAACGGAATTTGCGAATATGCTCCTACAAGATGCCGGAATTGTTATGACTCCTGGTACAGGATTTGGAGAATACGGCGAAGGCTACACTAGGGCTTCTGTTACAATCAAAGATGACAGACTTGTCGAAGCAGTTGAAAGAATAAAAAAATTATCTATTTGACTATCAAATTCAACAATTTGTTTTCAACGTATATTGTTTTAACTATTTTTTTATCTACGATATATTTGTATAAAGCCTGAGTTTTTTTTATATCGTTTAATACAATTTCTTCTTGAACTATTTCTGAAGAGTAAGACAAAGTACCTCTTGTCTTTCCATTTATCTGTACCACAATTTTTATATCATCTTTACTAATTATTTTATCGTCCCATGTTGGCCAAAGGCGATTAAGGTTTTCTTTATTGTATTTGCTTAAGGACCACAACTCATTTGAAATATGTGGGATAAATGGATTTAATAGCTGTAAAAACTGTGAAACAAAAAAGCCTATTAGTTTGTCATTTCTATTTTTTTCTAAAAACTTGTACCCAGAATTTAATAACTCCATCAAAGCAGCAATTGATGTATTAAACTGCATGCCATCAATACCTTGAGAAACCTTTTTAGTTGTTTTATGGATTTTGATTAATAAATTTTTTTCATCAATGCTTAATGATTCAATGTCATCATCATAGGTCTTATTTGCTAGGGAAATGTTTTCAGTAACAAAATTCCAAATTCTTTTAACAAATCTATTAGAACCCTCGATTCCCTTATCACTCCACTCCAAATCTTTGTCTACTGGAGCAGAAAACAAGATAAACAACCTGATTGTATCTGCACCAAATTTTTCAATAATTTCTTCAGGATCAACTGTATTACCAAGCGATTTTGACATCTTGGCCCCATCGTTCAGCACCATACCCTGTGTTACTAAATCATTAAAAGGTTCTTTTATTTTTGATTTACCAAGCCTGTTGAAACAATGAACAAAGAATCTTGAATAGAGAAGATGCAGTATAGCATGCTCTACGCCACCAATATATTTATCGACCGGCATCCACTTGGAAAACTCTTCGTCAAACATTGTGTTTGATTGGGGTGAACAAAAACGAGCAAAATACCATGAAGACTCATAAAATGTATCAAAAGTGTCAGTTTCTCTAATTGCTGGCTTACCAGTTAGGGGGCATTTTGTATATTTCCAGGTTGGATGGTTGGCCAAAGGGTTCCCAGGTTCCTTCCAGTCAATGTCATCTGGTAATTCCACAGGTAGTTCTTCCTCCGGGATTGGAACAACAGTGCCATCTTCCAAATACATAATTGGAATTGGACATCCCCAATATCTTTGTCTAGACACTCCCCAGTCACGTAATTTGTACTTTACGGATTCCTCGGCCATATTTTTTTGTTTTAAATCCTGAATTGTTTTTGTTTGGGCTTCTTGTATTGTGCAACCATTTAAAAAATCAGAATTAATCATTACGCCAACACCCGTATATGCTTCTTTTAATTCTTCATCTGAGTCAGGGTATTTTCCAACTACTTGAGTAATAGTTAAATGATATTTTTTAGCAAATTCGAAATCCCTTTGATCATGCGCAGGGCATCCAAAAATGGCCCCTGTGCCATAATCCATCAAAATAAAATTCGCAATATAAACAGGTAGCTCTAGTTTAGAATAGGGATGCTTCACCCTTAGTCCAGTATCGATGCCAAGTTTTTCTGCTTTTTCAATATCCACAACACTTGAACCAGCAGCTTTGCAGGATTTGATGAAATCCCCTATCTCAGAGTTTTCTTTAGCCATATTTAATGAAATTGGATGATCTGGAGAAAGACCAATAAAAGATGCACCAAATATTGTATCAGGCCTAGTTGTAAAAACTTCTATTTTTTCTTCTGAATTAACCAGATTAAAATTTATTAAAGCACCAGTAGATTTTCCAATCCAGTTTTCTTGCATTGACAAAACTTTTTTAGGCCATTTTTTTAAATCCTTCAATCCCTCATTCAAGTCTTCAGCAAAGTCAGTTATTTTTAAAAACCACTGAGAAAGTTTTTTTTGTTCTACAGCGGCTCCTGACCTCCAGCCTTTTCCGTCAATTACTTGTTCGTTGGCCAAGACAGTATTATCAACAGGATCCCAGTTAACATATGCTTCTTTTTTATATGCCAAGCCTGCATCATAAAGCTCAAGAAAAAACTTTTGTTCATGGATAAAATATTCCCTGTCACATGTTTTAATTTCTCTACTCCAATCGTAAGAAAGTCCCATTTGCTTTAGCTGAGATTTCATTGCTTCTATGTTTGAATACGTCCACGCTCTAGGATGTACATTGTTCTGAATGGCAGCGTTTTCCGCGGGCATCCCAATAGCATCCCAGCCCATAGGATGTAAGACGTTATAGCCATTTGCTATTTTAAACCTTGCTACTACATCACCAATGGCGTAGTTCCTTACGTGCCCCATATGTATTCGACCAGACGGGTAAGGAAACATTTCCAGTACGTAGTATTTTTTTTCTGTTTTGACGTTATCTGCTAGGAACAGACCACTATTTTCCCATTCTTTCTGCCACTTCTTTTCAATTGTAATATGATCGTATTTCATTATCATCTTTTATTAAAAAACATTATAGTTTAATTTTAATATATACATTATGAATCAAGAAGATAGAAGTAGTCATATAAAAAAAATAAAAAAGGACATAAGCAATCTAAAGTCCATAGGTGTTGATGGAGTTTTTTTGAACAAAAAGAACAAAAACACCCTCTCAGATTTAATTAGCAATAAAGATAAAAAATCACATTTTCAAACTCTTGAAGAAATCAAAAAAGCGGTAGAAGAATGTGAACTTTGTACATTACATAAAGAGAGAACGAAAACAGTTTTTTCTAGGGGAAACAATAAAGCTAAACTTATGTTTATTGGAGAGGGTCCAGGAAAAGATGAAGATGCCACAGGACTCCCTTTTGTTGGAAGAGCGGGAAAGCTACTAGATAAAATTATCGAAGCAATGAACTTATCAAGTGAGGAAGTTTATATATGTAACATAGTTAAATGTAGACCCCCAAGCAATCGTAAACCAGAATTAGAAGAGATGGAATGTTGCTCACGCTATCTTCTTGGACAAATATCACTTGTTAAGCCGAAAATAATAGTTTGTCTTGGTGCAACTGCTGCTGAAGGAATTTTGGGAACCAAGGAGAGAATAATGGATTTAAGAAGTAAATTTTTTGATAAATATAATGCAAAAATTCTTGTAACTTATCATCCAGCGGCCTTGCTGCGTGACGGCTCTAGAAAAAAACTAGTTTGGGAAGACATGCAATTAGCTATGAAGGAACTACTTGAATGACGAATAAATTAAATAAAGAGAATAGTCCCTACTTGCTTCAACACGCAGAAAATCCTGTTAACTGGCACCCTTGGTCAGAAGAAGCTTTTGCTTTAGCTAGTGAAAAAGATTTACCAATATTTCTTTCAATTGGTTATTCAACATGCCATTGGTGCCATGTTATGGAAACTGAATCTTTCGAAGACAAAGAAGTTGCTAATATTTTAAATTCTGGATTTATTTCTATTAAAGTAGACAGAGAACAGAGACCAGACCTAGACAGTATATATATGGCAGTGTGTCAAATGATGACAAGCAGAGGAGGTTGGCCGCTAACCATAATAATGACCCCAGACCGTGTACCTTTTTTTGCTGGAACCTATTTTCCTAAGGTTAGCAAAAATGGTCTAGTTGGATTATTGGATTTGTTACCTAAAGTAGAAGAGGCATGGAAGACAAAAAGAGAAGAGGTCCTAAAATCAGCAGACAGCATTGTTAGTTCATTGAAGAATGTATCTAACCCAACAATTCCAGACAGTTTTATTAAACAAGAAGAAATGACGGAAATCTTTGAGAGCCTAAAAGATTTTTTTGATGAAAAATATGGTGGCTTTGGCGAAGCACCAAAATTCCCAAGCCCACACAACATAATCTTTTTATCAAGATATAGCTTAGATGCTAAAAACAAAGATGCATTAAGAATGATTGACCAAACTTTAACTTCAATGATACTAGGAGGCATTTATGATCATATAGGCTTCGGTTTCCATAGGTATTCTACCGACGTTAAGTGGCTTGTCCCACATTTTGAAAAAATGTTGTACGATCAAGCTCTTATGTTGGAAGCATTAACGGAGGCACATCGGTTAACGAACAAAGATTTATTCAAACATACAACTCAAGAGATATATTTTTATATAAAAGAAATTTTGCTTTCCGAAGAAGGAGGTTTTTTTTCAGCTGAAGATGCCGATAGTGAAGGCCAAGAGGGCACGTTCTATTTGTGGACTAGTGACGAATTAAAAAAGATATTAACCAGTGATGAGTATTTCTTTTTCGAGCACCTTTACAATATTGAGCCCGATGGCAATTTCAATGAAGAGGCTACTCAAAGCAAGAATGGAAAAAATATTGTTTTCTTGAAAAACGAACTTGAAACTTTTGCTTCCACTTTCTCTCTGGACTCAGAGATGGTGGTTTCTGAAGCAAGGCGCATAAAAGACAAATTAAAGAAAGAAAGAAGTAAAAGAATACGACCATCAATGGATGACAAGATTTTAACAGATTGGAATGGACTAGCTATCTCGTCTTTTGCTAAGGCGGCAAGGACGTTTAAGAGCCATGATTATTTGGAGATTTCATCAGGAGCATTTAATTTCATTAAAAACAAAATGACATCTAACAATCATACTTTGTTCCACTGTTACCGCGATGGCAAAGTAGCAATTGACGGGATGATAGATGATTATGCTTTTGTACTAAAAGCATCTATCGACCTTTATGAAACAACATTAAACCCGGAAACTCTTAAGTATGGAGTTGAGATATGCAACAAGATGATAGACTTGTTCTGGGATGAAGAGAAAGGCTCTTTTTTTGCAACAACAAACCAAGATACAAGCATAATCGTTAGACAAAAAAATTTGCTAGATGGAGCTATCCCTTCAGGAAACTCCACTGCATTATATGGATTAATAAAAATAGCAGGATATACAAAAGATGAAGAACTGTATGCAAAAGCTATTAAGCTTTCTTCTCAGCTAGGGGAAATGGCAAAAAAATTTCCAATCAATCTTACACAGTTTTTATCTAATCATTATTCTTTACTGTCTGAGAATCTTCAGATTGTGATACTTAATAAAAACAAGGAACCGAACTTAGATGACGAGCTAATTGACTACATTGTTAATTTTCGGCATCTAAACAAATCTATCTTTTATATTTCTTCCGAATATCACAAGAATATATACATGGATATTTTATCAACCTATGATTTCATTCCGGAACTTACAGACAAGTTACAAATCTTTATTTGCAAAGACTATTCTTGCCAAATGCCAGTTTCTTCGTTGGATGAAATCAAGAAAGTTTTAAATAAACAAGATAATTTTTAACAATTTTAGAGATTCTTTTCCGCGCTGATTTCATTCTTCTTGATATAAACCATTAAAATGCTTAACGCAGCAGGAGTAATACCAGAAATTCTTGAGGCTTGCCCTAGAGTTTTAGGTTTTAATTTTAAAAATTTTTGTTTGAGCTCATTTGATAAGCCAGGAATCTGATTTATGTTTAACTCAATTGGTATCAAAGTCTCTTGAAGTTTAGCAACTTTGTTTATATCTTGATTCTGACGATCAATATACCCTTCGTACTTAATTTCATTTTCAATCAAAGATTTTAAAATTTTGTTATCCTTAATCTGACAATCTAAATCGAACTTAATTAAATCATCATATACGACCTCAGATCTTCTTAAAATTTCTTTAAAGGTGCAAGGTTTTTTTAAGCTCGCAGTTCCAATGCCCTGTAAAATCTTATTGTTTTTATCAGATGGCACAATTTTGGACGATTCTAATTTTTTCATTATGTGATTATATTCAGATATTTTATTTTGAAAATTTTCAAATCTTTTCTCATCAATTAGTCCAATTTTATGACCAATAGGAGTGAGTCTAAAATCGGCATTGTCATCTCTAAGCAAAAGCCTATGTTCTGCTCTCGAAGTAAACATTCTATATGGTTCATCCACACCTAGTGTCACTAAATCATCAATTAGTATCCCAATATAAGATTCTGACCTTTTTAAAACTAAAGGGTCTGAATTTTTATTTTTAAGCGAAGCATTAATTCCAGCCATAAGCCCTTGTGCTGCCGCTTCTTCGTAGCCCGTTGTTCCATTGACTTGACCAGCCAAAAAAAGATTTGGCACTTTTTTACTTTCAAGAGAAAAGTGAAGGTCCGTTGGATCACAATAATCATATTCCACCGCATAACCAGGACGCATTAATTGAGCCTCTTCAAGACCAACCATGCTATTAACAATTTTAATCTGAACATCGATTGGAAGACTAGTTGAAATACCATTTGGGTAAATTTCGTAAGTGCTTAGCCCTTCAGGCTCTAAAAATATTTGATGTCTTTCTTTATCAGGGAACTTAACTATTTTGTCTTCAATCGAGGGACAATACCTAGGGCCTACTCCTTCAATTTTTCCAGAATACATTGGAGATTTATGGATATTCTTTCTTATTGTTTCATGAGTTTTTTCATTTGTATAAGTTATGTGACAAGGCAATTGCTTATTTCTTATTTCAAAGTTTACAAATGAAAAAAACAAAGGATTTTTATCACCTTCTTGGAT
Organism: uncultured Spirochaetales bacterium; assembly: GCA_964440275.1. GTDB lineage: Bacteria > Desulfobacterota_D > UBA1144 > UBA1144 > UBA1144 > JAYYZJ01. The sequence continues at coordinate 16,047 of CAYTRR010000003.1, read as the reverse complement.
TTCAGTTTTATTCCAATTGATTGTTTTCCCATCAAGCCTAGGAGGAGTTCCAGTTTTTAATCTTCCAACATTTAAACCCAGTTCTCTAAATGAATTTGCAATTTCTTTAGTCGGTGCTTCGCCAGCTCTTCCCGCACTAACTTGACTATCACCCACATGAATAAGTCCATTTGGGAAAGTCCCAGGAGTTATGACAACACAATTTGAATATATTTCCTCACCATGGCTTGTTGTCACACCTATAATCTTCCCGTTTTTTTCTAATAGCGAGTGAATCAATCTTTGTTTTACAGTTAAATTTTGTTGCGATTCTATTGTTTTTTTCATGTAAGTTTTATACAAAGTACGGTCAGCTTGAATTCGTGTAGCTTGAACAGCCGGTCCTTTGCGAGTATTCAGTCTTCGATACTGAATAGAGGCAAAATCCGCTGCTTTTGCCATTTCACCACCTAGGGCATCAATTTCCCTCACTAGATGACCTTTGCCAACACCACCAACAGAAGGGTTGCACGACATAACACCGATAGTATCTAGGTTTGCTGTTATAAGAAGGGTCTTTGTTCCCATCCTGGCAGAAGCTAGCGCTGCTTCACAACCAGCGTGGCCACCTCCTACTACCAAAACCTCATATTTTTCTGCTTTCATAATTTTCTAATCTTATATGATTTATCCTAGAATTAAAAGATTTTGAATTAATTAAAAATAAACAATAATAGTTATATGGGAAAATCGGTAGTCGGAATTACTTGTGACATTAAAGGTAAATATTTTGAATCAGAAAAATTTTACTCTGAGAAAATACTTGAAGTTGGAGGAGTGCCCTTTTATCTGCCCATGATTACTTCACAAAAGGATGTAAGATTATTAGTGACAAAAATTGATGCCATTATCATATCTGGCAGCAGAGACATCAATCCTTCTTTCTATGACCAGAAGAAAACCAAGAATATCAACCCACTTGATCTTAATAGAACAAAAAGTGAAATTTTATACATAAACGAGATGAACAAGAAAAAGAAAAAGATTTTAGGAATATGTGGCGGCATGCAACTCGTAAATGTTTGTTTAGGAGGGACATTGTTTCAAGATATTAAATCTATTTTCCCAAAATCGATTAAGCATACAGATGGAGCAAGACATACAATTAATATTGCCAGCCCTTCATTGTTAAACAAGATAGTGAAAAAGAAAACATTAAAAGTTAAAAGTTATCATCATCAAGCTGTAGATAGAATAGCAAAAACATTAAAATCATCAGCAGAAAGTTCTGATCAAATCATAGAAGCTTTAGAGAGCGACAACCAAAAAATTCTTGGAGTACAATGGCACCCCGAACTTTCTAAATCAAAGACGAACTTAAATATTTTTAAATGGCTCACACAAATAGACAAATAAGGATACAAAGTGAAACACATAAAGCTTAAGGGTGTAAAAGAGAATAATTTAAAGAATATTGACATTGATATTCCGAGAGGCGCAATAACTGTTCTAACTGGAATTAGTGGGTCAGGAAAATCTACATTAGCTTTCGACACCATATTCGCAGAAGGCCAAAGGAGATATCTAGAATCTTTATCGAATTACGCAAGACAATTTATAGATAGATTTAAAAAACCAGACTTGGATTATATATCTGGTTTGTCGCCCTCAGTTTCAGTAGATCAAAAAACTTTTATGCGCAACCCAAGATCTACAGTTGCGACAATTACTGAAATTTATGATTTTGTTAGACTATTATATTCTAGATTAGGAAATATCGCTTGCTACAAATGCAATAACATTGTAGAAGAAACTAGTTTGACATCCATCCTCGATTCATTAACAAACGATTTTAAAAATCAAACCATTGAAATTTATTATCCTATTGCAATTGGAAAAAAGGGGGAATTCAAAAATGAACTTGCTTGGGCATCCAAGCTGTTTTCGAGCGCTCGTATAAATGGCAGGATAAGATACTTAAATGAAAATATAATTTTGGAAAAACAAAAAAAACATGATGTAGATATTTATGTTGATAGCATGAAAGTTGTTACAAAAAACTATAATAGACTAAGCGAATCACTCGAGACTGCTCTAAAATACGGAGAAGGAGTAGCTTTAATAGAAACAGAATCCAAAAGGAAAATTTTCAACCAAAGCTTAAGCTGTAGCAACTGTGGAATTTCGTTGCCGGAAGTTTCGCCTAGACTTTTTTCATTTAATAGCCCCTACGGTGCATGCAAAGAATGTGATGGACTCGGTCAGTTTGAATATTTCGATGAAGACTTAATTGTCCCCGATACAACTAAGTCTATAAAGCAAGGAGCTATTGAACCCATAAAAGATTCTCAATCTTACAAAAAGATATTAAAAGAATTTGTACAACAAAATAAAATTAAAGACTCAATCCCTTTCTCCAACTTAACTAACAAAGAAAAGAATTTAATTTTTTATGGTTCAGAGAAGAAAACATTAACGAGTTTCATACTCGAATATGATAATGAATATAAGAAATTTAATGGAATAATAAATATTCTCGAAGAGTGGTACGAATCATCTAGATCCGAAGAAACTAGAAGCTTCCTTAAAAAGTATCAGAAGAAAGAATCATGCAATCAATGTCAAGGTAGCAGACTTAATAAGTATGCACTTAGCGTATTTGTTAACAGTTTAAATATATTTCAACTATGTTCACTTTCAGTAAAAGATTCCTATAGTTTTTTCAAAAAAATAAAATTCAAAGGATCAAAAGCACAAATCTGGGAAAAACTCCAAAGCGAATTGCTAAACAGATTAGAGTTTTTATCTAATGTCGGTCTTGATTATTTAACACTAAATCGTACTGCCCCTACTTTATCTGGAGGTGAAGCTCAAAGAATTCGACTAGCATCTCAGCTTGGAGCCAAACTCACAGGAGTTACTTATGTGTTGGACGAACCTACTATTGGACTTCACCCAAGAGACAACAACATGTTATGTCAATCTCTTAAAGATTTGAAAAAAAGAGGGAATACCGTAATTGTTGTTGAACACGACGAAGAAACTATTAGGAGCGGTGACCATATTATAGATATAGGACCAGGCGCAGGTACTGATGGTGGACGAATTGTAGCAACTGGAAAAGTTAAAGATATAGAAAAAAATAAACTTTCTATAACTGGACAGTTCTTGTCAGGGGCAAAGAAAGTAAAAATCGATAGATCAACAATATTAGCAAAAAATTATTTAGAAATATTTGGAGCAAAACTTAACAATTTAAAAGAGATTGATGTTCGAGTGCCATTAGGAAAGATTTCATGTGTAACTGGGGTATCAGGCTCTGGAAAAAGTTCATTAGCTATAGATACAATATTTAAAATTTTATCAATTTCGCCAGGACGTATAAATAAAAAATCATTTTCATCTGTTAAGTCTATAAAGGGGTTTGAACATTTTGATAAAATAATCAATATTGACCAATCTCCCATAGGAAGGACTCCCAGGTCTAACCCAGCAACTTACACCGGAATTTATTCTTCGATAAGAGAAATTTTTTCATCCTTACAGGAGTCGAGACTGAAAGGGTTCTCACCAGGTAGGTTTAGCTTCAATGTTAAAGATGGAAGCTGTGATGAATGTTCGGGGGCTGGTAGCATAAAAATCGAGATGAATTTTCTTCCTGACGTAACTGTCCAGTGTGAGTCTTGTGTAGGCAAAAGATTTGATCTAGAAACTTTAAAAGTTAGATACAGAAACAAGAACATAGCCGACGTACTTGATATGACTTTTGAAGATGCGGAGATTTTTTTTAATGGTTTCCCAGTTTTAAAATCTAAAATTCAACTTATAAATTCAGTTGGTCTAGGATATTTAAGAATAGGTCAACCAGCTACAACTTTGTCAGGTGGCGAAGCACAAAGAATTAAACTTTCTAAAGAATTAATAAAAAGAAACACAGGAAAGGGTCTTTATATTCTTGATGAACCGACAATTGGTTTACATTTTTCAGATGTAGACAAATTGCTAAATGTTATTTACAAACTTAGAGAATCTGGAAATACAATAATTATAATTGAACACAATATAGATGTTATTAATGCAAGCGATTACATTATTGATTTAGGCCCCCAAGGTGGAGAATTAGGCGGACATATAATTTTTCAAGGACCTGTATCAGATTTTGAGAGATGTTCTAAGTCTGACACAGCTAAGTATCTAAAAAAACATTTAAGTAGATTAGTAAGAAAGAGTAAAATTTGAAATCACAAGACTAAAAACTATTATTACAACAACAAGACCTATCATTACATAAGAATGAGAATAAGAAACACCTCTTTTGGAATTTGGTACACGCTCTGGATACGATAAGACCTTTTCTTCTTCCACTTCTTCTGTTTCAGACTCAAAGCTTGAAGCTTCTTCTGTCTCAAGGGAGGAAGAATCTTCTTTTTCTAGGTCCTCTATATTCTCATCTACCGTTTCTTGATTTTTATGCTCAGACATAATTATGATGATATACCAAAAAATTCGATTTTAAATAAAAAAATTTGTCAAAAATTGAAACTGTTGTATCCTTAATTTCTAGCGTTTTTTTATAGTTTATATGCAGTTTTTGGTCAAATTAGACTAAAAGTTGGACAGGGAGGATGGAAAAATGGCAGATTATGCACATCCTGAAGTTCTAGTTTCTACTGATTGGGTATTAGAAAACAAGGATAAAGACGGAATTAAAATTGTGGAATCAAACGAAGACATACTTCTTTATGAAGTCGGTCATATTGAAGGCGCAATAAAACTTGATTGGGAGACAGAGCTTCAAGATAGTCTTATCAGAGATTACGTTAATCAAGAAAACTTTGAAGCCCTAATGTCATCAAAAGGAATTTCCCAAGATGATACAGTTGTTTTCTATGGGGACAAAAGTAATTGGTGGGCATGTTATGCGTTATGGACATTCAAAATTTATGGCCATGAAAATTGCTTAATTATGAATGGAGGAAGACAGAAATGGCTAGATGAAAATAAGCCTGTTGTTAAAGATGTGCCTTCTAATCCAGCGTCAGATTACAAAGTTTCCGCAGTCAACAATAAAATCAGAGCTTTTAGGGATGACGTGAAAGCACATAGTGATCAAAAAAAACCATTAATTGATGTTCGTTCACCTAAAGAGTATTCTGGGGAACTTCTTCATATGGAAGCATACCCACAAGAAGGAGCATTAAGAGGCGGACACATTCCTAATGCAGCCAGTGTTCCTTGGGCTACAGCAGCAAACGAGGATGGCACCTTTAAGTCCGCAGACGAATTGGTAGAAATTTATCAAAATGGTGCTGGGCTTAAATCCGGAGACGATGTAGTTGCTTATTGTAGAATAGGAGAAAGATCTTCACATACTTGGTTCGTGTTGACCTATTTGCTCGGATTCAGTGATGTAAAAAACTATGATGGCTCATGGACAGAGTGGGGCAATCTAGTACAAGCGCCTATTGAAAAATAACTGGTAAAACAATGTCTGAGCAATCAAAAGATAAACAAGAGCTGATGGACTTTATCTTGGATCATTACGAGAATCCTAGAAATACGGGAACCATTGATGATGCAGATGTTGAAAAAGGACACTGTGATGTACTACAGAAAGGGGGCAACCCAGGTTGTGGTGACATAATAAGCATTTGTCTTAAGGTAGAGAAGGGTATAATAAAAGATTTTAAGTTTGAAGGTGAAGGCTGTATAGTCAGCCAAGCTGGTACGTCAATAATATCCGAAATGGTTCTGGGCAAAGAAATTGATGAAATTCTTAATATGGGACCGGAGCTAATGTCGGATATTTTAGGTGAAGAGCTAACTTTATCAAGACCCAAGTGTTCTACACTTGGTATATCTACACTTAAACTTGCTATTAAAGAGATCAAAAGAAACGAACTGAAAAAACTTATTTAAATATCCTTTTTTCTTTATACCGATTTTGCTATAATTATTAAAACCCTAGGGGGATTCTAATGGCTAAAAAAAATGGAAACGGAAAAACTAAAGTTAATTATGAGGCGGCGCTAAACTATCCTTTGTTCGAAGCAATTTTTAATAGAAGATCGCGAAGATTTGGAGCAGGCATGGAGCTTCCTTCTGATAGTACCTTGGGTCACAAATCAGACATTCCACCTATACCTCTAACTGAATTTCAAGAAGCAATGCTAGTGTGGGCTGGAACAGGATTAACGGGGTTATGTCTTGCAGATTTACCACCTGAAAACGGTATCGATTTGTTATGCCAATGGACTGGTAGAACTTGGCCATCTGCTTGTAATAACCATGGTACAGAATTATTTTTTACTAACGATTCAGGGTTATACTGGGTTGACGTAAAAAATATGTTACCTAAAGACAAAGAGCTTGATATGTTCTTTAAGCTTGATAAAAATGACAAGATTGATAGATTGTTAGAGCTATACAGAGAGGGTTTAGTTAAATTAGAAGATGGAAGAGCAAACCTTCCGGACAAGATGCCGGGGTTGTTCGATTTTAATCAATGGAATACTAATAAGCCTGGTACAACTACTTTTATACCGGTAACCGATATAACAGAAGAGTATTTAAATTTATTGACCTTATATTGTAGTAGCACTTATGCCTTCAATATTTGGGATAAAGAAAATAACCGTTCATGTGGCCAAGAAAAATGGATTGCGAAAGGAAGAATCAAAGAAGACGTTAAAATGTCACTTTATGATTTAGAGGTACGAATTCTAACTGGTTTAAATGTAGAACAAGCATTTATTTGTCAAAATATGTCACTAGCACTTCAAGCGCTTGGCTTAGGTGGATGGACTTTCACAGGGCTAATACCTAGGTTCACACTAGGTTCAAACCCAGAGCTTTTTAAGGGCTTAGGATTTAGATTTGAACAGCCAAAATCTGGACCAACAAGACCCGTCGGCAAAGATGGAGTCTTTGAAGGATATTGTCCACCTTATTACAAAACAATGTCAGAAGCTTTTGATAAAATGGATGAACATAAATGGGCTGCTTGGGACGACAACAAACCTTTCCCTTATGAAGAACCTGATAAGCATTTAGTTAAAGCTCCAAGACCTACTGATACTACAAATGAAATTGTTAAATCAGTGGCAGATTATATTTTTGACACCTATGGTTCATTCCCTGCTTATGTTGACCCGATGTACATGAGATTAGTTTTTCAGGCACAGAATTTGGATTTAGATTTTTATGACAAATACTATCCACCAGGATCTTATACAGATCAGCATGTAAATACGTTCAAGTATTTTAATCCTGAGATGAAGAATCCGTACAAACAAAAGCCTAGCAAGAAATATCCTTGGGACAAGTAACTTTATTTTTTTAGGGAGTCCCAGGTATCTTTAGTGATTCCTTCCTCACGGAGCTTAACTTTTTGAACTCTATTAGTGGGAGTTTTTGGTAAAGAATCCCTGAATCTAACAAATCTTGGTATCATAAATTTGGGCATTATTGGTTTAAGAAACTCTATTAATTCGTTTGGATTTAAATCTTTTCCTTCTTTTAGAACTATGACAATCATCAATTCGTCTTCGGAATGTCTTCCTTGTTCATCAAGCTTTACTGCTATGGCCGCGGATTCTTCAATATTAGGATGAGTCGAAATAAGATTTTCTACTTCAAAAGAGCTTATATTCTCGCCCCTTCTTCTTATGTAGTCTTTAACTCTATCCATAAAGAAGATATATCCATCCTCATCCATTCGACATAAATCACCTGTGTGGAACCATAAATTTCTGAAATCAGAAACCGTTTTCTCTGGCATTTTATAATAATAGTGCAAACATATGTTGGGGATACGCGGTCTTAAAACAAGCTCACCCGGGGTGTTTCTTGGAAGCTCTTCATCTGTTTCAGGATTTACAATTTTTATTTCGTATCCAGGGGATTCTTTACCACACGAACCTACTCTGAAGGGATCACCAGGTCTCATAAAAGTACATTGTCCAACTTCTGTCAACCCATAGCCTTCCATGAAAAGAATATTAAACCTTTCCATAAACGGTTCTATTATGTCATGTGGCGCAGGACTTCCCAAAACAAGTTTAACCTTATGTTCTTTTTCTTCTGGCACAACGGGAGCGTTCCACATAAAATAAGACATAACTCCAACAAGATTAAATTTTGTAACTTCAAAGTCTTTCATCCACTTCCAGAACTTACTTGCGGAATATTTTTCCTCCACGACTACTTTAGCGCCCCTAATCATAGCAGGATACACACCCATTACCATTGCATTGGAATGAAAAAGGGGAAGACAAGTAAAAACAGTATCGTCTGGATTTATATCCATTATGCTTGCGTAATTCTGGGCTGATGAATAGTCAGCAGCACAAGGTCTAACCACTCCTTTAGATTTACCTGTGGTTCCAGACGTATACATCAATCTAGCATGATCCAAATGAGTTACTTCTACCTCTGGTTCAGAATCTGAACCTTGATTAACAAAATTGCTCCAAGACATACATTTTTTGGTAACGTATCCCGCCGTTTCAATTTCATCGCCACCATTTCGAGGCCAGACCACAACATTGTCTACTAGCGGTATTCTTGTTTGTATATTAGCAAGGCGCTCCATATATTCCTCTGCGATAATAATTAATTTTGAGTCAGAGCTTTCTATTATATATTGTAAAAAATCCATTACATAAGCTGTATTTACAGGAACCATAACAGAGCCATTTTTCAGAATACCAAACCAAGCAAGACAAATTTCTAAAGAATTGGGCATATAAACTGAAACCTTATCTCCCTTTTCAACTCCTAATTCTCTTAGAGAATTTGCTATTTGATTTGCAGCTTTGTTGACTTCGGCAAACGTTAAAGGGTCGTCATAACTAAATTGTAGAAAAGCTTTATCAGGAATTTTGTCCGCCTGTTCTTTTAATACTTTTGGAAGAACCCAATCTTGTTGATTGCTTTTAGTGTTCCAATCGTAATCAAAATCATTTACCCATTTATAAGTCACCGGGTGGCTCAAATCATTAATAGGATATTTTTTATCAGTCATTATCTGTATGACCCCTGGGTTGGTATAGCTACAAGCATCTCCATTGTTAAAACCCTAATTGAGTTGTCCTTAATCTTAGCTACCCCCTTAAAACCGGTCTGTTCGTAAGCCTTAAGCCCTGCTTCGGTAACAATCTTGTCGCCTCTTAGTTCGATTTTTAGAACACCAAAGTCGTCCCTATTTTTAATTTTTATTTTTTCTTTTACTTCAAAGCTACCAATAATCTTTTCATCATCTTCATTCGTAGATCCAAATGACGACTGAACTATATCAACGGGATAAGTTGGGGCGTCATGTGAACCTGAATTCATTCCTATAAAATAAGCATATGGAATATGATGGCTTACTTCACCTTCAACTAAAGATTTTATTGCTCCACCATAGCCAATAAAGTTTGAGGATGGTGTGTGATGAATGCTGGCATCATTAAGTGTGCTAATTTGTAACCAACTGAAATCTACTAAATTAATTGATTGAGAAAAATTACCTTCATAAACTTCGCCTTCTTTAAATTCTTCGAAAGCTTTAAAATTAATTACTTTCCCAGGGATAACTTCAATATCTCCACCTACTTTAGGGTCTCTTGCAAAATTAAATTCTTTATTAAGATTTTCAAATTTAAAAGGTATAACACATTTGTCTAGATCTATATTTAAGGGCTGATTCACAGTTGTTGTTTGAGAATCTATAGTCGAACCCTTCCTCGTTCTAACAAGAACTTGTCTGACATACTGGAGTACAATCTCATCACGCTGATTCGTAATTGTTGTTTTGACTTGAACGGATCCATTACTAGCCGCGTCTTTTTTCACTTCAATGCCAAGCACATCAGATTTAGCGAACAAGATGTCTCCTTCAAAAACAGGTGAACCATATTGAAGATTTTTATATGATAAATTTGCTATAGCATTAAATGAAATATCGTGAACACTCAAACCAAATCCAACATTAAAGAGGTATCCTTGGCTGACAAACGCAGGGTTAATAATGTTAAATTTTTTTTTCTTTAAATCTCTATCAGGATCAGTCAATCCAACTTTTTCCATATATGAATAATCTATAGAAAGTAGATAATTTTTATTAAACTTCTTTATGTACTCTTTGTGCCTGAAAGGTGTAATTTGAACAGATCCATGATAGAGAGTTTCACCCTTAATAAAATCCTCTATATGTTTAGACGATGGATTAAGTTGCAAATTGCCTGATACAAAATCTACTAATGGTAAATCCATATTAGCCCCCTTGATAGATTTATTAAGATTACTATTATTACGATTCCTTATCAATCATCTTTACGAGACAAGAAAGCTATTAAAACACCAATCTCATAAAACAAAAGTAAAGGCAAAAGCATGAACATCATCGATATTACATCTGTAGTTGGTGTTAAAATTGCGGAAAGAATACAAGCTATAAGTATGGCATATTTTCTTTTTGAGGATAAAAAACTAGAAGAGGCTAAACCAAACCTAGATAATAAAAAAATTATTAATGGATATTCAAAAATTATTCCAAAACTTAATATTAGAGAGGTTAAGAAGCCTAGAGTATCACTTATGTTAGGTAGAGCAGTTATTGATTCCGAAGAGTATTCATTTATTAAAACGTCAAATGCTAATGGGGCAACAAAGAAGAAACAAAATGAAGCACCAACAAAAAATAACAAAGAACCAATTACTATAATTACCAAAGATACAATTTTTTCATTTTCATATAATGCAGGCTTAACAAAGCTCCATGCTTCATAAATAATTAGCGGCATTGTTGCTATAAAACTAGAAAGAAATGCAACCTTAATATTAGAAGCCAAACCCTCAGCCGGCTTTGTGAAAATAATATTTGAATCTGGAGGTAGAGATTGACTCATTGGCATAAGAGCAAAATCCATTAAAAGATCCCTAAAAATAAAGGCCGGGATAAATAGAATAATTATTAAAAGAATGATTTTTATAAAACTCTTTCGTAAAATGCCAAAGTGCTGCAAAAAAGTCATTTTAGTTTCTTGATTCACAGATAAATCTTATACTTACCCTATAATTTTTACAATTATTACTATTAATTGACATTAACCGATTGCTAAAATATATTTTTATTTCGTAAGCACTGGAGGATTTATTTGAAAATACTGATAACCGACGGCCTCTCCAAACAGGGGCTTGACCTATTAACTCAACACCCTAACATCGATGTTGATTTAAGAAAAAAAATAGACAAGAAAGAATTAATGAAAATTATCAATGATTATGATGCAGTAGTGGTACGAAGTGCAACTAAAATTGACAAAGAGATTATAGAAAGTTTAGGAGAGAATTTTAAATTAATTGGACGAGCAGGTATAGGCGTCGACAATGTCGATGTACAAGAAGCATCAAAGAAGGGAATTGTTGTTATGAACACACCCTCAGCTAATGCGATTACTACGGCTGAACATACAATAGCACTTTTATTTTCCTTAGCTAGAAACATACCTCAAGCCTATTCTTCAATGAAAGATAAAAAGTGGGAAAGATCAAGCTTTCAAGGCAAAGAGCTCTATGGAAAGACAATGGGCATAATAGGAATGGGCAACATAGGTAGGTTGGTTGCAGAAAGAGCAATAGGTCTAAAAATGAAAGTAATAGCTCACGATCCTTATATATCAAAAGACACAAAATTAAACCTTCCTATTGATCTTGTTACAATGGACGAAATTTTTGAGCGCTCGGACATAATAACAGTACATACACCTCTTACTGCGGCCACTAAAGATTTAATTTCCAATGGCACAATAAGTTTGATGAAAGATGGTGTAATTATTATAAATTGTGCCCGCGGAGGAATTGTTAATGAACATGATATAGTTGAAGCAGTTAAGTCAGGAAAAGTTGCAGGAGCGGCAATTGATGTATACGAAGAGGAGCCGCCTAATTTTAAATCACCAATTTTTGAAGAAAACAGTAAAATTATTTTCACACCTCATCTCGGTGCATCAACGGAAGAAGCCCAAGCCAAAGTTGGTATTGCTATGGCTGAACAGATAATAGAATATGCAAATAAAGGTGTGGTAACTAATGCAGTCAACATGCCCTCCATGAGTGAAGAAGTCATTGCAGAAATTAAACCGTTTCTTGAATTATCTGACAAACTTGGAATCTTTTTGGGACAAATATGTAAAACTAGCGTAAAAGAAATAATAGTTGAATATACAGGGAATATTGCCGAAATGAATGTCTCTCCATTAACTATTTCAGCGCTCAAAGGGTACCTTTCTCCAATTATGAGCGCCCCTGTGACTTTTGTTAATGCACCATTAATTGCTGAAGAAAGAGGAATCAAGTTGAAAGAAGTCAAGCTAACTGCCGAAGAAGATTTTTCAAGTTTGATGACGCTAATTGCAAAGACAGAATCAGGAAGCTTCGCAGTTTCCGGATCGATTTTCGGAAAGAAAAAACCAATTTTGACCAAACTAAACCAACATGCAATCGATGTTGTACCTGAAGGGAATGTTTTAATTATAGAAAATGATGACAAGCCAGGAGTAATAGGCTTATTAGGAGAAGCTTTAGGAAAAAAGAACATTAACATTGGTCGCCTCTACTTAAGTAGAAAAGATGATTCATCTAAACAAGAATCAGCGTTGTCATTCATTTCTGTAGATTCTCCTGTTTCCGAGGAAACTTTAGAGTATCTAGCTAATTTGCCAGAGATAAAGAGTATTGAGCAGGTAATTTTTTAATGTCAGAACGCTTTTTGCTCCCGATAGGAATCAGAGACTATAGAACCCAAGATGTAAAAAAAATAGATTTCATATCAAACATTTTTTTAGATGAGGCTGAGTTATGGGGCTACAAAAAACTTCTTACCCCGATATTCGAACGACTTGGATCTCTTGAGGTAGGTACAAAAAAAGAAGAATTTCCTAAGATTATAAAATTTATAGACCCACTAAGTGGAGAAGTTTTGGGTCTACGGTCTGACGTTACTCCTCAAATCGCAAGATATGTCGCTACCAACTACAAAGAGGAGTCTGTTCCTTTTAGGCTTTCCTATGTTGAAAGAGTTATACGTAACGAGCCGAAGGACACTAAAAACAAAAGAGAAATTTTTCAGGTTGGATGCGAGCTAATTGGATCCGATGAAATTGAATCTGATTTAGAAGTAATCTTGTTGGGATCAAGAATTTTAACTAAATTAGGTTTTGATAAACAGACCATCACACTTAATTCCTCACTTTTTTTAAATTTTGTTTTTTCTAGGCTTCCTAGTATAAAAAACAAAATAGGGCCACTTTTTCATAAGAAAGATTTTGACACAATCAAAAAATTCAGTAGGGATAAGTCCTTAGAAAAAAAAGAACAGGAGTTCCTCAACAATTATGTGATTCCTTTAATATCTGGAAAAGAAATTAATCTTAAAAAGCTACCAAGACATGTTCAGAGAGGTCTCAAAAAAGTTGATTTCTTATACGAAAGTTTACAAACATCTAATCCTTACTTAAAGGTAGCCGTGGATTTGCTGGACGTAAAAGATTTTAATTACTATTCGGACATTACATTCGATATTGCAATACCAGGTGCAAATCAAATTGTTCTTTCTGGTGGCCGCTACAATGACTTAATTAAAAAATATGGCAAGAATGTTCCAGCGGTTGGATTTGGAATCAACATCTTACCACTTCTAAGCAAAATTGAGTACAAGAACCTTGGTATTCCGATTGTTATTATCGAATACAGTAATATTAAAAACTTATCATCATCTTTTGAAGCAAGAGACTTTTTTAATTCTCAAGGATTTGTTTCTATACTATCTAATCAAAAAAATAAGTACAAAGGTGATTACGATATGAGAGTAAAAATTAATACTAACGACTCGCTTGATTTGTACAATAAGAAAAACAAAAAGATCGGAAGTTTTAATAGTTTGACAGAATTACAAGAAGAGGATTTATAATGGCACGAGTTGAAAACATTGTTGTAGTTGGTGCACAGTGGGGCGATGAAGGAAAAGGTAGGATTATTGATTTAATTTCTGAAAAATTTGATATTATTACTCGTTTTCAAGGCGGAAGCAACGCAGGACATACAATAATTATTAAAGACAAAAAAGTAGTGTTGCATCATATCCCTTCAGGAGTTTTAAGAAAGAAAAAGGTTTCAGTCATAGGAAACGGAACTGTTATAGATTTACAAATTTTAGTTCAAGAGATAAAATCTTTAAGACGTCTTGGTTTTCCTGTCACTAATAAGAACTTAAAAATAAGCTCCTTAGCTAACATAATTCTTCCGTACCACAAGTCAATTGAAAAAGGCCGAGAAAATTTAAAAGGAAAAAATGCAATCGGAACAACTGGAAGAGGTATAGGGCCAGCATACGAAGACAAAGTCGCAAGACAGGGAATAAGGATTATTGATTTAAAAAATAAAAAAGACTTAAAAAGTAAACTTGATTTTATATTAAAAGAAAAAAACGCTATTCTTACAAAAGTTTTTAGAGAGAAAAAAGTCCCATCCGCGGCAATATTTAATTCAATATTAAAAAATTATAGCTACATAAAAGAGTTTGTTTGCGACACCGAAGACTATGTTAACAATGCAATAAAGAAAAGAAAGAAAGTTCTATTTGAAGGTGCTCAAGGCGTAATGCTGGACATTGATTTTGGAACTTATCCTTATGTTACTTCTTCTTCAACCATATCAGGTTCAGCTTCATCTGGTACCGGCGTGCCCTTTAAAGATTTAGGAAAAGTTGTTGGTATTACAAAAGCATATACTACAAGAGTTGGCCATGGTCCTTTCCCGACAGAGATGTCAGACGATCAGGGGCTATCGTTAAGAGAATTTGGTACCGAATATGGAGCCACGACAGGAAGACCACGAAGATGTGGTTGGCTAGACTTGATAGCATTAAAACATTCAATTCAAATATCCGGAATCAGCTCTCTTGCTATGACGAAGGTGGATGTACTTTCTATGTTTGAATCTGTAAAAGTTTGCGTGGGATATAAAATAAAAAATAAAAAAATAATATCGATGCCTTTGAATCTAACCGACCTTAATATGATACAGCCTATATACAAAGAATTTGATTCATGGAGCCTAGATCAGTTGAAATCCAAAAAAGTCCCTAAAAATTTAAAAAAATTCATTAAATTTATTGAGCAATTTTTGTCTGTTCCTATCACAATGATTTCTATCGGTCCTGAGAGAGGGGAGATAATTTACTTATAAGCGTCAATTATTTTCTTGGTAAGCGGATGCCTTACAACGTCATTATTATCGAAAGTGCAAAAACTAATTCCATCGATTCCATTTAGAATTGTTATCGCTTCAATCAAACCAGATTTTATATTTTTATCAAGATCAATTTGACTTGTATCCCCTGTAATTATAGTTTTGGAATTAAAACCAAGACGAGTTAAAAACATTTTCATTTGAGAAGAAGTAGTATTTTGAGCTTCATCTAAAATTATAAATGCATCATTGAGAGTTCTTCCTCTCATAAATGCCAAAGGAGCTATTTCAATGACATTCTTTTCTATAAGCATAGAAATCTTTTCGAAATCCATCATCTCGTTTAATGCATCAAACAAAGGTTTAAGATAAGGATCAATTTTTTCGGTTAAATCTCCAGGCAGAAATCCTAGCTTCTCGCCCGCTTCTACTGCCGGCCTAGTTAAAATTATTCTTTTAACATTCTTTTTATTCAAAGATGAAACTGCAGCAGCAACTGCTAAAAAGGTTTTCCCTGTCCCGGCAGGACCAGTTCCAAAAACTATATCTTTCTTCCTTATTGAATCCGTATAGATTTTTTGATTTATACTTTTCGGGGCAACAGTTTTTTTATCCGTTGTTAAACAAATTGTATCTAAAAATATTTCCTCAATTGAATGACTATTTTGATTAATGATTTTAGCCCCTAGCTCAAAGTCGCTCTCTGAAGGCAAGTACCCTTTAGAAATAATCTTATAAAAACTCTCGATAAGCTGGCACGAACTTTCTACTTCCTTGGATGGACCAACAATTTTGATCTCACAGCCTCTTGAATGAATTTTAACTTTATAAATA
>CAYTRR010000002.1:0-19974 GCA_964440275.1 uncultured Spirochaetales bacterium | reverse complement strand
CAGCTGAATGCCTATGATTTTAAATTCAAAGATATAGATGGAAAAATAATTAAGCTGTCAGAACACAAAGGCAAAGTGATCTTGATTATTAACAAGGCCAGTTTTTGTGGTTTCACTAAACAATTTGATCATATGCAAACTTTATGGGATGAATATAAAACCAAAGATTTTATTTTGATTGGAGTACCAAGCCAAGACTTTCAACAAGAACATGATACCGATGCTAAGGTTAAAGAGTTTTGCGAATTAACATTTGGAGTCAATTTCCCTATGACGTCTATTACTAGTGTGAGAGGTAATGACGCTCATCCTTTTTATAAATGGGCAAAATTAACTTATGGTTCTAAAGCGATACCAAAATGGAATTTTCACAAAATTTTAATAGATAAAAATGGTTCAATAGTAGACACCTACTCTTCTATAACAAAGCCTACTGACAAAAAAGTAATAAAAAAGATTGAAGAGCTCCTTTAATTTTTTCGCTGTATGATTAGCTATCTCATATACAATATCGTAACGATAATGACGATAATTATAAAAGCAATTGACCAAAGAAAATTCTTCCAAATCCATTCTCTAAAAACAGGATGGAAAAGTAGAAGAAAAATAGCAGGTAAAACAAGTGCTGGGTGAATAAAACAAAGAATTACTAGCAAAAGAGGAATCAACAAGAAAGAGTTTTCTGATTTATTTAAATTCTCAAGAAAATCATCTAAGGTCTTCTTTAAACGTTGAAAAAAAGATTCATTCATAAAATCAATTATACTCGTCAAAAATCGATCTTTTTTAATAAAAAATAAAGAAATTTAAGGTCTATTTACATGAAAGTTAAGAATTTGCTAATTTTTTGCTATAATAAAGACAGGGTGCAAATTGAAGAATTTTAGATTCGTTTTAATTTTAGTATTTTTATTCTCTTTTAGTGGGTGTTATTACGTCCAAAAAATTCCACCTAAGTTATTTCCAGAAGGTGTAGATCATGGAGAAATTGAAAAACCTCTTATATGGTTCTGGGGAAGCCAAAACACTTCTCAAGATGTAGCTCCTGTAACAAAACAAGCATCAGGTGAATCAATCGAATCCCCAGATGAAGCAGGCTCTGATTCAGACAATGAAGTTGAATCAGAACCAGCCAACGTTTCCACCGAAGAAGTTGAAGCTGCTCCTGCTCCAAAAGATACTGGCGCTCCTTCTTCCGGAGTTCATACTCCAGATACATTAAAACAGGAATTGGGTGAAAGCTCAGAAAACAAAACAGGTTCTAGCTTACAATCTATCCCTATTTTTTCAATTTGGGGTCTTGTCGTAATTGCAGTAGTTGCTTTGATAGTAATAGCCCTACTCCAACAAAAAAGTATAAGAGAAAAAATCGACACCTTGTTCGAAAGATTTAAATAAGTTATATATAAGTTCACCATGGATAGAGACACTATTGAGGCAATAGGTTTTTTTGCTGCTACTTGTACTACAATTTGTTTTGTCTTTCAAGCAATGAAAATTTTGAAGTCAAAAAGAACTAGAGATATATCATTTTTGATGTACTTAGTTTTTGCTTGCGGCACCATTGGTTGGATAGTTTTTGGTCACTATGCTGAACATCCACCAATTTTTTGGTCAAACATTATAACTACATCTCTTGCAATCTATATATTAATCTCAAAAGTTAGATACGGATAAAAGAGATTAGAATTAGGTATGAATAGTTACTATTATATTTCTGTCTCTTTTTCTATTATCAAAATCTACTAAAACAATTTGCTGCCAAGTTCCAAGTTTAATTGTTTCGTTTTTAAATGGTATCGATAAAGATGGTCCAAGAATAGAAGCTCTTATATGAGAGAAGCCATTTCCATCACCCCATCTTTCATTGTGAGAATAGTTTGCATCCATAGGAGCAATTCGCTCAAAAGCATTCTTAAGGTCCAAAACAGCTCCCTCTTCAAACTCTATTGTTGTAATCCCCGCAGTTGAGCCAACAACAAAAACATTTATAATTCCGTCCTGTTTTTTAGAATCCTGGAGAATGGCGGTTACTTGTTCGGTTATATCAAGAATATCAGTAAAGCCATTTGTATTTACCTTAAAACTTTGCTGATAAACAGTGCTCATACGGCGGTTACCAGGTCTCTAGTTATCTCTTTTATGTTTCTACATCCTGTCAAAATCATGGCTTCCATAAGCTCTTTTCTTAATATATCTAAAACTAACTCTACTCCTTTTTGTCCATCATGATGTAGTCCCCAGAGCAATGGACGTCCTATTTGAACAGCATTTGCTCCAAGTGCCAAGCATTTTAAAATATCAGTGCCCCTTCTAATCCCTCCATCAACAATGATCATAACCTCTTCGCCAACTTCTTTTCTTATTGGCTCTATTTGTTTTAAAGTCGGAACTGCAGTATCAAGCTGTCTACCACCATGGTTAGAAATCATTATTCCATCAGCTCCACTTCTAAGTGCTTGCGCAGCATCATCGGGTCTTAATATACCTTTTACAATTACAGGAAGTCCTGACTTCTCTTTAATCCAAGGAATAATCTCATATGTTAAAGAAGGATCAAAAAGATGGTCAGAATGAACATTCATACTGGATCCCTCGTATTTTTCTATTTTGTCAAATTGTTCAAATTTGGTTCCAGCAAAGTTTCCGAGTTTTAAATGTGAAGGCATTTTAAAGGAATTACGTTCATCCCTTTCTCTCGTCCCTAGCCTTGGTGCGTCGACTGTAAAAACTATTGCTTTATATCCAGCCTTCTTGCATCTCAGCAAAATATCTTCGGTAAAACTTCTATCTTTGGAAAAATATAGTTGAAAAAAAAGTTTGCTATGAACTGGTCCAACCTCTTCAATTGATTTATTAGAAATGGTGCTATGAGTCATAATTGTATTTTGTCTTGCTGCTGCTTTGGCTGTTCCAATCTCGCCATCTTTATGTGCCATTTCTTGCATTGCTACGGGAGCAATTAATATTGGTGTATCAATTTTATTGTTTAGGATTGTACAATTAGTCTCAACAATAGACACATCTCTAAGAACTCTTGGTAAAAGCTCGTATTCATTAAATATAGACCTGTTTCTTTTAAGAGTTACTTCGTCACGTGCACCAGAAGAATAGTAGCCCTCAACACCAACAGTAAGTTTTTTCGGAAACTCATTTTCTAAATCAAAAAGGTTTATTATCATAACGTTAAGTATATCAAATTTGAATTGTGTCCCCTATTCTTAAAGAAACAATACAAATATTCCGCCAACTATAAGAACAAATGACCAAATGTAATCAAAGTTTATCCATGTCGATCTTAGAATTCTCAGTCCTATGATTTTATAAACACTAAATGCAATTGTAATAGAAACTGTGACCATGCCTATCATATGAAATACCATTGCGAATATTCCATTTTTTGAAATTTCCATCATACCATGACCTGAATGATCTGCTAAACCAGGTATAAGCATTAACCCTGCTCCGTGTGCTGTAGTCATTAAAAAAGACCAAACAAACAAATCTAAACTTGTTACATTCATAGTAACCCATGTTGGATGTCTACGATTATAAAGTTTGTAAACGCCAAAAATAACTAACAGGCAAGCAAAAATAATTTTTGTATAATGAAATGGGATAAAGAGTTTTACAGTTTCGTATAAAATCAAGACAAGAAGTAATGAACAAATATGACCTATGGCTATTGGCAAATGGCTTGTAAATATTTTTACAGTTGATTCTTTTTGCATTGCGATTGCAACGCTAAAAAGCCAACCCATTCCTGGATTAACACCATGATATACTCCGAGGATTACAAAATATACAATTAAGTCATTCATTTTAGATTAATTGGGACTATTCTTCGTTAGGGAAGCAGAAAGAGTCAGAAGATGAATCTCCACCCTGAAGTCTTACTTGGTGTGTTCTCTGGTCACCAAAGTCCATAAAAAAGTCTTTATCTAGAGTAAAGCCGCCAGAAGGATCTACATCTGCTTTTACAAACCATCCTTTTATATCAGAATAGAACTGGTCATCCCAGCTGCTATATAAAGAATTAGTAAAATATACTCTTTTGCCATCTCTACTTATTTCAACCATCTGTGGTCCACCTGTTGCAGGTGCTCCACTTGGGTGAGCTTTCTTCTTAGCGACCCCTCCTATTTCTACGACTCCTGTTAGTTTAGGGCTAAAAGGATCAGAGACGTCATACTGTTGAAGTTCTCCGGTACCCCAGCATGAAACATACAAAAATTTGTCGTCCAATGAAAGGTTGATGTCTGTAATAAGCGGAGGTGCTGCACCAAAATCTTTTAAAGGTGCTGGTAAGTCCGCAGCGTCAGCAGGCTGAGCTGGTATGGTAATAGTTTTTTTAATTTTCCATTCGCCTTTTTCTAAATACCAAGTCCAAATTGAAGCTGACAAATCGGATGTATTGACAACAACTCCAACAAAACCATAAGTATTTTTAGGATTATGTGAAGGTCTTAACTCAAGAACCATTTGATTCTCTTTACCTAAATCTAACTCCTGAAGATGGTTATGAGTTTTTAAATCCCAAACATGTATCTTGTGACCATAAACTCCTCCAACAGCTGCTTCTAAATTTAATCCGTTTTCAAAGAGGTCTGGAGTTCCCCATTCGGAAGTAATAACTCTGTCATGTCCCAGGTGCCACCAGAAATCATATGCGTAATGTTGTGGGCCCCTATCGTTTTCCCATTGACCTTTAATATCAAGATCTAAATGATCAATCATAAAAATACCACCAGGTCCTTCGCCTGATTGCGTGCCCCCGCCTAATGCGCTTACATAAATTCCTTCCGGGCCACAGTGAATAGTATGAGGTCTGCTATATCCTGATTTTTCCATTACTTCTTCAGGTTCAAAAGTTTTTATAATTTTTGGATTTCTTGGGTCGTCTTTTGTGTCAACAATATAAAGCCTTGAGGATCTAAGACCTGGAATTAAAAGATATCTTCTTTCAACATCAGGATGAGGGGCATAAGGGCAAAGATGCGCGCTACATGCGTTCCATCCAAAATGATGAAGCTCGTCTCCTACGTTCGGCAATACAAGCTCTCCTACTGTTTTTAAGTAAGAACTTGAATCAGGGTTTACGTCAACAGTACATAAAGAATCTGGTTTTCCATGCACATTAAGAGTTGCAACATAAGCAAGCTCTTCTTTTGGTGCTTCCATTGCCATCTTAGCAGTAGGATAAAAAGTCTGATCAGGTGTCATAGCCATAGTTTCATCATATCAAAGCTTAGTGCAATTCGCAAGGAATTCTCTTTGTTTAATGGTAAATTTATTTTTTTTTGATGTTGCTCTGTCTTATTTCTCTTACTTCTTCTTCTTCTGTATACATATCAAAAAAATCTTGCATTTCATCAGAGAGCTTTTCTTTGTTTATTTTGCTATTAATACTTCTAGAATTAATTGTAGAAAATTCTTCCCACACTCCTTTTTCTTTCAGTCGTTTTTCCATATCTTCTCTTAAAGGATCAGTGGAAGAAGGTATTTTTT
This sequence comes from uncultured Spirochaetales bacterium, assembly GCA_964440275.1. Classification (GTDB taxonomy): domain Bacteria; phylum Desulfobacterota_D; class UBA1144; order UBA1144; family UBA1144; genus JAYYZJ01. The sequence goes on along the minus strand of CAYTRR010000002.1, from coordinate 14,466 downwards.
TCTCTACAGTACTTTTTATAGTAATTTGTTTTTTTTGGTCTTCTGTTTGTACTGTATAAACAGGTTCACCAGAAAACTTTTTTGAGTACTCTACAAGTCTATCTTTAACATTGCTGATTTCATTTTGAATTTCTTTTTCTTTTTGTCTCAGTTCGATATAATTTTTTGCGAGCTTCGGACCTTCGACAATATCAGGATCATAAGGATTCTTTTTTACTAGTTCTTCATTAGAGTAAAGTGGACATATTTTAATGTAATCACACCATTTGCAAAGCATTGATTTCTTTGGTCTGTACTCTTGCTCTTTTCGTTCTTCTTTTACAATTTTTTCAATTGTGTCCAACGCTTCTTCTAACTCTTCATCTTTGACTACTTTTTCATATTTAAGTTTGTGTCTTAAGAAATGCCAAACTACCCTAATCTCTTTGTCTTTAAATCTATAGTCTAAAAGAAGAAGCCTTTTGTATAGGGGAAGCTGCTTGTAATCAAATTTTGTATCTATCTCAAGCTCGGTTGGAGGGCTAGCGCTTGTTTTATAATCATGGATTTCTACTCTATCATCATAGACATCAATCCTATCTATCTTTCCTCTAAAAGGTATTTTTACTCTAGATGTAGCTGGAAGGATATTCTTTGTTCTGAATTCGGTTTCAGTGTACATGAATTTAAACTTGGGGTTCATTAGAGAGTCTAAATTTTCTTCATAATAATTCTGGAGGCACTTAATGCCAATAGAGAAGTAATCATCAAATGAAAGCTCTTTGTTTACTATTTTTATTTCATCATATATTTTAGAATCTTCTTCCCATTTTTTTTTGTATTCTTCTTCTAACTGTTTAAGTGTGAGCAATTTGCCAATCTTAACTCTTTGATAAAGTACATCTAGAGCTTCGTGAACCATCGTTCCCATGAATGCTTCAACAGATGTAGTTTGATAGCGGATTTTGTCCATATAGATAAATTTGAATCTTCTCTTGCATCTTTCAAAAGTACCAAGCTTAGAAAATGACCACATATTCTTATTCTAGCATCTTATGCGTTTTTGAGTATTTGTATTATAATCACTTTAATGGGCACTTTTGAAATTATCGTCATACTGCTTCTTGGTGTAATCGTGGGTCTTTTTTTACACTTATCAAAGAAGATAAGTGAGTCAAAGAACAATGGGAGCGACATTGAGAAATATGAAAAAATACAGGATGTCCTCAACTCAGTTTTAGATAGAGGAACAGAAGCTCAAAAAGAATTATTCAATCAAAAAACTGACGATTTGGTTAAAGCTGTAAATTCGCAATCCAAAGACTTAAGCCAATCTTTAAATACTATGACAAGCAATATTGAAAGTCTAGACAAAGTCACCGATGGAATGAAACTTGAAATAAATGAATTTTCCAAGGTTCTAGGTGCAGATTCGAGTTTAACTGGAAGGTTTGGTCAATGGCAGCTCAAAAATCTCTTTAATTATCATAATCTAAAGGAAAATGTTGACTACATGATTGAGGTTTCTGCAAAAACTAGAGATGGGAAACAATATAGACCTGACGCTATTCTCATTTCTGATGAAAAATGTCTTGTTATCGACTCAAAAGCAACAGCTGACTTAGGGGACAACATTAAAGACCTTTTAGATATAGAGACTTCAAATGAAAGAAAAACTGAAATAAAAAAAGATTTGAAGAGCAGGATATCAATTCAAGCAAAAGATTTAGCAAAAAAAGAATATCAAAATTTGATCTTTGAGGGGAAATATACAACTCCTGATTTTGTAATCATGTTTGTACCAAATGAGAATGTTTATTTTAGTGTCAAAGATCTTATAGATAAAGATTCTAATATGATTGAAGAAGGAGTATTGTTGGTAGGTCCAGACAATATGAATTTTATAATTTTAATGTGGGCACATATTAATGGTGTTCTAAAAGTTCAAAGTCAGGTTGAAGAAATAAGAAAAGCCGCTACCGCTATACACAATCATTTTAGCAATACAGCTAAGAATTTGGAATCATTAAGAAAAGCAATAGATGCAACAGTTGAACGATGGAACGTATTAGTTGGAAATGTAGACAAGAGTCTTATTCCATCAGTAAAAAAATTAGAAGAAATGGGAGTAAAATCCTCTAAAGAAATAATAGAACCAAGTGAGATTAATACTAATACAAGATCTTTCGAAAAACTTAGAGTAGTTTCTTCAGAAAACAAAGATTAATTGGAGAGATGCGTGAGTGGTTTAAACGGTCTGTTTCGAAAACAGTTGTACAGGTCAAACTGTACCGGGGGTTCGAATCCCCCTCTCTCCTAAAATTTACCAGTTACTTTGGCAGATTATTTAGACTCAGCATCTTCTGAAGCAGGATCGACATCATCTTCTGAAGCAGGACTAGCATCATCTGTAGATGCTTCTGTCTCACTTTCAAGACTTTCTGCAGGAGCCTCATCTTCTGGAGAAGAAGCTAGCTCACCCTTCTTATCGTTTTTGTCAAAAAGCTTATCCTTGACTTCTACAACATATGAACAGCTCGAAAGGGAAACTAAAAGCATTAAAGGTAGTAAAAATTTTAATATTTTCATAAAAACCTCTTTTTTGCTATTCTACCATTTTTGCTCTGTAATAAACAAGGTATTGATAAAAGACATACAAAGCAAAGCAGTAATAATAACTTGTATTGGAACCATCCCATTGAGGTCTCCAGTAAGTGATAGAAGAATAGAAAATAATCAAAATAGCTAAAGATCCAAACCTTAGGAGCTTTTCTTTGTTGAACAAGCTACTGATACAATCACTATAAATTTTTAAAGATACGCATGAAATTATTAAAAAATCGTACACTTTCAACCTTGGTAAAACTAGAATAAAAACGAGACAACATAATACAATTAAATAATTATTTCTTTCTTCTATAGAGAATTTGTTATTAATTACTTTCTTAAAATATATTAAATTAACTATGAAAAATGGGGCTAGTAGAACCTTGAAAATTGCATTAAATTCAACATCTCTCATTCGATCAATCCATAGTGGCTTCAGCATAGATATATCGCTAAACCATGGTTTAAGACCCCAGTCTGTATAAGCTAAGTTTTCAATCCATTGAGAAATGAAGCTTCCATGAATTAAATAGTTTAAGAAAAATAAGCCAAAAAGTACTGAAAAAAAAGTTAGATAACCTTTGTAATCAAATTTTTGATCTATAATAAAAGGTAACAACAATAAAATTCCCAAATGGAACTTAACAAAAGTTGCTAAAGCTATTAAAAGGAAAAAATAAATTTTATTAGATTTAGATTGATAAAAATATATTGCCAAGAGGACTAGCAAGTAAACCAATGCTGATATATTCCCAGCTTGTAAAGCTACAATATTTGCACCTTGAAAAAGAACTAAAATAAAAAGAATATTAAAGAAAATGTTGGTCCTGAGTTTAAACATCATGTTAGTAACATATGCATAAGCTACAATCAAAATACCTAAAAATACTACCCAAACTTTTTCAAACAAATTGTATTCCAAATTGGAAAAAGGAAGAATGTCTAACACTAGTTTTAAATAAGTAAATTGAAGAGGAATTGATTCCTGACATAAAGGATTAATGGACCAATCGTTGTATGGATTAAGTCCATTAGAATAAGCTAAATCCGCACAATAAACTACATTGATGTCCCATAAGCTATCCCTTTCCCAACCAACAATATAAATGATGCAAGATGCAATAGCCCAAATCATAGGCAATAAAATAAAAATGTACTCTGGCTTTAAAGAAATTTGCTTGTAATACTTTTTAAAATATAAAAAGAATAATGACAGGTATGACAATACCAGTGATAAATTAGAAAAAACAACTTTTAATTCATTTCTCATTATTCAATAATATAGTGTAATATTTAATACAAATGCAAGAAGACTCTATAGCTAAATTTAAACTAGGACAAATCGTTGAACATAAGCTATTTGGTTATAGAGGGGTTATTTTTGATATCGATCCAGAATACCAAGGAACAGATGAGTGGTATCAAGAAGTAGCTAAAACAAATCCCCCTAAAGATAAGCCTTGGTACCATATACTTGTTAACGATGAAGACTACACAACCTATGTTGCAGAGAGAAACATGCTAATACAAGGTGCTCCGGAACCGATAAAGCACCCATTGCTTAAAATACTTTTTGATAATTTTGATGGTGATTCATACAAGTTAAAAATAGATGCAAATTAATAAAAAACTTAGCTAAATTAATAATGTAAATATTAGTCTATCTAATATACTGTATTTATTAGATATTTACTCTGTGTTATATAGAATTAGTACATAAATATTTCTTAAGTAATGTATCTTTTAATTCTATGAAAGTTCCTATACGACTCCAATAAGTGAATAACCCCTATCAGCTTTTGTTTTATTGAATGAAGTAAGTCCATAATTAAGCACGAAATCTTTTGAAAAAGAAATTAAAAAGGATTCCTCACCAGATGCTAATTCGATTTCTAGCTCAGATACATCAATCGATAAATCGGCATAACCAGTAGTGCTTATTTTACCTTTATCAATACAGAGAAATAAAGTTTGCCCATTTTCTGAATAAACCCATTGTGTTCTTTCTATTGATGTTATAAAAATTGGTTTTAAAGAACCGTGATATTGATTAAGGTCAATTTCAACTGGAACAGTTTCTTTTTTTATAGTAGACAAGTCTGGTTCAGATGATTCTATTGGGGATGAGATCTCATGACATTTTTGTATGGTATTGATTTCTCCTATTGGAATTTTAATAGTCTGTTCTTTGTATCCTTCTGATTCTCGTATTCTTATAGCAATCTTATTCTTTCTTAGATCAAACGAGCTAGTATCATAGTAAGTAGTAATGTTTGTTTTTTTGAAACTGAAGGCAAAGCGCTCTTGGAAAAAAGATGATGAAACAAGAGACTCGATTTCTTTACTGCTTAGTTTAAATTTGAGTTCTATCTCAACGCTATGATCGAAATCCATAATATATTTTAACAGAAAATACTTGAATTAAAGTTTCTATGAAAATGTTATATTATTTTAGTATGAAAAACACTTTGTTTATATTAGTGGCTATATTTTTATTTCTTTCTCCATCTTTTGCTATGGCTAAAAGTCCCGTAATCGAAGAAAGCTATTGGCATGTAGATTATGAAAATCGAGACCTTTTTCTTGAAAACTATTCTAAGTATTGGAAGCCTTTCTGGGAAGAAGTTCGAAAAAAAGATTGGGTTGAAGATGGGATAAGGATTTATGCGCACCGTATACATACAAAGGGTCATATATGGACATTTAAGACAGTTGTTAAATTCAAAACCTATGAATCAATAGATAAATGGCTAGAGAATAGAGATAATATGGTACGTAAAATTTTCCCTCAATTTCAAAGCTATAAAGAAATGTCTCATGAGCTCAAAAAGTTAACTAATGACGATGAACACTGGGATGAATTCATTAGAGAGCTAAACCCTTAAACGCAAATATAATGATTAAATTAGACGAAATAGATGACATATCTACTATTACAATAGACAAACCTAAAGTTAACCCTCTAGATACAGCCATGGTCTTAGATTTGTGGTACAAATTCAATTCAGCTGAAAGTAACAAAAACATCAAATCTATTATTATTAAAGGTAATGGGAGTTTCTTTTCGTTTGGACTAGATATACCTTATCTGCTCAAAAGAAACAGAGACGAAGTTGAATCAACGGTTAAAGCGTTATTGAAACTATGCCAAGACATTTATTCGTCAAGTAAAATTACCATTTCAAGCATTAATGGTCATGCAACAGGTGCGGGATGCATGATTGCCATAAGTACTGATTACAGGTTCATGGTAGAAGAAAAAGCGAAAATTGCGTTAAATGAGATCAACATTGGATTACCACTTTTTTTAAGCACTACCAACATGCTCAAATGTTTAGTCGGTGAAAATAACGCTAAAAAGATACTCCTAGGTGGTGAAATGATGGACTCAATGACAGCTACAAAGTTAGGTTTAGTAGATAAAGTTGTTAAAAGAGAACTTCTAGATGAAACAGTAATAGATTTTGCCAAATCTTTTAGTACTAAAAAATCTGAAGTAATAAAGTCAATGAAAGATAACTTAAAATCTAAAAGTGTTATTGGTGAGGTAGATAAAGATCAGGATATTAATAATTTCTTAGATATTTTCTATTCAGAAGAGACTCAAAGTATCTTAAAAGGGATAAAAATAAGGGGCAACTAATAAAAGCATGTTTCTAGCTCGATAGCGGGCATCGCCTAGAAGCTCCATTTAATACCAAAATTCCAAGCCATAACATTTATATCCATATTATTAAATGTTTCATTATGTTTATCTCGACCTAGGGCGATATTATCAAAGAAAATGTTCCTTATCTCAGTATAAAGGGAGAATCCTGCACCTAGATCTTTGCTCTCTGCTCCTATTAAGAACTGATATGCCAACTGATATTCATCAGTTGCTGACTTAAATCCTTCATGCGCCAAACATCTAGCTCCGGTACATTTAGTCTGATCTAAATCAACTTTAAAAACTGTTCCAATGCCAGCACCAATATACAAACTACCTAGACTTGTACTCAACTTCTCTGGGTACCATATTCCATTAATGATAAAAGAATGGGTGCTTATATCTCCGTCACTGTATGTTCTTAGGGTGTCAGATTTAAGAGAATCAACACCTGCTTCTATGTAGTCAAAAGACATTTCTAGTGCGGTATTATCAAATTTGTTTCCTACTGCAACAGAATATGATTGTGCTGACTCGTAAGATAAGTCGTATTTTGCATTTGGGAAAGTTGAGTCCCTACTCTGAGCTGTAATATTATTATTGTCAGTAAAATGAGCAATTCCCATTGAGGTTTTAATATAAGCTTTATTTAAAACAACGGCATCATGCATTCCGGCTTTAACAATTGACGAAGAGAATGCAAAAAACAATAGAAAAATTATTAATAATGGATTTCTCATAGTTTTTTATTATATCTTGAAAAAATGCAATAAACGAATATTATTGACTTTATTGTGAGGATAATATGGACCACACTATTTTTTATAGTTTTTGTAACTGTGGTCTCGTATTACTATAAAGAAATATTTAGTTTCCTTGGACCAATAATTAACTACCTATTTGATGATTTTAAGTACTAAATCTACCTATTGAATAAATAAATATAAAGAATTGTCCAAAAATGCTATCATGAAATATGGGTGATTTTTTTTCTAAGTTACTTAATATGGTCAAAGAAAGAATCTTTGCTACAATTTTAATCGTACTAGGGATTGTTCTAATAATAATGCAATTTTAAGTTTTTTAAATTATCACTTCATCGAGGTTAGTATGCCCAATCTTCCAATAGCTCTTACATATTTTCGAATATTGATAATACCGTTATTTATTTTTATTTTTTTTATACCTGGTGATTTAGGAAACTGGCTATGCTGTTTTACTTTTGTATTCGCAGGTTTTACTGATTATCTTGATGGAAAACTTGCAAGAAAATATAACGAGGAAACAAAATTAGGTGCCCTACTAGACCCAATAGCTGACAAAATAATGGTATCTGTAGCATTAGTACTGTTAATACATTCTAATTCAATAAAAGATTTAACTCTTTATGCCGCTATAATAATTATTAGCCGTGAGATTCTTGTTTCTGGCCTTAGAGAATTTTTAGCTAAATCTCAAGTTTCACTTCCAGTTTCTAGTCTATCAAAAGTTAAAACATTTTTACAAATGTTTGCGATTTCAGTTTTACTTTCAGGGGATCCAGGTAACGAATTCTTGCTTGGATATGGACGAGATATAGGATTATCAAGTTTGTGGGTTGCTGCAAGCATTACTGTCTATACAGGATATGAGTATTTGAGAACTGGTCTAAAATACACTTAGTTCAAACCATTAATAAAATTGTGTAAGGTATTTTTTAACGATGAATCAAACCTCATCATGTGGTCATCGTCATTAACGAAGTAATTAAATTTAACGGTAGAGAGGTTTTCAAAAATTTCTTTGCCCATATAAAAAGGTACAAGAGAGTCGTTCTTTCCATGGAGAACAAGAGTTGGTATCTTGATATTCTTCAATTTGTCGACGGAATCGTATCTATCTTTAAGTATCAATTTGATTGGCAAATAAGGAAAACTTATTTTTCCCATTTCAACAATAGATGTATAAGGAGATTCTAAAATAAGACCTGCGAATAATTCGTTTTGTGAAATTTCAATTGCTATACCTGTACCTAGAGACTCTCCATACAAAATAATATCTTTTTTATCTACACCCTTTTCAACCAACCATTCAATTGCTGATCTAGCATCTTTGTAGAGACCATCCTCTGTGGGCTTCCCGTCGTTCCCACTAAAACCTCTCCAAGTAATTGCAAGGTAATTTAGTCCGATTTCACGAAAATAATTTAATTTGTAAATTCTACTATTAAGAGTTCCGGCATTACCGTGAAAAAAAACTATGGTTTTAGAATTAGAATCTGACGAGTAATACCAAGAATATAATGTAATGTCATCTTCAGTAGGTATATAAACGATTTGCGGGGAACCTAGTATCTTTTCTTCGGTTAAGTAATTGTCTTCATGAGGGAAATAAAGAAAAGTTCGTTGAAAAATGTACATAAAAAGCACAATAGCGAGATAGGCCAATACTAAACCAATTATAATTTTATATTTAAGTTCCATTTTATATATTAGTATAAAGAAACCTAGCTCAACATTCTCTTAACATTTGGAAATAAATATAATATAATTTTAAATATGAGATATTTCCCAATAATCTTATTTGTAGTTGCAGTAATTGTTTCTTGTTCTGGTTCCTACAAATAAGATAAAAAGTTTATAATTAATCAGCATTTTTTTTTGGTTCTCCATAGAACCCCTGTGTTCTTATGTGTTCACAATCAAAAGTCCCATCAGAAAACAAACTAAAGACGGTGTAACCAGGATTTTTTTTATCTAAAGTATATTTTTCTTTGCCAGGCACAAAATGAAAGCTTGTTGAGGGACATGAAATAAATGTAGTACCACTTAAAGTATTACAAGCTTCTTGATGTATATGACCAGAAATTACAAGTTTTATGTTAGATAGACTAGAAATTTCTATAGATAAATTTTCATGATTTCTAGTTATATACTTATCAAGCCAGGGTGAGTCTGTTTTAAAAAGATTATGATGCATATAAATCATTAAATTTTTATTTTTATATCTCTTAGATATTTCATTAATTAAATTAATTTGCTTATCACTAACTTCGCCATAGATATTTCCTTCACTATAGGTATTTATGTTAATTAGCTGCCAAGATTCGCAATTCAAATTTGTGTTTTGATTAGTAAAAAGTTTATCAAAAAAAGATTTATCAATATCATGATTACCTCTGGTAAACAAACTCTTTTCTATCATAGAATTTGTGGTCAATTTGGACCAAAAAAAATCAAATGATTCTTTTTTTTGATCTTCAATCAAATCTCCACCGAAAATATAGAAATCAGCATTTTTGTATTTACTCTCCACCTCATCAATTACTGATTCGAAGGCCTTAAAAGTATCAATTCCTAAAAATTTATTTTGATATACTAAATGCGCATCAGTAATAAAAACTATTTCAATTTCTTTTTTTTTCATAATTTGATTTCATTGCTAATTAATTTATGTTTATTATACTAAATTATCAAAACAATTGGTTAATATATAACATGAATAAATATCTAGCTGAATTTTACGGAACTTTTCTTCTTCTTGTTGCAATTACAGGAACATTTCACCTTCTTAATAATGTTTTAAATGCTCCTTCCTATTTGACCGTTTTGTCTATTGCGATTTCCGTAGGAGCAATACTTTATACCAATATAACAATATTTATGAATGTATCCGGAGCCCACTTCAATCCTGCAGTAACTTTAATGATGCACCTCCGGGGAAAAATTAATCAGATAGATTCTCTTTTGTATATACTTTTACAAATTTTAGGTGGAATATTAGGTGTCATAGTTACCCATGTAATGTTCGGAGAAAATATCATTTCTTTATCTGATGTAGATAGATCTTCAAACAATTTAATTGTTGCTGAATTGTTAGCGACCACTGGTCTTCTTATTGTAATTGCAGTAGCAGAAAAAAATAATCCAAAGAAAATACCTTCAACTGTAGGATTGTTCATAATCTCAGCTACTCTTTTCACTTCTTCAACCTGTTTTGCTAATCCAGCAGTGACCATTTCTAGAGTTTTAACAGACTCAGGAGTAGGTATCGATCTATATTCCGCAATTTTATTCTTTGTTGCTCAATTAGCTTGTGCTTTTGTTGTAGCAAAAGTTGTAAAGATTTAGTGCTTAAATATCATTGATTTAATTGAAGTATGCATTTCTTCGGTATCACTGATAGATTCGATAGAAGTTCCAAGCTTCTCACTCATAATGCACAAAGCAAGACTTATCATCTTCGAGGATGTTGTAACGCTAAAATATTCTAACTTGCGAAGCTCTTTCATTAGCAAATTTAAAGTCTGATTTTGGATTTCTTTTTCGCTCATAAAGGCCTTATTATTAGATATAAATAAAAATATGTCAAATAAGTTTGTTATTAAATATTCAGCAATATTCTCCTTAAAAAGACCCTCTGACAAAACAATAATTATTTACTAAACTACTGATATTATTGAGTTTATTGTCTTATTTAGTATATTTTGATTTGTTTTTATGTTCATTTTTTACTAAAATAAGAATGGTTTTATTAATGTATATAAAAGAAGGAGCGTTTCACAGTGATTGGTGAATCTTTAAATTTTATGATAATTGGGATGTCGGTAGTTTTTTTATTCCTTATTATCATGGTATTTGTTCTACACTTTCAAGGACTAATGATTAACAAATATGTTGATAGTGATGATGTGATGGACGAAGCACAAGAGGCTTCAAGTACATCCTCTGGTCCAATTGATGCTAAAAAGGTTGCTATTATTTCTGCAGCAGTCAAACAGCATATCAATGAAAACAAATAAATTTAGCTGATATCATTGTTTACCGAAGAGAAAAATGGGTAAGAAATACATAGATATAATGGACACAACGTTTAGAGACGGTTTTCAATCTGTCTTTGGCGGTAGAGTGCTGATGGAAGATTTCCTTCCAGCTGTAGATGAAGCTCAGAAAGCAGGTATCTCACACTTCGAATTTGGTGGTGGGGCAAGATTTCAAAGCTTGTTCTTCTATCTGAATGAAAATGCATTTGAAATGATGGATAAATTTAGATCTATTGTAGGGTTAGATGCGAATCTGCAAACATTAGCTAGAGGCATAAATACTGTAGCCCTAGACACTGGTAGCAGAGAGATAGTTGACCTTCATGCAAAGCTTTTTAAAAAACATGGTACAACTACAATAAGAAATTTTGACGCATTAAATGATGTATCAAATTTAAAATATAGTGCTGAATGTATAAACAATCATGGTTTGAAACATGAAGTTGTAATAACGGTCATGGATTTACCTCCAGGGTGTGTTGGGGCTCACGATGTTGAGTTTTATAAAAAAATATTAGTTGATATATTAGATTCCGGAATACCCTACTCTTCACTTTGCTTTAAAGATGCTAGTGGGACTTCTCACCCAAAGAAAGTTTATGATACGATAAAGATGGCGAGAAGCCTTATGCCTAAAAATACACATATCAGGTTTCATACACACGAAAGTGCTGGGGTAAGTGTTGCGGCTTATCTTGCAGCGTTAGAAGCTGGTGCAGATGGTATAGATACTGCGGTAGCACCTGTATCTGGTGGTACTAGTCAGCCTGATATTCTTACAATGCTCCACGCTACAAAAAATACTGATTTTAATTTGAATGATTTAGAAACCTCTAAGATTATCAGATATAAAGAAGTTTTAGCAGATTTATTAAAAGATTACTATGTACCCAAAGAAGCCAAAAGAGTGTCACCACTTATACCATTCTCTCCTATGCCAGGCGGAGCTTTGACAGCAAATACACAAATGATGAGAGATAATAACATTCTTCATAAATATCCTGAAGTTATAGCTGCAATGAGTGAAGTTGTACAGAAAGGTGGTTATGGTACTTCGGTAACTCCTGTGTCTCAATTCTACTGGCAACAAGCCTTTAGCAATGTTATGTTCGGGCAATGGAAAAAAATTGCTGATGGATATGGGAAAATGGTTTTAGGATACTTTGGCAAAACCCCTACTGAGCCTGACCCTGAAATAGTAAAGCTTGCTTCAGAACAACTTAATCTTGAACCTACTAAAGAAAATCCATTGGATATTGCCGATAGAGATGAAAAGAAAAGCATCAAGTACTGGAAAAGTGTACTAGAAGAAAACTCTTTAGAGACAACGGAAGAGAATATTTTTATTGCTGCTTCATGTGCTGAAAAAGGTATAGAATTCCTTATGGGTGAAGCCAAAGTAAATGTTAGAAAAAATATTGTTGATGATGAAGAAAAAGGAGATACAAAATCTTCAGAAGCTTCTTCTGATGTTGCTACATATACAATTATGTTAGATGGAGAATCTTATGAAGTACAAGTGGCTTCTGGTACTGGAGCACAAGTTGTATCAACATTAGGAAAAGTTGAAGTAACAGGTGTTAAAACATCTGAACCAGTTGAAGCCAAAGAACAGCCAGCCAAAGCTGAAAGTAAAACAGCTCCAGCTGGAGGTACAGTGGTCAATGCTCCTGTAAATGGGGTTGTTTTTAAAATACTTTGCTCAGTAGGAGATAAAGTCGAACCTAGTCAAACAGTAATAATCCTAGAGTCAATGAAGATGGAAATAGACGTAAAAGCAGGAGTAGGAGGAACTTTAGCATCTATTGACGTAGCTAAAGGACAAAATGTTGAAGAAGGCAACACCATATTTGTTGTAAATTAAAGTTTAAAATGAAAAGAATATTTTTAGTTTTATCAATAATTTTCACTTTTTTATTATTTACTGATGTATCTTATTCTGTTGATTCAAGTTCTAAGTCTCAGCAAACAGAAGAATATCAAAAAAAAGACATGAAAGGTTTGATTGGAAGTTTCTACAAATCTACTGGGATTTATGGTCTTACAAACAGTAATGCAATATCAGATTTCTCCCAAAGTGGAGGAAGAATTATAATGATAGCAATATGCATTCTTCTTTTTTACTTAGCTATTGCTAAAAACTTTGAACCATTATTGTTGTTGCCTATAGGTTTTGGAGGGCTTTTGGCTAATATTCCAATTGCTGACATAGCTGGACCAGATGGATTTTTAGGAATTTTATATAACTTAGGAGTTAAAAATGGTCTCTTTCCTATAATAATCTTTATGGGAGTTGGTGCTCTAACTGATTTCGGACCATTGATTGCTAACCCTAGGACTGCTTTGTTAGGAGCAGCTGCTCAATTTGGTATTTTTGGTACTTTAGTTGGTGCGGTGGTTTTAAGTCAAACAACTGATTTAATTAATTTTTCACTTCAAGATTCTGCTGCTATTAGTATTATTGGTGGAGCTGACGGTCCAACCGCCATATTCATCGGATCAAGGCTTGCTCCTGATTTACTTGGAGCAATAGCTGTGGCTGCATACTCTTATATGGCGTTAGTCCCAATAATTCAACCACCTATAATGAGGGCTCTTACAAGCTCAGATGAAAGAAAAATAAAAATGCATCAGTTGAGAAAGGTTCATAGTTTAGAAAAAATATTTTTTCCAATCACACTTTTAATTCTTTGTATTCTTGTACTACCTGCTGCTACTCCACTAGTTGGTGCTTTATGTTTTGGAAATCTTTTAAGAGAATCAGGTGTTGTTGATAGATTGACTGACACTTTACAAAACTCTTTGATCAATATTGTAACTATTTTTCTAGGACTTGCTGTTGGTTCAAAGTTAGCTGCTGAAATATTCTTAGTGCCTGAAACATTAGCAATTATAGTTTTAGGACTTGTTGCTTTTTCAGTTGGTACAGCATCTGGCGTATTGATGGCTAAAATGTTAAATAAATTGAGCAAATCTGATATAAACCCATTAATAGGTGCAGCTGGTGTATCTGCCGTTCCAATGGCTGCAAGAGTTGTTAGTAAAGTTGGAAACGAAGAAGATAGCTCCAATGTTCTATTAATGCATGCAATGGGACCTAATGTGTCAGGAGTTATAGGCTCTGCTGTCGCTGCAGGTATTTTAATTTCTATTTTTGCTTAATATTCTTTGGTCTTTTATAAAAAAGTACAAGTGCTAACAAAATAATGTTTGTAAACCACACCTCTGGCCTAGACCAAGAAAAACCATCAATATAATAGTCCGAAAAAGGCCAGAAAATTTTAGTTGGGAAAAAGTCCTTAGTATGGGAAATAGAATCTACAACAGTATGAAAAGGCCATGCTAATGCAACGAACCACAAATAATCTTTTCTAAAAAAGTACAATATAAAAACAAGCAAGAAGCCAGCAGTGAAACTATGAGAAAAGTC
>CAYTRR010000001.1:0-37168 GCA_964440275.1 uncultured Spirochaetales bacterium | reverse complement strand
TTTCACCATCTGGAGAAGTATAAGTTCCTTTGCCGAGTCTCTTCCCATCTTTATATTAACCTACATATATGTGACCAGATTTATAATTGTAAGTCCCCTTGCAATTATCCCATTTCTTAAAATCATCCCCTTCACACTTAGGTAAAGAATATGAGTTGAGTGCAAACAAAAAGAAAAATAAGAGGAATAGATTTAGTGTTCTCATAAGATAATTGTATCAAAAATGTGAGTTTTTAGGAAAAAGTATCATTCCCACTCTATTGTGCTAGGTGGTTTGTTTGAAATATCAAAGACAACTTTATTAATGCCCTTAACATTATTAATAATTTCAGAAGATATTAAATCTAAAACATCATGGGATATTCTTGACCAATTAGCTGTCATACCGTCTACACTATTAACCGCTCTTATAGCTATAGTGTTTTCATAGGTTCTTTCATCTCCCATCACTCCAACAGTTTTAATTGGTATGAGTACACAAAATGCTTGCCAGATTTTATTATATAAGTTTTTAGATTTAAGAATATCTATAAATATCTTATCTGCTGACTGTAAAAGCTGAACTCTTTCTTTTGTAACGGCACCTATAATTCTTATAGCAAGACCAGGTCCTGGAAATGGATGTCTTCCTACTAAATCTTTATTTATTTTTAGAGCATTTCCGAAAACTCTAACTTCATCTTTAAATAAGTCTCTTAGTGGTTCAACTAATTTTAAATTCATTTTTTTTGGTAATCCACCAACATTATGATGTGATTTAATAACTGCAGATGGGCCACTAACATTTACACTCTCAATTACATCTGGATATAGAGTTCCTTGAACTAGGAACTTAGCCCTACTCTTCTTAGCTTCTTTTTCAAAAAGCTCAATAAAAGTTTTCCCTATGATTTTTCTTTTCTTCTCTGGATCAACTACATTGTTTAATCTTTTATAAAATAGATTTGATGCATTTATAACTTTAGGTCTACCTCCTAATTTTTTTAAGCTTGGCAATATTTCTTCAACTTCTTTGTATCTCATAAGTCCTGTATCAACAATAAAAGATTGTAGGTTTTTACCTATCGCTTTACTAACTAAAACTGATGATACACATGAGTCTACTCCTCCTGAGATTGCTGAAATAGCGACTTCTTTTCCTATTGTTTCTTTGATTTCCTGAACTTTTGATTTGACGAGTCTTGATGGTTTCCAGTTAGGTTTGCAACCTGAAATATCTAAAAAGTTTTTAAAAAATTGTTTTCCGAAGGATGTGTGCATAACCTCAGGGTGAAACTGTGTACCAATTATTTTTGAATCACTTGATGCAAATACTGATATTGATCCAAATTCAGATTTTGCAAGAATTTTTAAAGCCTTTGGTAACTTTACAATTGTGTCACCATGTGACATCCAAGAAATTTGATTATTAGAAATCTTTTTTAATATTTTTGATTGGGAAAGCTTTTTTAGTTTTGATGGTCCAAATTCTCTTATCTTTGATTTCTCTACCCTTCCTCCGAGCATTTTAGAGATTATTTGTGCCCCATAACAAATACCCAATATTGGAACATCTAATTCTAAAATTTGAGAATCTATCTTTGGTGCTTTTCTATCATGAACGCTAGCGGGGCTTCCAGATAAAATAATGCAATCTGGATTTCTTTTTATAATCTCATCAATGTTGGTATTAAAAGGAATTATTTCTGAGTAAACGTTAAGCTCTCTAATTTTTCTCGCTATTAACTTTGTTACTTGTGATCCAAAGTCTAAAACTAGAGCATTACTTATATTCATCTTTAATCTAGGGAATAGTTTGGTGCCTCTCTGCTTATATCAATGTCGTGAACATGGCTTTCTCTCAAGCCTGCACTAGTTAGTTTTAAAAATTTAGCGGATTTCAATTCTTTTAAATTCTTAGAACCGGTGTATCCCATTCCAGCTTTTACCCCACCTACTAATTGATAAACAACTTTGCTTATTGGTCCTCTGTAGGGGACCCTGCCTTCTATACCTTCAGGAACTAATTTAGAATCAATTAAGTCCTCTTGGTAATACCTGTCTTTGCTTCCATCTTTCATAGCTTCAACTGAGCCCATTCCTCGGTAAGTTTTAAATGATCTTCCCTGATAAAGAACAAGATCACCAGGAGTCTCGTCTGTACCTGCCAGCAAGTTTCCAATCATTACACAATTTGCTCCGGCAGCTAGTGCTTTAGTTATATCACCAGAATATTTAATACCACCATCTGCAATAACAGGAGTTTTCGATCTCTTGGCTACTGAACAAACATCCAATATAGCAGTTAATTGTGGAACGCCGATTCCTGCAATTATTCTTGTAGTACAAATAGAGCCTGGCCCTATACCTACTTTCAAAGCATCTGCTCCAGCTTTTATAAGGTCTCTTGCAGCTTCAGCTGTAGCTATATTTCCAACAACAATATCTGTTCTACTAAATTTTCGTTTTAATAGTTTTAGTGAATCAATAACTTTTTTTGTATGAGCATGGGCAGTATCAATAAAAACAACATCTAAGCCATTGGAAATTAATGCTTCTGCTCGCTCAACCATGTCTCCACTAACACCAACTGCTGCTGCTGCAAGAAGTCTTCCTTCTTTATCTTTGGTTGAGTTTGGAAATTTTTTACTTTTTTCTATATCTTTCATAGTAATTAAACCTTGAAGTCTAAACTTTTTGTCTACTACAGGTAATTTTTCTATTTTGTATTTATTCATTAATTCTCTTGCTTCGTTAGACCCGATACCTCTTTGTACAACTACTAAATCTTTTTTTTGTGTCATCAACTTGTTAACTTTGTAGTGAAGATTTTTTTCATACCGTAAATCTCTCATAGTGATGATTCCAAGTAGGTCAGAATTACTTTGGGTGACTGGCAAACCAGTGAAATTCTTAGTAGTCATAATTTCTAATGCTTGTTTCCCAGTAGCGTCAGGTGAAATAGTATGAGGTTCTATTATCATACCACCTTCATATTTTTTAACTTTTTCTACCTCTTCTGATTGTTTTTCTATTGATAGGTTTTTGTGTATTACACCGATTCCACCTTCTTCAGCCATAGCAATAGCAGTTCTGGCCTCAGTCACAGTGTCCATTGCTGCGCTTACAATTGGAATATTAAGAGAAATTTTTTTTGTGAGACTTGTCTTTACATCTACGGACGAAGGCATTACTGTCGAATAGGATGGTGACAAAAGTACATCGTCAAAAGTTAATGATTCTTGAATTTTAATTTGTTTTGCTATTTCTTGTACCTCGTTTTTTTGTTTTCTTTTGTACTTTTAATTGTTTTTTTATTTTAACTGGAGTTTTTTTAGTTTTTTTGGCTGTTACTTTCTTTTTAGTTTGAGTGGTTTTACGTGGTCTTTTTGGAATTATTTTTATAGCAGCTTTTTTCTTTGCAGCTGTTTTCTTTGCAGCTGTTTTCTTTGCAGCTGTTTTCTTTTTAGCAGCAGCCTTTTTTTCCTTCGCTGTCAATTTAGATTTTTTAGTAGATTTTCTTTTTGAAATTTTCTTCGGTTCTTCTACTACAGGTGGTTCGGGTATCTCAAATTCAAGAACTCTTGCTTGATTAACAAAGTTGACAACCTTCTTTCTAAAGTCAGTCATTGCACCAACTTCAAATTCTATAATTTGGGTCTTTTGATTTGTAGTTACTTTTATTGGCATAACTCCAGCGTAGGTTGCATCATCAATTTTTTCAAAACCACATGATTTTAAAATTTGTTTTTGTATAGCTGGCAAGAAGATTGTGCCAAGGACTGTAACTTCTTCGGGCAAAAGACCATCTTGGGTTACACTTATTTTTACTGTCGTCTCTTTCATTCTTTATTTTAACCTCTAAATCCTTGAATAATAAACAAATTTTTTAAGTCATTCTACTTAATTAAAGTTTAAAAGACAAATGAATAAGAAAAATCAATCTATTCTTCAGATTGATTTGTTCAAATTCAGTTTTTTATGCTATATTGTTCCTTTTATAAATAAGGCAAGAGAATGGGACTAACAAAAAATCAGATTGGTAGATATAGTAGGCATTTAATTATGCCAGAAGTTGGCGTTAAAGGTCAGGAAAAATTAACAGAGTCTAAAGTCCTTTGTATTGGTGCTGGTGGTCTGGGTTCTCCTTTGGCTCTATATTTGGCATCAGCTGGCATTGGAACTATTGGAATAGTTGATTTCGATGTAGTAGATTTGAGCAACCTTCAACGTCAGATTTTACACGCTGAAGATCGTGTAGGTGAATTAAAAGTCGAATCCGCAAAGAAGAGGCTCTTAGAGCTTAATTCGGATATAAACGTTGAAACATACAATTTGAGACTTACTTCAGATAATGCTTTAGATTTATTTAAAGATTACGATGTAATAGTTGATGGCACTGACAACTTTGCAACAAGATATTTAGTTAATGATGCTTGTGTTATATTAGACAAACCAAACGTATATGGAAGTATTTTTAGGTTTGAAGGGCAAGCTACAGTTTTTAATTATAAAGGAGGTCCTCACTATAGAGATTTATATCCAGAACCTCCTCCGCCCGGCATGGTACCTTCTTGCGCTGAAGGTGGAGTATTAGGAATACTTCCTGGAATAATTGGTGTAATACAAGCCACGGAAACTGTAAAGATTCTTCTTGGTGCTGGAACAACATTAAGTGGCAGACTTTTACTTTATGATTCTCTTCAAATGAGTTTTAGAGAAATTAAATTAAGAAAGAGTCCTGACACTCCAAAAATTACTAAGCTTATTGATTATGAAGAATTTTGTGGAATGAATACAGCTGACGAAAGTCAGGCAGACTTAGAAATAACTGTAGATGATTTAAAAGGCATAGTAGATTCAAAAGAAAAAATTACACTTTTAGATGTTAGAGAGCCTGGAGAATATGAAATATGTAGTTTGAATAATTCTAGATTGATTCCCTTAGGTGATTTAACATCAAGAGTCCATGAGCTAGATACGGCAGATGACATTATAGTTTATTGTCATCATGGAATGAGAAGTCTCCAAGCTACCAGGATATTAAAAGGAATGGGTTATGGAAAAGTTAGAAATTTAGCTGGTGGCATAGATGCATGGGCTGCAAAATTTGACGAAAAGATGCCTAGATATTAGAAAAATCTTTTAAGGCTTTGAACCATATTTGTTGTCTCCTTCATCACCTTTCAAAAAACCTGCATTAACAAATATCCAAACATTAAAACCAAATATTATCCAAACATAGAAAGTTGCAATATCTTGAGGGATTAATTTGAAATACTGTGGTATCGCTAACAAGTAAGGAACGACCGCTAAAAGTCCGGTGATTGACCTATCTTGCAATCTCTTTGCATCAAGAAAAACTGAAAAAGCAGAAAACAATAGGCTAAAAAAAATAATTATCTTAGCTAAATCGTTTTCATCGAAATTTAGAGCTGCAAAGATTGCTCCTACTGGAAACATAAATAAAAATGCGACTATATATAAATAAAGCTTTGAATACCACCAAGTTTTTCTATCGATTCTTCCATCAAGAGAGAAAAAAATATATTTCAAAAAATCTATATTTAAAAATTTTGAAAAATCGTAAGACAAAAATTTTTTTATACTTTCTAAATTCATATTAAATCAATATATGGGCGAAAAGGGACTCGAACCCTTATGAACCTAAGTCCAGCGGCTTTTGAGGCCGCCGCGTCTACCAATTCCGCCATTCGCCCAATATTATACTCTACTTTATCTTTGTTTGATTCTATACAAATAAAAAGCGTTTATTACTAGGGAATGGGTAATCTTTTTGTTAATGATATATTGTTCTACTTTGCTTAGCGGAACTAGCTTGACTTTAGTGTACTCGCTGCCACCATTCATCGGATCTGATATTCTTTGAACACCTGATGCTAAAAATGTATAGCAATTGTTATTTAATATTGCTGGATTTGGATGAACTGACCCTAATTTCTTCCATTTAGAAGTTATATACCCTGTTTCTTCTTCAAGCTCTCTTTTTGCAGACTTCAATGGTGTTTCTCCTTTATCTATCATGCCCCCTGGTAATTCAAGAGTGATAGAGTTGGTTCCAGGTCTATATTGTTCAACAAAAACTACCTCGTTATCAGAGGTAATGGGAAGTATGTTGACCCAATCAACTGAGTTAATTACGTAGAAATTATATGTATACTTGCCAGAAAGTTTGTATGGTGACTTTGCAGTATATTGAAACAAATCAAATATTTTGAGATTTTTGATTAGCTTTTTTTGAAGTATTTTCCATTTCTTCATATGAGTTTCAATCTTAACTGATGAATAATTAATTGAAAATGTTAAGGATAAAAATTCTCAAAATGTTAATATTAGATTGTTGGAGAGTTGGCCGAGTGGCCGAAGGCGCACGCTTGGAAAGCGTGTAGAGGATCAAACCTCTCGTGGGTTCGAATCCCACACTCTCCGGAGAAAATTTCGTCGGCTTTGCGAATCCCGCCAGGACAGAAATGTAGCAACGGTAGCTTAGCCGGCCATATATATTATGTCGCATTTAGTTTTATCAAGAAAATATAGACCAAAAACTTTTGATGGTGTTCTTGGACAAAAAAATGCTTTACAAATTTTAGAAAGCTTCATTAGCAATAATTCTCTACCTCATGCACTAATCTTTTGTGGTTCGAGAGGTGTAGGAAAAACTTCTATGGCTAGAATTTTTGCCAAAACAATAAATTGTGATGAATTACTAAAATCAAATAAATGTTCAGACTACAATACGTGTTCTTGTAAAGAAATTGATGAAAACAAATCTATAGATGTAATTGAAATTGATGCTGCATCTAACAATGGAGTTGATCAGATTAGAGATGTTATTGATAGCTCAAACTATTCTTCCATCAAATGTAAATATAAAGTCTTCATTATAGACGAAGTGCACATGTTATCAAAAGCAGCATTTAATGCTTTACTCAAAACACTTGAAGAACCAAACAAAAATACAGTATTTATATTAGCTACAACGGAAGTAGAAAAGATTCCTCTTACCATCATATCACGATGTCAAACAATAAATTTTAAAAACATAAAAAAAGAAATAATAAGTTCTTATGTTAGTTCGATTGCAAAACAAGAAGGCATAGATATAGATGATGAGTCAGTAGTTATGATTAGCGAGGAAAGTAATGGTTCGGCTAGAGATGCGTTAGGGTTCTTAGAGCTTTTATCGACCACGCTTAACAAACAAATAGAAGTCAAGGAAGCTTCAAAAATTCTTGGAAAAACAACCAAACAAGTATTGTCGAAGATTACTGAAGGTATTATAAAGAGTGATGTGGAATCTGTACTAAAAGAATACAACAACATTTATGAGGGTGGTTATGATTCAAAGAAATTTGTTCTATCTTTGATGAATTATTTTAGAGCAGCAATTTATTATAAATTAGGTTTAGAAAAAAGTGTTGATGATATAGATTTGCTAGTCGATACAGAAATTAAGAAATTTCAAAACTATGATCTTGAAACGCTTGAGAATTTATTTGATGAACTTATAAAACTTTACGACTTATCTTCTAAATCTGATAATGTTCGCTTTGTTGTGGAATCACATCTTATTAAGTTGTGTATGATTTCAAACTTTGTGGATTTTAATTTAATAGAAGATATAGATCGTGTGCAAGTTGCATCTGTAAATAAAGAGAGTAAAAAAAAAAGACTAGCAAAAACTAAAAAGGATTTTGACTCAGAATATTTCCTCAATAATTTAAAAGAAGCGAAAAATGAAAATTATAAATTAATTAAAGATGCTAAGATTTCTCTTAATTCATCAAAGATAGAAATTAAATTAGACAACAGTATAATGTTTGAGCTTTTAAACAATAAAGAAAAAAAAGAGGAAATAGGGAAGCTAATAAATGAAACCTTTGACGTTGCTTACAAAATAGAAATTATTAAACCTGATAATGATATAAACGGTTTTGCCAACGGTAATGAATTTAAATTTAAAGATAAAAAAGATAAACTATTAGAGTCTGAATCCGTAAAAAATCTTTTTGATACTTTTGATTGTAGGATACAAGACGTAGAAGTGGAAAATTAATTATGAAAATGCCTGGAAACATGAAGAACATGATGAAACAAGCTGAGAAGATGAAGGCTGAAATGGATAAATTACAAGAACAAGCTGGCGATAAGCTTGTTGAGGCAGTCTCTGGTGGGGGAATGGTCAAAGTAACAGCAAAAGCAAAAGGAGAAATAATTTCTGTTTTAATAGATGATGAAGTAATTGCCTCCCAAGACAAAGAAATGATTCAGGATTTGATTCAAGTAGCAATAAATGACGCTTTAAACAAAGGGCAAGAAGCTATTAAGGATGAAATGTCAAAAGCAGCAATCTCAATGGGAATACCACCTGGTTTGCTTTAATATGAAAAAAAATTTACTTGGAAACGAAATAACTCGCTTGATTGAATCTTTGTCAAAATTACCTGGCATAGGACCAATAACTGCATCAAGACTAGCTTTATATTTAATGAAAAATTCTTCTCAATTAAGTATGGAAATAGCTAGATCAATTGTTGATGCACGAAAATCTGTAAAAATCTGCAACACATGTAATGATTTTGTATTTAACGATGACTGCACTTGTAAAGATGAATCAAGGGACGACAAAATATTATGCATCATAGAAAACACTATGGATTTAATATCCATAGAAAAAAGTCAAGAATACAATGGAAGGTATTATGTCTTGCAAGAGCTTGTTTCAATATCACAAGGGACTGATCCGAAAAATTTAAATTTAGACAAGCTAACAAAGAGAGTTAAGGATGGAAAGTTTCAGGAAATTATTCTTGCTACAGATCCAACAACTGATGGTGAATTTACAGCCCAATTTGTTCACGAAAGAATTAAAGATTATTGCAAAATAATTACAAGAATTGCTATAGGAGTTCCTATTGGTTCAGAAGTAAACTATATAGACAAAAACACACTTGCTAAATCATTGTTGGACAGAAAAAGGCTGTGACAATGTCTTGACTTAAATCCAATATTACGTAATATTTCATTGGTACTTTTCATAAAAAAAGGGGGATTTGGAATTGAAAATAGTAGTTATTGTTAGACAAACTCCTGATACAGAAGCAAAAATACAAGCCAATGCTTCAGGTAATGGAATCGAGACTTCGGACATAAAATGGATATTGAATCCTTTTGATGAATTTGCTGTTGAAGAAGCAGTTCAAATAAAAGAGGCTACAGGAGCAGAACTAATAGTTCTCACCGTTGGACCTGATAGATCAGTCGAGGCATTGAGAACCGCTTTAGCAATGGGTGGTGATTCTTCAATCCATATTAAAGATGAAAGTTTTGGTGAAATGGACTCATATGCTCTCGCTAAAGTTATCGCATCAAAGATAAAGGCCATGGGTGATGTTGATTTAATTTTTGCAGGAAAAAAATGGATTGATGAAGAATCCGGCCAAGTTGCAATTCAAGTAGCTGAAGAGCTTGCAATACCACAAGCAACCCTTGCTACAAGAGTTGCCGTAGATGAAGGTGCAAAAAAAGTGAAAGTTCAATCAGAAATAGAAGGTGGTCAAAGAATTGTGGAAATGACTTTTCCAGCTTTGATTACTTGTGAAAGAGGATTAAATGAACCTAGATATGCATCATTGCCAGGAATAATGAAAGCAAAGAAAAAACCTTTAGAAGAAGTATTAATTGATTCTATTGATCTTGAAGAAACAGGATTAACTCAAGATGGTCTAGGCAGTGCTGGCTCAAGAATCAAAGTAGATAGTATCGATATCCCAGTAATTAAAAGAAGTTTAAATATAATCAAAGGTGAAAAAGCTGATACAGTACAGGCTGACGAAATACAAAAAGCATCTGAAAATCTTGCCAAACTCTTAAGAGAGGAAGCAAAAATACTTTAGGAGAACAAAAGATGAGTGAAATTTGGGTATTAGTAGATACAAGTCAAGACAAAGTTCGAAACGTAACTTTTGAGGTCTTAACCGCTGCGACTAAACTAAAGGAAAAAAATGGTGCTACAGTAGCAGCAGTATATGTTGGTGACAATGGAGCTGGAATTGAAGGCGAACTTGCAAAATATGGTGCTGACAAAGTTTACAAGATTGAGAATCCTTCTTTAAAAGATTTTAATCCATCACTATATTCTCATGTTATATCAGAAGCGATTAAGAAACATAATCCAGAAATTGTATTAGCTGGTAATACTTTACAAAATCAGGATTTTCTACCAAGAGTAGCTTCAAGAACTTCAGCTGGATTAACACTCGATGCAGTTGATGTTGATATAAGTTCATCTTCTACTTTGCAAGTTAAAAGATATAGATATTCTGGTAAGTCCATATCTACTATCAGTTATCACGACACTAAGCCAATGATAGCCACAATTAGACCAAATGCATTCAAACCTGCAGAAACTGCAGGAGCTGGAGAAGTAATAAATGAAACCGCTGAAGTTCCATCGTCTGACAACTTTACTATATTACAAACAAAAATTATTCCAAAAGAAAGACCAGAGCTAACAGAGGCTGACAAAATCGTTTCTGGAGGTAGAGGCATGGGAGATGGTGATAGTTTTAAATTAATTTACGATATTGCTGATAGCGTAGGTGCTGGTGCTGGTGCTTCTAGAGCTGCAGTTGATTCAGGGTTTGTACCCTACGAGATGCAAGTTGGTCAAACTGGCAAAGTAGTATCACCAAATCTTTATATTGCCGTAGGTATTTCGGGTTCAGTTCAACATTATGCTGGAATGGGTTCATCTAAAGTGATTGTTGCAATAAATAAAGATCCTGATGCTCCAATTTTCCAAAAATGTGATTATGGAATCTGCGGTGATTTGTTTGAAGTTTTGCCGGCTTTAACAGAAGAGTTTAAAAAGTTAGCATAAAATTATTTGATATCGACTAGCTTAATTTCTACTTCAATATTTTTAAATATTTTCTTACTTGCTCTTTCAAAATATGAAGATTTATCGGTAACGTAAATTCTCCTTTTTTTCTTATACTTAGTAAATTCTTTAGGATGATTAGTTTTAAGATATTTAAATAAAGATTTAGAAATTTCTTCTGCTGAATCAACAAGAGTCACTCTTGGTCCTAAGAATTTTTTTATCTCATTTTTAATTAAGGGATAATGTGTGCATCCTAAAATTAATGCCTCAACCTTGCTTTTTTTTAATAATGCAAGATTATTTTTAATTATTATTTTGGAATAGTTTTCTTTTGCAAGTCCTTGCTCGATTATTGGAACTAACATTGGGCATGCTTTAGCTATAATTTTAATGGATTTTTTTCTTTTTTTTAAGGTACGTTGGTATGTGTTACTTTCGATTGTTGAGGATGTACCAATCACACCTATTCGTTTAGCTTCGGATTCCAATGAGGCTGCAACTCCAGCCGACAGTACGTCGAATATCGGAAATTTGTATTTTCTTTTTAATAAGTCTGTAGAATAAGAAGATGCAGTATTGCAAGCAATTACAATTATTTCACACCCTAACGACTTAAGAAATCTCACATTGTTATCAGAATATTTATTAACTGTTTTTTTTGATTTAATACCATATGGCAATCTTGCAGTATCTCCTAGATAGATTAATTCAAAAGAAGGAAGCCGTTTAGAAATTTCCCTAAAAACTGTTAGTCCACCTATCCCCGAGTCAAAAATCCCTATTTTCATAACAGATTGAATTATAATGCATTTCTTTTTATTTGCTCTATAAAATTTTATGCCAAAAAAAATAAAGTAGTTAGAATAGTTTTAAGCTCCTAAAGATGCCTTTATCGGGGTGCTCATCTTGATATAGGAGCTCCTTTTGTTGTAATCTTATATCGTGGAAAAAATTAATGTGATTGAACCTATCTCCGCTTACCATATAAACTGCACTAACTGTGGTAGCAAGCTTTTCCCTGTTGATCCAGAATCAACTAATTCTTCGGATGGTAAAACCACTGGTGAACCTGAAGATAGAAAAGCGGACAAGCAATGCCATTGCTGTGGTAAAAAATTCATGGTTCTGTTTGGATGCTGATATGCCGTATATAAATGTAAAAGTTGCAGGGAAGTTGACTCAAAAGCAAAGAAAAGAAATAGTAAAAGACATTACGGATACTATGCTTAGAGTCGCGGGGAAACCCGCTTCATCAACTTACGTTCAAATCGACGAGATTCCCCGAAATCAATGGGGCGTTGGTGGAAAAATGCTTTCAGAAAAATAATTTTTCTGATTGTTACTTATTCAATATTGTAAGCTTTCTCACCATGTTCTGCTAAGTCTAAACCACTTTGCTCTTCGTCCTCATTAGCTCTAATTGGAACAATGCTTTTGGCAACCAACACTATAACTGTAGTAATAGCTATTGTATAAAGACCAACCGCTGTAACTCCAACTAATTGTTCATACCATCCTGCATACCCAAAAAATGCTATAGAAAGAGTTCCAATGATTCCTCCCATGCCGTGTACAGCAAAAACATCCAATGAATCATCTACATTAAATTTGTTTTTGACTACAGAACACATCTCCTGGCAAACAACTCCAACAAAAGCACCTATAAGGATTGCTTCCATTGGTGAAACAGAACCAGATGCAGGGGTTATCGTTGCTAGACCGGCTATAGTACCAGTAGCTAAACCTACTAATGATGCCTTTCCATGTTTAAAATACTCGTAAGCAGCCCATGACAAAGAGGCTGAAGCTGCAGAGAGATGTGTGACTAAAAGAGTCATCCCGGCGCTTCCATTTGCGGCCAACTGGGATCCAGCATTAAAGCCAAACCATCCTACCCAAAGCAAACAAGTACCGATCATTACATATGCCGGATTATGTGGTGGTTTGCTTTTATCTTTTCTAGATCCTAGAAAATAGGCTACAACTAATGCAGCCAAGCCCGCTGTTTCATGAACAACTAATCCTCCAGCTAAATCCACTGTACCTAAATCGAGTAAGAAACCACCCGTTCCCCAAACCCAATGAGTTACAGGTGCATAACACAAGAGCATCCATAAGCTTGAAAAAATTAAAACAAATGAGAATTTAATTCTTTCTACAAATGCACCAATAATCAATGCTGGTGTAATTACTGCGAAAGTCATTTGAAAACCAGAAAATACTGATTCTGGTATAGATCCTGATAAGCTATCTGAATTTATTCCACTTAAAAATAGTTTGGAAAGACCACCCCAATAAGGTGTCATATCTGAACCATCTCCAAAAGCAATTGAATATCCTGCAACTACCCATAATATGGACATAAGACATGCAACAGCTATGCAATGCATCAATACAGAAAGCACGTTCTTAGACCGCACTAGTCCGCCATAAAACAAGGCCAAACCTGGCAATGTCATTAGAAGAACGAGTGCTGTAGCTGTTAAAATCCAAGAAGTATCACCACTGTTAATCTCCCCAGCAAAAGCGCTAATTGGGAGAATAAACAGGATAAAAATTAAAATTTTGGTAAAACATTTCATTTTGTTTACCTCCTTATATCTATCCTTACTCTTTTGGTGGCAATTTCTGTGCCAGATTTGAGAGGAATGATAAGCTCCTTCTGTATTAGAAAGAGCTTATCATCAAGGAGGTAGCATATTAGGATAAGGACAGATGCTACGCGCAGAAAAATTACTTAAAGTAAGGGTATGCTTCGATACCAACTTCACTAGCATCGGAACCTAAGACCTCTTCTTCTTCGGATGGTCTTACACCGACAATAGCTTTTAAAATAAACCATACGATTGATGATACTACGAAGACAAATCCAATTACCGAAAAAGTGCCTACAGTTTGGGTAATAAAAGATGTATCTGAGTTTGACAAAGGGACTGCAATTGTTCCCCAAATGCCAGCTAAGAGATGTACTGGCAAAGCTCCAACAACATCATCAATTCTCAAATTTTCAATAAATTTAGTTCCTACTACTGCGATGATCCCACCTATTGATCCAACAACGAGTGACATCATCATAGATGGTGCTAGCGGTTCTGCAGTGATAGACACAAGCCCTGCTAAAGCACCGTTTAGTGCAAATGTAACGTCGACTTTTCCGAACAATAATTGTGCTAAAACTACAGCTGAGATAAGACCAGAACATGCAGCTAGGTTTGTATTAACAAAAATATTTGAGACCGCAACTGCATCAACCATACTGCCTATAGCGAGCTGAGAGCCCCCATTAAAACCAAACCAGCCAAGCCACAATATAAAAGTTCCTAACGTCGCTAGTGGTATATTAGATGCTGGCATTGCATTAGGTTTGCCATCTGATTTAAATCTACCTATTCTAGGACCTACAATAATTGCTCCAGCAAGAGCTGCTGCTCCACCCGCGGCATGTACTAAAGTTGATCCAGCAAAATCAGAAAAACCGATTGCTGATAACCATCCGCCTCCCCATTGCCAACCCATTTCGATTGGGTAAATAATTCCAGACAAAATTATTGCAAAAATAAAAAATGCCCAAACTTTAACTCTTTCAGCTATTGTTCCAGAAACTATAGATACTGTTGTAGCACAGAACACCATCTGAAAAAACCAGTCAGAATTAGATGCATAACCCGTTGATATATCTTCAGCCGGAGTAAACATAGTAAATGACCCTATGTATCCACCTTCAGGAATCCCGTAAGCTAAGTTGTAGCCTACTAGGAAAAACATAATTCCTGAAATTGAATATAGACCTATATTCTTCAAACATATAGTAGAAACATTCTTTGTTCTAACCATTCCTGACTCCAACATTGAAAATCCTGCAGCCATCCACATTACCAAGAATCCACAAATAAGAAACAGTAATGTATTGAAAATAAAAGCTGTTTCTTCTGGACTACTAGAAGCTGATGCATTACTAGTGAAAAACAAAGTAAAAGAGCCAAGAACTAAGAACCATATAAAATTTTTTAACTTTGATTTAATCATTTTAATTTCCTCCAAGGAATAATCTTTATTTGCCTAGTTGCAATATGCGTGCCAATCAATAAATTGCTATTTTTTTGTTGTATTCTTTATGAAATGGATTACCCGAAAAGTCTTCGTGAACTACTTGAAAATTCAGCTACGAAATATGGTAGCAGGATAGCACTAAGTGAATTCAAAGATGGTAATATTTCTGAAATAAATTACAGCACCCTACATAAGTCTGCACTTGAGGGAGCTAATAAGATAATCGAATCAGGTGTAGAATCTAAAACAAATATTGCGATTATGGGTTCTAATTCTATTAGCTGGGTAATCAGATTTTTTTCAATAATTTATGCAGGTTGCACAGTGGTACCAGTAGATCCAAAACTAAATAAAAAATCAATTAATTTCATTTTGGATTATACAAGTTCGTATTTACTCGAGGATTTAGAAACACAGGTAGAAGTTAATCAAAATCGCAATCTGCCCACACTGGAGGAAGACTCTGTAGCTGAAATTTTATTTACTTCAGGAACAACCGGTGAGCCAAAAGGGGTTATGCTCACTCATAAAAATTTAATATCAAATTTGTTAGATATAAATAAAATTATTTCTTTCGATAATTTAACAACGTCGTTTTCCATTCTACCATTACATCATGTATATGAACTAACTGGTAGCCTTTTAAACAATATGTACAATGGCAACAAAGTACATTTTTGCTCAAAAATAGATTTAACAACAATGTCAAAAGAGATGAAATTAGTCAAGCCTCATCTATGGCCAGTAGTGCCCTTAATACTTGAAAAGATATTCAAAGGCACGCAAGCTGGATTACAAAAATCTACAATTAAAAGAATGGTTTTCAATTTCGCTCCAAAAATATTTGGTAGATTAGTAAAAAATAAAATTGGCTTAGAAAATATCAGATTTATACTTTGTGGAGGCGCTCCATTAAACAAGGAGATAGAAATATTCTTTGATCGAATGGGCATTCAAGTAATTCAAGGATATGGACTTTCGGAAGCATCTCCTCTTATTTCCGTAAATCCACCAGATAAAATTAAATTCGGCTCGGTAGGTAAAGTTACAAATTCTTGCAAAGTTGAGATAAGAAATAAAAATAAAGATGGGCATGGAATTATTTATGCAAAAGGTTCAAATATTTTTAAGGGATACTATAAAAATTTAGAATCAACTCAAGAAGTCCTAGAAGATGGGTGGTTAAACACTGGTGATATAGGGTATTTTGATTCTGAGAACTACTTGTATATAACTGGAAGAGAAAAATTTGTTATTGTAAATTCAGGTGGAAAAAATATATACCCGGAAGAACTAGAAGAACATATTAAAACTTCTAATTTAATTAAAGATGTTGTAGTTTTTAGCAATGATGACAAGAACATAATAGCAATCATTCAACCAGATGAATTCATATTTAAGAATACAGAAAAGAATGAGTTAAAAAGAATAATTTCTAATTATATTTTAGATACCAACAAAGGGTTAGAGTCTTATAAAAGAATAAATAAGGTCTACTTAACACGAAAGGACTTTGAAAAGACTTCAACACAAAAAATCAAAAGAGAATTTCTACGTAATTTTAATTCAAAAGATTACGAATTAGGATATTAATTCAATCTTTCTAAATCTTGTTTGATTTGATTTGTATTCTTCTTTGAGTTGCTTGGGTCTCAAAATTAATTTACTTTCAAGCATTTTATATGGAATCTCGATAAAATTTCTTTTAGCTTTTAAAATACCTGGAGCAAATTTATATGTAGAATCTGCTACCTTTTCAAACTTAAGATCAACAACTTCATTCTTATATGAAAAGATTTTAGGAATAAGGCTGGATTCGATATCTCTTTCTCTACATAAAATCAATGAAAGCAAATCACAAATTTGTAGAAATCTTAATTCAATAACAAACTTATTATTAGTTGTATCTGGAATTTTCGTTCCTTTAAAAACATTCTCAATTAATTCGCTTGCTTTATTAATAAATTCGTCATCGTCTTTTCGACTTTTTGAATTTTCATGTAGTTTTTTAAAATGTTCGGAAATTAGAAGTTGAGAATATGGGTTTATAGCTGATGAAATACTCCTTAGCCATAATTCTTCTTGGAGAGATTGCTTCATGTTTTGAAAAGTATAAACCTCTCGATTTTCAGAGATTTTTGGCACTTTGTCATATTCAATCCAGCCAACATCATGATTTCTTATTGCATATTTTAAGTTTTCATTGTTCTTTAAATTTCCAACAACATCTTCATGAAAATACATAAATATATCAAAAGATATGCTTGCATGGTCATGCTGGGTAATAAAGCACAGGTAATCGTTATATTCTTTAGTAATCAAATACGGCTCCTTTTTTTTTATCTCTTGAATTCTTATTATAATCAAGATAACTTATTTCTGTGGCTAGAGTAGGAATAATTTGTGGTAGCGACTCAGATTTAGAGAAAGCTTCTGATGCATGTAAGATTCTTGACGAATTAGGCGTTGCTTATGACCTTAGAATTGCTTCGGCTCATAGAACTCCAGAGCTATTAGAAGAGTACATGAGCACAGCCGAGGAAAGAGGAGTTGAAGTATTCATAGCTGCTGCTGGTTGGGCTGCTCATTTACCAGGAGTAGTAGCATCCTATACAACCTCACCGGTAATCGGCATACCAATAGATTCTTCTTGTCTTAATGGAATGGATTCGCTTCTTTCCATAGTTCAAATGCCGCCTGGAATACCTGTCGCCACAATGTCTATAGGAAAAGGTGGTGCGAGGAATGCTGGAATTTATGCAGCATCGATTCTTGCAATTAAGTATCCTGAAATAAAAGAATCCTTAAATAACTTTAGACAAAGCTTGAAAGATAAAGTTAAAAAAGCTGCTGAGAAACATAACAAATAAGTTGGAATTAATAAATACCAATCAGGTTAACTATTTTTCACTTTCTAATTCCATTAAAAATGGAAAAACTATTTGCTATCCTACAGAAACACTATATGGCTTAGGTTGTGTAATCGATAACGATGAAGCTATTGATAAATTATATAAAATTAAATCAAGAGAAAAGGAAAAAAGATTTTCGATATTATTCAAAGATCTTGATATGGTCGAAAAGTTTTGCGATTTAAATACTATGGAAAGAGATTTGATTGAAAATTTTATGCCTGGGCCTCTTTCAATGTTACTAAGAATTAAGAATGATAGTTCAATCAGAGGCAGCTTGGTTGGTTTGAATAATAAAATCAACTGTAGAGTCTCTTCTCATCCTTTTGTGGTTAAACTTTTTGAGTTTTTAGATGTCCCTATAATATCTACAAGTGCCAATATTAGTGGAAAAGAAAATATTTTTTCTTTTAAAACAATATATAATACATTCCATGATTTAGTTGATATTATCGTTGACAACGGAGATATAAATAAATCATTAGGTTCAACAATTATTGAAATAGATTGTGATAATTTAAAAGTCTTAAGAGAAGGCGACATTAAAGAAAAAGATATAATGGTTTTTCTTCATGGCAGAAATTAAATCTTTCAAAGCACTTAGGTATAACCCTATTAAAGTGAGTGACATTAGTACAGTTATAGCTCCACCATATGATGTTATTACAAAAGATCAGCAAGATGCTCTTTATGAATTAAACGAAAATAATGTAATAAGGGTGGATTTAAACAAAGAACCTGGCGATAAGAAATACACGATGGCAAAAGAAATATTCGAAACTTGGCAAAAAAAAGAAATCCTTACTGAAGATATTAGAGATTCTATTTATCCGTATTATCAAAAGTTTGATTATGAAGGTTTAGAATACGAACGTATTGGAATTGTGGCATTAGTGAAGTTACACGAATTTAAAGACAAAGTTATCCTCCCTCATGAAGAAACATTTAGTGGTCCAAAAGAAGATAGATTGAAGTTAATGAAAGCATGTAGGGCTAATTTGAGTCCTATCTTTGGTATTTTTGAAGATCATGAAGATCTAATTCAGAACCTGGTAATTAATTTTATTAAATCTAATAATCCGGCTATCGAAGCTACATCTTTAGATGGAATCCTTAATAAAATTTGGGAAATTGACGACGAAGAAACAATTTCTAAAATTACTTCCTTGTTCATAGAGAAGCAGATTTTAATTGCTGATGGACATCATCGATACGAAACATCATTAAATTTAAAAAAAGAGCTAGATAGCTCTAAAAGTGAATACGCAATGTTCTATTTGGCTGCATCCAATCAAGAAGGGTTACTAATTAATCCAACACATAGGATTCTAACCAATGTTGCAGATTCGGATAAAATCTTTAGTTCAATTAAATCTGATTTCATAATTGAAGATTGTAATCAAATTAGCGAAAAAGAATTAAAACCTAATGAGTTCTATGTAGTATGCAATAACAACAACCTACTTATTAAATGCACCATTAGAGAAGAAGATTTGAATCAATTTAACAATATGAGTGTATTCGCTGTTCAAGACAAGATAATAGATTCACACAAAGAATTATATTCTGATATAAAATTCTTCAAGAATCTTGAAGATGCTGAAAGTTCTCTGTCGGAAAATTCAATTGGCTTAATTCTTCCAAAGTTTGTTCCTGGAGATATAATGAGCGTCGTTTTGAATAATATCAAAATGCCTCAGAAATCTACATATTTTTATCCAAAGGTTGCAACAGGATTATTATTTAATAAATTATATTAATGTTTTTTAATCATTTATAATTCATTCAGATGGATAGAAACAATATAAGAAATTTCTCAATTATTGCGCATATTGATCACGGGAAATCCACTCTCGCTGATAGAATTCTAGAAATAACGAAATCTGTGACTAAAAGAGATATGACAAATCAATTTTTAGACAATATGGACATAGAAAGAGAAAGAGGAATAACTATCAAATCACAATCAGTCAGAATTACTTATAAGTTAAATCAAGATGAGTTTATTTTTAATCTTATTGATACACCTGGTCATGTAGATTTCAGTTATGAGGTTTCTCGAAGTTTAATGGCATGCGAAGGAGTATTGCTAGTTGTTGACGCTACTCAAGGAGTGGAAGCTCAAACATTAGCTCATGCATTTTTAGCAGCTGATATGGGCTTAGAGATAATCCCAGTTGTTAACAAAATAGATTTACCCGCCTCAGATCCAGAGAGAGTCTGTAAGGAAATAGAAAGTACAATGGGTATTGATTGTAGCAATGCAATAATGGTAAGCGCAAAAACTGGAGAAGGCGTAGAAAATATACTTAGAGAAGTAGTCGACAAGATACCTCCTCCAGCAAAGTCAAAAGACAATAAGCTTAGAGCATTAATAATTGATAGTTGGTTCGATTCTTTTTTAGGAGTAGTTCTTCTAATAAGAATATTTGAGGGTGAAATTAAAGTTGGTGACAAAGTTACGCTAATGTCAACTAGAAGAGATTATGAAGTTAAAAATCTAGGGATTTTTAATCCAAAACCAACGAATGTTTCAAAGTTAAGTTTTGGCGAGGTGGGATTTGTCACCGCATCAATTAAAGAAATTAGTGACGCCAAGGTGGGTGACACAATTACGCAAAGTTTAAAACCTGCTGAACAAGCCTTAAAAGGATTCAAGGATATTAAGCCAATGGTTTTCTGCGGATTATATCCTGTAGATACAAATTTTTACACACAACTTAAAGAAGCACTAGAAAGAATTGCTCTTAATGATGCTTCAATAAAATATGAACCGGAAACATCGGCCGCTTTGGGTTTTGGATTTAGATGTGGTTTCCTCGGATTGCTTCATATGGAGATAATTAAAGAAAGGCTTGAAAGAGAATTTAATTTAGTATTAATAGCAACTTCACCGACCGTAGTTTATCAAGTTGTTCAAACCAATGGAGAAAAGATTGTAGTAGACAATCCCAGCTCTCTTCCTGAAAGAAGCAAGATTGAATCTATTATTGAACCTTTTGTTAATATTAGCTTGCATACACCAAAAAGATTCCTTGGTGGTCTCTTAGAATTGTGTGAATCAAGGAGAGGGGTTCAAAAGAATATTAATTTTATCTCTGAAGATAGGCTGATCTTAGAATATGAACTACCTTTATCAGAAATGATTTACGACTTTTACAATAGAGTGAAATCAATAACAAAGGGTTATTGTTCAATGGATTACGAACCATCTAAATCTAAAGAATCAGATTTAGTTAAATTAGATATTTTAATTAATGCTGAAATTGTAGATGCATTATCAATTATTATTCATAAAGAGAATTCGTACTATAGAGGAAGAGATATAACAGAAAAATTAAAAGAAATAATACCTAGGCAACAATTTGAAGTAGCAATTCAAGCTGCGATAGGAGCAAAAATTATAGCAAGAGAAACTGTGAAGGCGTTTAGAAAAGATGTTACAGCAAAACTTTATGGTGGGGATGTAACAAGAAAAAATAAACTTTTAGATAAACAAAAAAAAGGTAAAAAGAGAATGAAGAATGTGGGCAGTGTAGAAATACCACAAGAAGCTTTTAT
Organism: uncultured Spirochaetales bacterium; assembly: GCA_964440275.1. Lineage (GTDB taxonomy): Bacteria > Desulfobacterota_D > UBA1144 > UBA1144 > UBA1144 > JAYYZJ01. Next base: position 15,760 of record CAYTRR010000001.1, on the reverse strand, counting down.
GGCCGTATTAACAAGTAAAGAGTAATTTTTAGATAACTATTTTTCTTTGGGCAGCATCATTGCAGTAATTGCATGAGTAGCTGCACTTGTAGCATCAGGATTAGTAACAACATTAATAAGAGCAGGTAAGCCGGACTTAATACCTCTTTCTATGGCAGGTGATAAATCGTCTGCTTCTGTAACTAATTCACCATAACCACCCATTGCTTTTACAATTTCATGATAGCTGATAAATGGTAGCTCGTGTCCAACTGGAGTGTTGTCTCTCCCGTATGTAAGCCAATGCTGATGTTTAGTCATTCCCCAAGACTGATCATTACAAACAATACAAACAAAGGGTATTTTATGCCTAACTGCCGTTTCAAATTCCATTAGGTTCATTCCAATAGCGCCATCGCCAGTAATTAATGCTACCTGTCTTTCTGGGAATGCAACCTTGCTACCCAGTGCGAAAGGCACACCTACTCCCATACATCCCAATGGTCCACCTTTTACATACATCCCAGGATTTAATGTCTGATAGACAGAGTCCGTCCATGCTTGAGTATCCCCTCCATCAATACAAAGCATTGTGTTCTCATCAAAAACCTCTTCGATGGATTTTACCACTCTGAGTACATGTAAGGGTTTGTCATCATTCTCTTTTAATTTAATTATTTCTTTCCACTGGTCTTCTTTCCATTCTCTGCAAGTATCAGTCCATTTTGTAAAATTAATCCCTGACTGACCAATGTCTTCATTTACTTTAATTAAAGCTTTGTCTATATCAGAAAGAATTGGTAAATCTGCGGGTATATTTCTTCCTATTTCATCACTTGCAATATCAACTTGAATAATTTTAGCTTTTGGATTAAAAGTCCTACCCCAGCCAATATATAGACTCAATCTAACACCTAATAGTATTATTAAATCTGCCTCTGATGTAATTTTTTTAAATCCATTAGAAGCGGAAGGACTTGCTTGACCAAGACAATTTTTATGATTATCAGCTACTACACCTCTTCCAAAATTTAGAGTGAAGACTGGCAAATCTAATTCTTCTACAAATTCTTTTAATGAAGCACTTGCTCCCGAATACCACGAACCACTTCCTGCAATGACAATAGGTCGTGATGATTTTTCTAACATTTGAATAAAGCTTTTCTTTGTTTCATCTGTCATCTCTGGATTGGGAGGAGTTTTTATTTGAGGAGAATCTAGTTCTGTGCTTGAAATATTTTCATAGAGGACTTCATGAGGAAAACCTAAATAAACAGGGCCAGGCCTACCAGATATAGACATTTTATATGCATGAGCGGTGTATTCAGCTAATCTTTTTGTATCATAAACAGTTTTTGCCCATTTGGTTACAGGTCTTACCATTGATTCTTGATCTATGTCTTGGAGTGGTAGCCTATCTGCTTCTTCTATCCCAGCTTTCCCTGACAAGAAAATACATGGGGAGTTTGACAAGAAAGCTCCTGACATTCCTGTCATCACATTTGTTAAACCAGGGCCAGCAGTAATTAAACATACGCCTGGAGACTTAGTAACTCTTCCATATGCATCTGCGGCCATGGAAGCTCCTTGTTCATGATGTGTATCTATCAATCTAATCCCCATTTCTTTGCATGCATTATATATAGGGTTTACATGACCTCCAGCAAGCGTAAAAATATCTTTTACTCCCAAATTTTTGAGAGTATTGACTATTGCCATGCCACCATCAATATTTTTTTTCATATGTTTTACACTATTTAACAGTATAATATAACTTACACAGATTAAATTTTATAGGAGAATATAATGGCGGAAGAAGATAAAAATCAACCTAATCAACCTAAGCAACCTGATCCTCAAGAGGCACTTAATGCGATAAGAGCTTCAATTGCAAATGCTTTTAATCTAGGTTTGCAAACTCAACCTAAACAACCGACAGATACAATTGTAGAAGTAATAAAAGAAATTCAGGAAGTCATATATGGCCAACTTAAGCAAGCATACGGAGATGAAGTTCCAGAAGAATTTATCAAAGCAAATGCCGAATTTTTTATACAAGTGGCAGCAGCCGGATTTATAATTCCGAGAATCTGTTCTCCTGACAAAGATTTTCAAGCGAAATTGTTTCAACTTGTTGAAGATAGAGTTCTAGAAACTCAGAGAAAAGCTGCTGGGATGTCTCAAGAAGATGATAAGAAAATAATTCACGAAGAAAAAAAGATTATTGTCTAATAGAATTATTAAAACAAAATTATGAATATTTTAGTAACAGGTGCTACAGGTTACATAGGCCCCTTCCTTGTTAATAGACTTAAAGATGAAGGTCATCAGGTTTCCATTCTTGTTCGGAAGCAAAAAGATTTTGACAATCTAAGTTCGCAAGGATTTGAATGTATTTTAGGAGATTTAATTAATAAAAAATCTCTTGAGGGTATTTTTGAAGGAATTGATATTCTTTATCACTTAGCTAATATTGCATCGTGGTGGCTACCTAGAAAACAAGACTTTTATGACATAAATGTTGGTGGGACAATAAATTTACTTGATGAAGCAAAAAACGCTAAGCTAATCAAAATAATCTATATCAGCAGTATTGCGGCTATTAGACAACCACATGGTATTGTTGCGGACGAAAACTCTGTCCATCAAGGTGACTTTGAAAGTGATTATAGTAAATCAAAATATTTAGTAGAAGTAGAAATTGATAGATACAAGAAACTTGGTTTACCTATTGTTACTTTAAATCCAGGAGTAGTTACTGGTCCACATGATTTTAAAACTTTCGGTAAAACCGTTATTGGTATTGCAAATGGCAAAATCAAGTCCAAGTTCTTTCCTGATTCTTATTTACCTTTAGTATATATAAATGATGTGATAGACATAATGATTCATGCAACAGAAATAGAAAATGGAAAAAAATATGTTGTTGTTGGAGAGAACATAAAGATTGGAGATGTCTTCGATAAGGTTTGTGAAATTCAAAATAAAGATAAAATCAAAAATGTTACGTCTGAATTATATTTAAATTGCTTAGCTTATTTTTCTGAATTTATTTCGTTCTTTACTAAGAAAAAACCCTTTCTCACGATCGATGGTTTAAGAGCCATTAGGATTGGAGCTCTTGCAAGTAATGAGAAATCGATCAAAGAATTAGGATTCAAATATCATTCTGCAGAAGAGATTTTAGCTAAAAGTATTGAGTGGTATAAAAAAAATAATTATATCAATGATTAAGGCGATTTAGATATATTTTCTACTATCTCATATTTGACATCTTTTTTAACATTATTTAAATTTGCGTTTCTATGATTAATGAAAAGGATTTATCGTCTGGAACGTTAGTAGTAATAGCAGAAAAACCAAGCGTAGCTAAGTTGATTGCCTCTGCTCTTGATATAAAAAAAGTTGATGTTGCAAAAGGTTTAGATTGCTATGAGAGTAACGAGTTTGTTATAACTTCAGCTGTTGGTCATCTGGTAGAGTATGAAAAACCAAAAAAGAAATGGTCGCTCGATGCTCTTCCTCTCAATGGACCTGGAGAATTAATACCAATTTCCAGATCTAAATCAAAGTTAGATTTTATCAAGAAGCTTTTAAAAAGAAAAGATATAGTTGGTGCAGTCAATGCCTGTGATGCTGGCAGGGAAGGTGAATTGATTTTTAATCAAATAATTAATTTTCTTAAAATTCAGAAGCCCTGTTACAGGGCCTGGATGCAATCAATGACGAAAAATGAAATAAAAAGAGTTTTTAATGATTTGAAACCAGCAGATGAATACAAAGATTTAGGACAAGCTGCGCTAGGTAGAACAATTGCTGATTGGAAAATAGGAATGAACGGAACAAGGGCGATGACTGCCTGGTCTAGCAAAGCTTATAACGTACCTTTCAATAAACAAGTTGTTGGAAGAGTTAAGACTCCTACTCTGACGTTAGTAGTTTCAAGAGACGAAGAAATTGAAAATTTTGTTTCAGAATCTTACTACGAACTACATGTAACATTTAAAACATCATCTGGCGACTATGAAGGTGTATATTTAGACAAAGAGTTCAACAATAGTGATTTTGGTGACGAAGAGAAAAGGACGAAGAAAAACGATAGAATATTTAATGTCGATAAAGCCGAAGAAGTAATTAGCTTGTGTAAAGACCAATTTGGTGAGATATCTGAAACATCTAAAGAAAGAAAAGAATATTCAAGCGCTTTATATGATTTAACAACTCTGCAACGAGAAGCGAATAGTAGATTCGGATTTACTGCCAATAGTACTTTAAAAATTGCCCAGTCTCTTTATCAGCCGATTTCTGGGGAAGGATATATAACATATCCAAGAACAGATTCTAGAAGGCTTCCAAGTGATCATGTAGAAGAAGTTCGTACACTCCTAAATGTCTTTCAAGAAACTAAGCATAGTAAATATTCAAAGTACATATTGGATAATGAACTTCTAAATCCAAGCAATAAGAAAATATTTGATTCAACAAAAGTTTCTGATCATTTCGCAATAATACCAACACAAAATATTCCTCAGTCAAATAAATTAAATGAACAGCAAGTAAAAATCTACGAACTAATCACTAAAAGATTTTTTGCAGTTTTTTATCCACCAGCAATTACAATGGAAACGACTCGCGATACAATAGTAGAAGGGCATGCATTTAGAACGTCAGGGAGGATTCTTATAGATAAAGGATGGAAGGAAGTTCTCGACAACCCAATACAAGACAAATTGTTAAATAAGATTAAATTAGATGAAAAAGCCAAAGTTGCTAAAATAGATAGAATAGATAAAGAAACAAAACCTAAAGCACGATATACAGATGCAACTTTACTAAGAGGAATGGAAACCGCTGGGGCTGACATAGAAGACGACGAACTTGCTCAACTGATGAAAAATAAAGGTATAGGTACTCCTGCCACGAGAGCTGAGATTATCGAACAATTACTTAGAGAAACTTATCTTTTTAGGACTGAAGATGAGAACGGAAAAAAATGTTTAACATCTTCAACACGAGGAAAAAAACTCATAGAAGATTTAAAAAGATTAAAAATTGAACAGTTGACTTCTGCTGCATTGACTGGTGAGTGGGAATTAAAATTAAAAGACATAGAGAAAGATAAATATTCATATGAAGAATTTATTCAAGAAATTGAGAGTCTAAGAGATGAAATAATAGACAAAGCCAGAAAAACAAAAGTTGATACAGACGAATTTATTAAAAAGCTTGGAATTGACTGTCCTATTAATGGTTTGCCTATGTTTGAGACATTTAATAGATACACAACTGATTTACCTGATGAATCTACAAATATTAACAAAGTTATATCAGGTAGACCTATTACTCCTCAAGAAGCGATAGAATTGATTAAATCTTACAATGGTACAGAGGGTAGAATTAGACTAACTGGCTTTATCAGTAGATTTGGAAGTTCTTATGATGCTGATGTTGTGTTAACTTCTACAGGTAAATACAAATTAGATTGGGGGCAAGATGAAGAAAAGAAGGTTAACTTAAAAGAACTTGATTCTCTTGGTCATTCAGATATCGTAAAATCTGAAGTTTATTATGATGATGACTATTATTACTTTGGTAAAAATGGTAAAAATCGTCTTGCAAGAAGAATGCTCTCGCCATATCTAAACTCTGAAGATGAAGAAGAAAAAAAGAAAGATTCCTTGCCTATAGAAGAAGCAAAAAAACTATTTAAAGATGGAAAAACATCAGTTTTACAATTTAAATCTAAAAGAAAAAATGCCAGAATGCCCTTCTTTAAAGCAAAAGTTTATTTAGATTCGAAATTAAAACCAAAATTTGAGATGGTTTTGAGAAAAAAGACAGCAAAAAAGACGGACAAATCAGTTCAATAGATTAATAGAAATGATATAATCTTGAAATGTTTGAAAAGATTACAGACAAAATAACGAGCTCTTTTAAAAAACTAAGAGGTCATAGTGTAATCACTAACGACAATATAGATGAAGCATTAAAAGAGATTCGTTTGAGTCTTTTAGAAGCGGATGTAAATTTTAAAGTTGTAAAATCTCTTGTTGAATCAGTTAAAGAATCAGCAATAGGTTCTGATGTTCTTAAAAGCGTCTCTCCAGGTGAGCAATTTACAAAAATCTTTAATGATGAATTAGTTAAGATGTTAGGCAGCGAGACTGAGTATTTGAATTTAAAAGTTTCTCCTCCTGCGGTGATCATGATGGTTGGGCTACAAGGATCAGGTAAAACTACAACTGCAGCGAAACTATCTAAATATCTTAAAGATAAGGAAAAGAGAAATCCTTGTATGATTTCAGCAGATGTTTATAGACCCGCGGCTATAGAACAACTTAAGATTTTGTCAGAACAAGTTAATGCAGGATTTATTACAAATTCGTCAGACAATGTAGTGCAAATATGCAAAACAGGTCTAGAGTCTGCCTACAATAAAGGCTACGATACATTAATAATTGATACAGCAGGTAGATTGCAGATTGATGCAACTATGATTGATGAATTAAAGTCTATAAAAAAAAGTATCAAAATCCATGAAACGCTTCTAATAATTGATTCTATGCTGGGCCAAGAAGCAATTAATGTAGCAAAAACATTTAATGATGAAGTGGGGATTGATGGAATTACATTAACAAAACTAGATGGTGATGCTAGAGGTGGAGCGGCTTTATCTGCAAAATTTATTACTGGTAAACCCATAAAGTTTTATGGTCATGGTGAAAAAATGAATATGTTAGATATATTTCACCCTGATAGAATGGCCTCTAGAATTCTTGGAATGGGGGATGTGGTTTCACTTGTAGAAAAAACATCTGAAGCCATTGACCAGGAGGAAGCAGAACAGCTTACGGGCAAGCTTGATACCAATAATTTTAATCTGAACGACTTTAAAGATGCTATAAAGTCAATGAATAAACTTGGCTCTCTAAAAAGTACCCTTTCGATGATACCAGGATTAGGAGATTTAACTAAAGATGAGAATGCAATGGAAAAAGCAAAAGATGAAATGAAAAAAACAGTAGCTATAATCGACTCTATGACAAAGAAAGAGAGAGATGACCATAACTTACTTGATGGTAGCCGAAGAAAAAGGATTGCTAATGGAAGCGGGACCTCAGTACAAGAAATCAATAAATTAATTAAAAAATTTCTACAAATGAAAAAAATGTCTAAAAATTTCGGTAAAATGAAAAATAAAAAAAACCTGGTGAAATTTAATTAATATTAATCATTATTAAGTGACAGGTGACATATGATAAAAATTAGATTATCTCGATTAGGTAGAAAGAAAAGGCCGTTTTATAGAATTGTTGCAATTAATTCACGCTCTCCAAGGGATGGAAAGTTTTTAGAAATTTTAGGAACATACGACCCTTTACAAGAACCATCACTTTCTAACTTTAATAAAGAAAAAATAGAAGAATGGGTTAACAAAGGTGCGCAACTAAGTAATAGAGTCCAGAAAATTATTGATCCTGACAAATATGCAGAGCTAGTAAAAGACAAACCAAAAAGAGGTCCAAAAAAACAGAAAGCGCAAGAAGAAGCTCCACAAGAAGAAACTAAAGAAGAAGTTTAAAATTAGTTGCTGCCATTAAATAGATAAATGCTACTAGTCATTACGTTTCAATATAGTTCTTATTAATTCTATTTAGAAAAAACTTAAGCTAATCTTCTTTAATTTTGATATAATCGTAATTATAGAGGTAAAGATGGATAAAGTTGGGGAATTGATAAAATTGATTGCGAGTTCTCTTGTAGACAAGCCAGACCAAGTTGAAATACAAGAAGTTTCGGGTGATTCTACCACGGTATATGAATTAAGAGTTGCTCAAGAAGACTTAGGTAAAATTATTGGCAAACAGGGTAAGACAGCAAAGGCAATACGTGTTCTTTTGGGTGCAGCTGCTGCAAAAGAAAAAAGAAGAGCGGTTCTAGAAATTATTGAATAGTCTTAGGAATATCTTTTCTTGTAGGTAATATATAAGTTGAAATGCCTAAGTTGGAATCAAATGAGTTTTATAATACAGACCTTATAGGTTCTCATGTCCTTTCTGAGACAGATGAATGTTTTGGCGAGATACAGAGAGTTTTAGAGACTAAAACAGGAACAATTTTAGAAATAAATAACAACAATAAAATCTATTTAGTTCCTTTTAATGAATCTTTTGTACTGAATGTTGATACAAAAAATAAATCTTTAAAAATTAAAAATTTAAAGGAGATATCCTCCTTATGATATTTAATATAATTACATTGTTTAGAGAAATATTTAAATCTCCTCTTAAATATGGGATTGTTTCGAGAGCTATTAAAAACAATAAGATTAAAATTAATCTATATAGTTACAATGACTTTCTAAAAGAGAATGTAAGAATAGATGATGCTCAGTATGGAGGCGATTCTGGAATGGTAATCGCTTACGATAAAGCTTCTAAAGTAATTGATAAAGTAAAAGAAAACAATCCTAACAGTTTAATTGTATTCTTGACCCCTAAAGGAAAATTGCTTAACAATACGCTAGCTCTTGAATTATCTAAATACAAAAATATAACTTTAGTTTCTGGTAGATATGAGGGATTTGATCAAAGATTAGTAGATGAATATGCGGACTTAGAACTATCAATTGGAGATTATGTATTATCTGGAGGAGATCTCCCTGCCCTAACAGTTATAGACTCAGTAAGCAGAATGATAGATGGAGTTGTAGGAAAAAAGGAGTCTGTCGACAAAGATACCTTCCAGAATCAATTATTAAAAAATCCAGTTTATACACGCCCTGCATCATTTAGGAAAAGGAAGGTTCCTAATGTTTTGATTTCAGGTAACCATGGAAAAATAAGTGCTTACAACAGAGAGTCTTCTTTGAAACTCACTCTTGATAGAAGAGAAGATTTGCTAGAAAGAGCTGATTTGAGCATGATTGAGATAGAAAAATTAAAAAAAAATAAAATCGCTAAAACTAATCATAATATTTATTTAGGTTTAGTTCACTATCCAATTGAAAATAGGCATGGTGATATCATAAAGACTTCTTTGACCAATTTAGATATACAAGATATTGCCAGGTCATGTAAAACCTATGGTATAAAAAAATATTTTATAACCCATCCTGTTAAAGAACAACGTGAATTAGCTGAAAGTGTTATAAATTATTGGGAAAACAGTAAAGATAATAGAACTGAAAGTACAAAACATGATGCTATTAAATTGATAGAAGTGAAAAAGAGTATCGGTGATACAATCAAAGCCATAAAACTAAAACATAAGAAAAAACCAAAGATAGTTGCAACAGATGCAAGAATTATGCATAATATGGTAAATTATCCTCAGCTAAAGGAGATAATAGAGTTAGATGATTCTCCTTTTTTATTACTTTTTGGTACAGGATGGGGTTTGACCAAGGATGTGCTTGAGAGTGCGGATTATATTTTAAAGCCTGTAGGGAGTTACCATAATTATAATCATCTCTCGGTTAGAAGTGCAGTTGCTATAATTTTAGATAGGCTCTTTGGTTGTAAATTTTAGGTGTTGAAATGAATTTGATAGATAAAATAGAAAAAGAAGATCTTAAAGAAGTTCCATTATTTAAAGCTGGTGATACTGTCTCTGTTCACTATAAAATAAAGGAAGGGGAAAAAGAAAGGGTTCAAATTTTTGAAGGAATAGTCATAGCAAGAAGTGGAGCTAGCACTAGAGAAACTTTTACTGTGAGAAAAATATCATATGGCGTAGGCACTGAAAGAATATTCCCATTGCATTCTAAACAAATAGCAAAAATAGAAGTTAAAAAACAAGGTCGAGTTAGGAGAGCAAAGCTCTATTATATGCGTGGTCTCTCCAAAAAAGCTTCTAGAATAAAAGAAGATACACGTGAAAGAAGCAAGTAGGCTTTAACTTCCAAGACTTTTATACATACGTTGAATAGAACTAATCATTGAAAATATAAGTATTATAGAAATTGATGCTAGTAGTACAAAATGATTGATTTGGAATATTTCTATACTGTAATAATCTAAAACACTGCTTATAATTCCCCCTACCCCCAAATAAACAACTCTTTCTGGTCTTTGCATGATACCAATATTGGAATCCAAATTGAGATTAATTGCCGCTGCTTTCACATAACTCACTAATAGACTAAAACAAATTGTTAAAAAAATTACATAAGAAAAATAACTTGGGAAAAAATAAACAAACAAACCAAACATGATTACTATTTCAGAAAGTCTATCTAAGCAGCTATCTAAAAAAGCACCTTTGCTTGAAACTTTTTTTGTTGCTCTAGCGATTCTCCCATCTAATATATCAAAACTTGACCCAGCAAGGATAAAGATAGAAGCAAAAAATATGAATCCCGATGCATACAGATAAGCTGTAAAGAATGAAACAATAAAAGATATTAATGTAAGAAAATTTGGACTTATTTTTGATTTTATTAATATCTCCTCGACTGGAGATATAGCAAATGACCACCATTCTTTAAAAGAATTAGAAATCATTGTTTTATCTTTATATCCATCTGGATTTTTAGTCGAGCTGACAACAATATCGTCGAAAATCTTCATATCATTTTTTATGAAAAAATAAGCCAAAACTTTATAAAGTAGAAGCAAGAAAAGAATTGAAAGAAGGATGTGGTGGGGTTCAATTAAATCTGAAATAAACATAGAATAGATTACATTTTATCTGGTGAAGATACCCCTAGCAAATCTAATCCATTTACTAAAACTATCTTTATTGAGGTGATTAAGGCTAATCTGGCATTTAGGGTTTCTTTATCATCTACTAAAATTTTTGAAGATTTATAGTAATTATGGAATTCTGAAGACAATTCTTGCAGGTAGAAAGCAATTTTATGTGGAGAGTAATTAGCAGCTGAATCCTTGACTATTTCTGGGAAATTTAATAATTTCTTGATTAGTGCTAGTTCTTTTTCTTGATTTAATAAATCTAAATTATCCAAATCTATTCTATCTGTCCCACTTTTTTTTATTATGCTATTTATCCTGGCATTTGCATATTGTATATAAAACACAGGATTCTCTTCCGAGTCGCTTCTACATTTATCAAGATCAAAATCAAAGTGACTATCAGAGCTTCTGCTAATCATGAGAAATCTAATTAAATCTCTATCAAATTCATTAAGCAAATCCCTTATGGTTGTATATGTTCCTGATCTTTTTGACATAGAAACATCTTCATTGTCTTTAATTAATCTTACAAACTGTATCAACACAAATATCAATCTATTGGAATCATTTGACAATAGCTTGATAGCCGCTTTCAGCCTTGAGATGTGGCTGTGGTGATCCGCGCCCCACACATTGATTAATAAGTCATAATTTCTTTCAAACTTATTCTGATGATATGCAATATCATTCATAAAATATGTTGATGTGCCGTCTGATTTTCTAACAACCCAATCTTTCTCATCCCCGTGCTCTGCGGTTCTAATCCACTGGGCTTTGTCAGACACATATAAACTATTTTTGTCTTCCAATAATTTTGTTGTTTGTTCTAACAAGTTGGAATCATGAATATCTTCTTTTTCAGAAAACCAGGAGTCAAAAGATATATTTAGCATTTCTAAATCTGCTACAATTTCTTTAATCAGATTTGATTTGGCAAAATCAGAAAAGTAATCAATATCAGCATTCAATAAGTATTCGTTAGTTTCATTAGAAATAAGAGTTTTAGCCAGATCAATTAAGTACTCGCCTTTATACCCACCCTCAGGTAGTTCAGCTTGTATATTAAGTAAATTGTAGACTCTCGTTTTTAAAGATTCTCCTAATAATTTAACCTGAGTTCCATAATCATTTAAATAATACTCTTTAGTAACATCATAACCAGAAAAAGACAGTATTCTTGATATTGAGTCTCCAACCGCAGCATTTCTGAGATGTCCCAAATGGAGATAGCCAGTTGGATTAGCAGATACGAACTCTATAAGAACTTTCTTATTTTTTTTATTGGAAGAACCAAATCTAGCCCCAGCTAGGTGTATTTCTTTAAGATATCCGTGATAGGTCGCATTGGAAATCTTAAAATTAATAAAACCAGGGGGGACAACATTGATTTCATCAAAATTCAAATCATTGTGTTTGATAATAATATCTGCAATCTTCTCAGCAAGTTTATTAGGATTAATTTTTAATTCTGAAGACACGATTAGGGCGAAATTAGTTGAGAAATCTCCATGAGATGTATTTTTCGGAATAGATAAAGTCAATTTAGAGAAATCAAGATGAGAGAAATCCTGATGGTCAATTAAATAAGTTTTTATCTTTTCTAATATTGCTTCTTGTATCATATCTGTTTTAAATGCTTAATATAATCTATATTTTTTAATGAAAAAACTTTATCTGAATAATCAATTGTTGAAATTGAACCTGACTTAACTGTAAAATCTGTAAAAGATTTGAGGTTTTTATCTTTAATGGAACAAAGAAGGGTCGACAATGCCAAATTATGGCTCACAACAAGAACTGACAAATTCTCTGGATAATTCTTTACCATGTTACCCACAAAAGAAATCATTCTTTTTCTTACTTCACCTAAGGTTTCGCCATTAGGAATCCTAAAGTTTTCAGGATTTTCTCTCCATTGTTTTAACTCAGATGAATAATAATCTCTAAGTGTATTAAATGGAATCCCTTCAAAATCACCTTGGTCCATCTCTCTTAATTCTTCGCTGTATTTAATTGATAATCCTTTATCAGTATTAATAATATTAGCAGTCTCTATAGCTCGTTTAAGAGGACTAGTGAACATTATATCTATATTTCTGTCAGAAAAATAGAATCTTAAATCTTCAGCTTGCTTTAAGCCATCATTATTTAAACTAATATCAGAAATACCCTGACATCTATTTTGCTTATTCCAATCTGTTTCACAATGTCGAACTAAAATAATTTCCATAGTCAATTAAAACAATTATAGTATAAGATATCATACATAATTATTTGTATTTAAAACATTCATAATATGGAGTAAGCGTGTCTCAGTATAGAAAAGGTTATATATTCGAGAGAAAAACAAATAGCTACTTGCAAGAGAAATTATCATATCATAAAGAATTGAAATTTTATGCTATTGAGAGTAGAGGTAGCAAAGGTTCCGCAGATATTATTTTTGGTCTCTACAATAAAAAGAATAAAAAAAGAATATGGTTTGGGATTCAGTGTAAACGAGGGTATGTATCAAATCCTGAGAAAAAAAGAGATATCGCTCTAGTGTCAAGAAAGTATGGGATGATTATGTTTTACAGTACACAAGACAAAGAAAAGAAGAGCAAAATAGAGCTATATCCAGATTTTGATAAATGGCTATCAAAATGGATGAAAACCTAAGCAAATGCTTTGATAACAGAATCGTCTATATCAAAATTTGAATAAACATTTTGTACATCATCACAATCTTCTAACATTTCTAACATCTTCAACATGTGCTCTGCGGGCTTTCCTTCAATTTTCACAGAATTGCTGGGGATCATGGAAATTTCAGAACTAGAAATATTAAACCCTTTTGATTGCAAACCCTTCTTTACATCTTCAAAATTATCTAAAAGAGTAAAGACAGAGAAGAAATCTTCTTCGTTAATAATATCTTCCGCCCCTAAGTCTAATGCTGAATCAAATAAAGAATCTTCATCTGTTTCTTTAAGAGCAATTTCAATTCTTCCTTTTTTCTCAAAAATCCACGCCACACACCCTGATTCACCTAAATTGCCACCAAACTTTGAAAAAGCTCGTCTGATTTCAGAGACAGCTCTGTTTTTATTATCGGTTAAAACTTCTACAAGTACCGCTCCGCCTCCCGGACCATAACCTTCGTAAGTTGTCTCAATAAGAGTATCGCTTTCCAATTCACCTGTACCTTTTTTAATAGCTCTTTCAATAGTATCTTTTGGCATATTTTCGCTCTTAGCATTAGCTAAAACTAATCTCAATCTTGGATTCGTATCAGTATCGCCTCCTCCATCTCGCGCAGCAATTGTAATTTCCCTAATTAATTTAGTGAAAATTTTTCCTCTTTTTGCATCAGTTGCTGCTTTTTTATGCTTAATAGAGTGCCATTTAGAATGTCCTGACATAAAGTCTCCTCTTATATAAATTCTATCTAAAACATGAATTTAAAACAATAAGATATTGACTTTTTAGTAATAAAGAATTATATATATTGTATTACAACCTTAAATTGTAATGAAATCCAAATTAAATCCCAAGGTCAATATGAATAAAAAGGCAAGTCCCAAGAAATCTGAAGTTGAAGAAAAAGCTACTAAATCGGCTGCTTTAAGCTTAATGAATCTTAACGAACTTAGAGAAATTAAGCCTGCAGAACTTCAAAAAATGGCAATATCTTTAGAAATTGAAGATGCGGCTAGAATGACTAGGCAGGACATGATTTATGCAATATTAAAATCACAATCAGATAAGCAAGGAGAAATATACGCGGAAGGTGTTCTTGAAATATTATCAGAAGGTTACGGATTCCTTAGGTCTCCTAAATATAGCTATCTTCCAGGACCAGATGATATTTATGTTTCAAAGTCCCAAGTTAGGTCATTTAATCTTAAATCTGGAGACACAATAGGTGGATATGTAAGACTACCAAGAGAAGGGGAGAAAAATCTGGCATTACTTAAAATCGAATCTGTTAATTTTGGTGATCCTGATTATTGTAGAGAAAGAATTAGTTTTTCTAATAGAGTTCCTCTTCATCCAAATTCAAGATTAAGTATGGAAAATGAAACAGAGGAGTACTCTACAAGAGTGATTGATATGTTTGTTCCAATAGGGAAAGGACAAAGGGCATTATTAGTTGCGCCACCTAGAACTGGTAAGACGGTCCTTCTTCAGAAAATAGCAAAAGCAATTACTGACAATGATCCTGAAGTTGCATTGTTTGTTTTATTGATTGACGAAAGACCAGAAGAAGTTACAGATATGGAAAGATCAGTAAGAGGTGAAGTTGTAAGCTCAACATTTGATGAGCCACCGCAAAGACATGTTCAGGTAGCTGATATGGTTCTTGAAAAAGCAAAACGTTTAGTAGAACATGGAAAAGATGTTGTAATTTTACTCGACAGTATAACAAGACTTGCCAGAGCAAGTAACACTGTAACTCCTGCTAGCGGTAGAGTTTTAACTGGGGGCATGGAAGCTAATGCTCTTCAAAGACCTAAAAGATTTTTTGGTGCAGCAAGAAATACTGAAGAAGGTGGAAGCTTAACAATAGTTGCGACTGCTTTAATTGATACAGGAAGCAGAATGGACGAAGTGATATTCGAAGAATTTAAAGGAACTGGAAATATGGAAATATATCTTGATAGAAAATTAGCAGAAAAAAGAATTTACCCAGCAATAGATTTACAGAAGTCAGGTACAAGAAAAGAAGAATTATTAATTGACGAATTAGATCTAACAAGAATCTGGTTGCTTAGAAAAGTTCTGAATCCTATGAGTCCTAATGAATCAATGGAATTTCTTTTAGATAAATTAAAAGGGTCTAAAGATAATAAGGAATTCTTAGATGCAATGAATAGCTGAAAAAAAAGGGTGCTATCTCAGCTAAGATAACACCCATACCAGTTTCACAACTATCTTTTTCTTCTACTTCTTGACGCAGGCTTTCTTTTAGCTGGCTTTCTTTTGGCTGATGTTTTTCTTTTAAAAGCTTTTATAGCTGAATTAATAATATATGAATATATTATTTATTATGATTTTATTTTTTAATAAAATAAATAATAATTTATAATAAAAAAATAAAT